>CAJBCV010000001.1 GCA_903951635.1 uncultured Planctomycetaceae bacterium
CGATCCGGAGATCAATCCGAAGCTTGCCGACTTCTGCCGTCATTACGGGACGGTGGTGCTGCCGACACGACCGAGGACGCCACGACACAAGGGGAAGACGGAGCGGGGCGTGGCCTACGTGCAGTCCAACGCCCTCCAGGGTCGCGTCTTCAAGACTCTCACCGAGCAGAACGACTTCCTTCGAGGGTGGGAGGAGCGGGTAGCAGACCAGCGGATCCACGGGACGACGAAGCGGCAGGTACTGACAGTCTTCAACGAGTCGGAGCGTCAGGCGCTGCTGCCACTTCCTGCGGTGCGCTTCGAGAACTTCCGTGAGGCGAAGCGCAAGGTCAGTCGCGACGGGCATGTCGAGGTGGAGCGGGCCTTCTACTCGGTGCCGCCGGAATACCTCGGTCGCGACGTGTGGGTGCGGTGGAATGGCCGCGTGGTGCGCGTCTTCTGTCAGCGGATGAAGGAGATCGCGATCCATGCCCAGCAGGTGCATGGCCGCTTCAGCACGTCGCAGCACCATATCCATCCGACGAAGATCAACGGCCTCGAGCGGGGCATCGCTTATCTGCTCGGGAAGGTGAAGTCGATCGGCCCGCAATGCCATGACTGGGCCCAGGCGGTGGTTTTAGCCCGAGGAATCGAGGGTCATCGGGTCGTGCAGGGGCTTCTGTCGCTGACGCGCAAGCACACCTGTGCGCAGCTTGAAGACGCCTGCGGAACGGCGCTGTCGTACCAGTGCTATCGGCTGCGGACGGTGCGGCAACTGATCGGCCGGCGTACCGAGAAGCAGCAGGCACTCGATTTTCTCGACGAACATCCGCTCATCCGTCCGCTCAGCGACTACGCGGCGATCATCGCGCGGGCGGCGGAGCGTCGTCAGGACCGTCCGACGATCTTCATCGAACCGTCATCGTGACGTCGTGCTGTTTCATCCCAGGAGCTTCCTTCCCATGCGTGATCATCTCCGGTCGATCCTCCGGCAGCTGCGGCTCTCGGGGCTGGCCCAGTCGCTCGAGGTCCGGCTCCAGGAGGCACAGGCCGGTCGGCTCAGCCACATCGAATTCCTGGAGCTGATCCTCCAAGACGAGCTCGCTGTCCGAAACCAGCGGCAGCTCGAACGGCGGACCAAGAACGCCCGCTTCCTCGATCTCAAGCCCCTCGATCACTTTGAATGGGACTTCAACACGTCGCTTCCGCGCAAGCAGATCTTCGAGCTGGCCACGTGTCAGTTTCTCGATCAGAGCCGCGACGTGCTCATCGTCGGGCCGCCCGGCACGGGGAAGACGCACATCGCCCAGGCCATCGGCTACAACGCCATCAAGCAGGGGAAGTCGGTCTACTACCGCTCGATCTTCGACGTCGTCCGCGACTTCCTCCATTCGGAGGCGATGAACCAAGACGACACCGTGCTGGCCGATTACCTCAAGCCCGATCTGCTGATCATCGACGACATGGGGATGAAGCAGCTCCCCAAGCGCAGCGGCGAATACCTCTTCGAGATCGTCCTTCGCCGCCATCAAACCCGCAGCACGATCATGACGAGCAACAGGCCGATCGAGGACTGGGGCAAGCTTCTTGGGGATGTGCCGAGTGCCTCGGCGATCCTCGACCGCTTCCTCCACCACGCCGAGATCATCTCCATCCAGGGGAGGAGCTACCGGATGCACAACCGGCCAGCCGACGGCGGCGCCGAAGCGGGGCCAAAACCGGCCAGCGCGCCGACCGGGAAAGCACGGCGATTACGCGGCGGCGATGCCGCCGCTGACCGGAAGACCGGCACAGACGGGACGAACTGAATCGAAACCCCTTGCACGCAGGTCCGAAGAAGAGGATTCTTCCACCCAGTACCCCCCACCTGGTGGCCGGTTTTCAAGCGCCGATGCATGGCCGGTTTTGAAGCGCCGAATGACACCTGCGTGAGCAAGACGCATAAGCGGCTGCCGAAGGAGGTCTTCGACGAGGTCTTCAACTTCATCCTCTCCGTCGCCGCCCACAAGGGGCTGCTGTGGGGTGAGGCGATCGGCATCGACTCGACGACGATCCAAGCCAACGCCTCGATGCGATCGATCGTGCGAAAGGACTCCGGCAAGGGCTGGAAGGACTACACGAAGAAGCTCGCCTAGAAGGCAGGGCTCGAGGATCCGACGGACGATGAACTGCGGCAATTCGACCGGAATCGGCCTGGAAAGACGGTCTCGAACGACGACCGGGAGAATCCGAACGACCCCGACGCGACGATCTCGCGGATGAAGGATGGCACGACGCGAATGGCCTACAAGGCCGAGCATGCCGTCGATCTCGACACCGACATCGTCGTCGCGGTGAACGTGCAGCCCGGCAATGCCCCCGACACGGCCACGGTGATCGACACCGCGATCGATGCGGCGGTGAACGTCGAGAAGGCGGGTGGCGAGAATGAAGTCCAGGCTATCGTCGCCGACAAGGGCTACCACTCGACGAAGGTGGTCACGCTCGCTGCGGAGCTCGGCATGCGGGCCTACATTCCCGAACGTGCTTCGCCGAAGCTACGGCGACGGACCGACAAGGATCTGGCAGAGAAGCGGGCCGTCTACGCCGCGCGAAAACGCACGCAGAGCAAGCGAGGCAAGCAGCTCTCCAGACTTCGCAGCGAGCTGACCGAGCGATCCTTCGCTCATGTCTGCGACACCGGCGGTGCGAGACGCACGTGGCGGCGAGGACTCGCGAGCGTTGCGGAGCGGCATCTGATGATGGTCGCGGGACGCATCCCTTCGACGATCATGCGGGCGATCATCGGAATCGGTGGTCGAGGGAGCCTGCAGGGGCTCCGCGCTCTTCTGCAAACCGCCTGGACTCACGTCGAGCGGCTCCTGTCAACGCTGGATCGCCTGGCGGCGGCGCTGGTCGCGCCCATGGCGGAGAGGTCGCGGGCCATCGGCGGCTGACGATCAGGCGGTCAGAGACACAGAAATCGCCTTGGGCCACGGCCTGCTAGCCGCTAATAGCGAGCCGCAGCGACCTAACTCGGATGATCGCAAGGCCCAATAGACACTTCGAATTGTGGTCAAAGAGTCCCCGGCGTTCTCCTACGGCCGCGATTGAGTGAGTTGCCATCCTGGTGAAATGAAATGTCCGGGTTTGTCCGCAATACCTCCACCGCCTCATCCGAGAGCGTCGGCGACCCTCTGAGTCGAAGATGGCCTTTGTGTTTTGTGAGAGCCTTGGCTGCCGCGACGGAAACCGTCGTGAGGCCGCCAATGCTTAACGATCCCTCGTGCTTCCCGAACGCTTCGGCCACTTGTACGGAGAGTGTCGTCAGGCCGCCAACGCTCAGGTAACCCTTGTGCTGCGCGATCGCGATAGCCGCCTCATCCGAGAGAGTGGTAAGACCGCCGACGTCCAACTCCCATTCGAGCTTCGCCAGAGCCTCGGCCGCTCTTGGAGATAGCGTCTCAAGTCGATTGAGATTCAACGGACCCTTGTGCTTCGCGAGCGACCTCGCCGCCTCGTCTGAAATCGCTGAAAGACCATTGAGGCTCAAGAAGTCCTGATGTTTCGCAAGCGTTTCGGCCGAGTCGTCCGACAGCTCGAGCAGGCCGTCAAGTCGCAGGGTTCCTTTGTGTTTTCCCAACTCTTCCGCCGCCTCGTCCGAAATCGTCGTCAGACCGCTGAGAATCAAATCCCCCCTGTGTTTCGCCAACGCTTCCGCGGCCTCCGGGGTGAGTGTCTTGAGGCCTTTCAGGCTCAATTCACCCCGGTGCTTTTCGAACGCCTTGGCTACCTCCGGCGATAGCGTCGTGAGGCCGTCAAGAAAGACGGATGACTTGGAGGTTGCTAGTGAGTTCGCCACTTCCGGCGAAAGGGTCTTCAATTCTCCAAGGCTGATATCTGCATTGTGCCGCACCAGTGCCAAAGCCACTGCTGGCGACAGGACCGTCAGGCCGTCAAGAGCGAGCGTATATCTTGTCATGGACAACGCAGAAGCCAATTCCGGCGAGAGGGCGTTCAGGCCACGAAAGCTCAGGTCGCCCTTGTGATGGGACAGTGCCGAGGCGGCCTCCGGGGAAAGCGTCGTCAAGCCATCTAGTTTCAGGCTACCGGTGTGTTGCGCAAGCGCCTCCGCTACGCCTAACGACAAACTTTCCAGGCCGTTGAGATCGAGCGGCCCCGCTTGCATTGCGAGGCGGCGTGCATGCTCAATATCGAGTTCCCGGATCTCATTAGTAGCTTGTTGCCCGAACACCGGAACTGCCATCGCTAACATCATCGCTACTGCTGCGAGGCGCATACTGTTCATCTCCAAGGAGAGCCTCCCTGATCACCGCCCAATACACCCCGGACTTGCGATCAGCCAATCAGTTTATCAGCCTGGCACCCCTGCTTCAAACCGCAGGATCTGCTTCTTTGCTCGATGGAAGTGGGGACGCCGGGAATCTGATGTGTGGGTTATTGTGACCAGCCGTGCTCGATCCGCCGCCGTCGCCGGCGCTGATTCGTCCAGCTCACTCGATCGGGGAGCGTTCGCCGTCATTAAGGGGCGTGGCATTGGGGAAATGCCGCGAGAATCCGCCCGGCTCGAAGGTGTGGATCGGGATCACCCGCTTCGGGTTCAGCTTCGTCACGAGGTCCACGAGATCCTCCTCGTAGATGTGCCCAGAGGTGTGCCTCGGCACAAAGTCCCCGCCGGCCTCGGCGACCTGTTTCTGGCACTCCATCCAGTCCGGCTTCTCGAGATACCCCCGCCAGGCTGAGTAGATGCAGCGGCACCCGGCTGGCAGTCGACCGCCGAAGTCGTGCCGCGTCATCGACGGCCGAAAGACCATCACGAAGCGCTCGGGCGACTGGAGGATCTCGTCCAGTTCGATCCGGGACTTGCCGATCTTCTCGGCGACCGTCTGGAGATTCCGCTTCTTCTGGAACGTCGCGTTGAAGTAGATGCGGACGGGGTCTGCCTCCCCGGGCCTCGGCACCTCAGTGTCCCCCGCCACCAGGTGCATCACGAACGCCGTGTAGGCATCCGCCACGAACACCCGGCCGGCGTCCCGGGTGGCATTCATGTAGCTGAGCAGCCGGTCGACGTCCTGCGGTGAGAAGCTGGCGAGCACGAGTTTTTTGGCTTCCCGGATCGTCGCCAGGATCTCCGCTTCGAGCTCGTACTCGTTCTTTCCCTTCCCCCGCCCCGAACCGACGTGGGTGCCCTCCATCACGAGGGCGTCTATCTTCCGGGGGGCGATCGAGCCAACGAGGTTTTGGAGCATTTCCGGCTTGCGGCCATGCCAGCGCAGATCGCCTGAGTAGAGGAGGGATTTGCCATCGGCCTCGAGGAGATAGGCCACGCAGCCGAACGTCGAGTGATCGACAGAGAAGGGGGTCACCGTGAATGCCCCAACGGTGAACGGCCTTCCGGGGAAGACCCGGTGGTGCCGTTCCTTCGGCAGCCGTTCCTGGTTCGCGAAGAGATCCCCGGCCAGCATCATCTGGCTCGCGCCCTTCGTGGCGTGGATCGGGATCTCCGGGTTCGTCAGGTGGAGCAGGCCGGCATGGTCGATGTGGCTGTGCGAGAGAAGGATCGCGTCAGGCCGTGGGCCATCGCCAAAGAGCCCAGGCACGTTCGGGATCACCTTGGCCGCGATCAGCTCTTCGACCGACTTGTTCTTCGTCGTCCGTGCATCAAAGGGCTCCCGGTCTTCGTCCACCAGCGGCAGGCCCACGTCGAGGATCAGCCGGGTCCCTCCGGCCGATACCTCCACGCAGCTACCGCCGATCTCCTTCGAACCGCGGTGAATCGTCACGTCCATGTGGGGAAACCTTGGATTCTGGGGGCGCTGTCGCCGTCTTCGGCGGGGAAAAACCTCGAGGAAATCAACGATTCCACCGTTCAGCGGAAGTGCTGGACGATCGATCCGACCACCCACATCACAACACAAAAGACCACACAGCCAATCATCCCTTTGCCATAGCCGATGAGGAACTGCTCCTGGTCCTCACCTCCACGGTAGATGGCACCACGGGCAAGCTCATCGATCAGGTCGAATTTCTTCTTGTTGTCATCGTCGCCAAACATGGTGGAGTTCCTTTGTCCTGGGAGTCTCTGGGTTCCAGCCGCATTGAGCTATGACCGAAAGTCGTGTTCGTTGAGCGCATGAAAAAAGGCGGCGTATCCTGCTGGGGCTATCACCCCACCAGCCGCCCCACGTTGGGGCAAAAGGATACGCCACCA
>CAJBCV010000002.1 GCA_903951635.1 uncultured Planctomycetaceae bacterium
CACCGCTTCGAGCCGGGGATGCCGCTCTACATGGGGATCTCGCAGGGAAGCTGCCGGATCCACCTCTCCGAGCATTTCGGCGACTGCGCGCCGGGGGCCCGAGTGAGGATCGAGGTCGCGGATGTCCGCGGCCTCTGTGCGAGTCTTAACGCCAAGGGCTACGGGAATGCCCGCCCCGGCTGGCACGATCAGGACTGGGGCGCCTGCGAGATGACGATCCACGATCCGTTTGCCAACCGACTCACGTTCTGGACCGCCACGTCGGAAGGCGCCTGATCTCCAGCCGGCCGCCGCCGGCTCACTCCGCCCGGAACACCACCCACGCCATTCCACCTGCGGGGATCGTGAGCGTCACCGCGGCGCGGCTGAAGCGATCGAGCGGCACGCGCTCGGCGTCCGCGCCGCCCCGGCTTGCCTGGCACGAGCCTTCGAGACCGGCGTAGTAGAGGGGGACCAGGATCGTCCGCTCGATCGCCTCGTCGAGCGGATTGAAGACGGCAAGCAGAGCGCGGTTGTCGAGCCGCGGATTGACATGGAGCATGCCGTCCCAGTCGCGGCCGTCGGCGCGGCGGAGGTGGAGGACGTCGCTTTCGAGGATGTCGCGGTGGGCCTTGTACCAGGCGACCTGTTCCCGGACCATCTCGCGCGTCGCGTCGGTGTCGTAGAGCCGCGGGCCGCGGTAGCAGGCCTGCACGCCGAGGGCGAGGTTCGATTCCATCATCCGCCGGTAGTGGTCGAGATGGTCGGCGAGCGGCTGAACGGTCGCCGCAGCGCCGCCGCCGTGGTACTCCGCCAGCGGCACGAACATCCATCCCATCGAGGGTGTCCGCTCCCAGGTGCCGTCGAAAATGTTCTGGCGGGTGTGGATCACCTGCTCGGCCCGGGGGAGCGACCAGTTCGTCTCCCGGTAGCCCATGCCGCATTTGTTCGAGCCGGCGAGGAAGTAGTGGTCGGGAACATTGAGATAGACGCCGCGCTCCCGGCACCACCGATACCAGTCGCGGATGATCCGCCACTGCGCCCATTGGGAGTCGTCGAGGCCGCGCTGGAGCGGCGGCCGGGGCGTGACGTCCCAATCGCCGGGATAGGAGCCGTCGTGCTCGAGGACGGTGAAGCCGGTCGTGTCGTAGAGCTTCTCGAGCTTGCGGAAGTAGTCGAGGCCCCACGGGCTGGTCAGGGCCGGAGCGTGGCCGAAGGTCGTCTTCTCGCCGGGGGCGGGGACGACGTCGTTCCCGCCGCCGATCTGCCGGCTCGAGAGGAGGGAGTAGGCGCCAAGATCGATGCCGCGCGTGCGAGCGTGGTCGGTGAGTTCCTTGAAGCGTGCGAGGTGCTCTGGGTGTTCGTTCTCGGCATCGAAGCCCGAGCCGAAGGAGAGGATCACCATCTCGAAGCCGACCTCGGCTGCCTCATTGATCGCCCGCCGCACCGCCTCGGGGCGGGAGTCGAGGAGGTGGTGCATGAGCGGGTTTTCCGTCGCCCACGGCGCCAGGGTGCGCTTGAATCTCCGCACCGCCAGCCCACGCCGCTCCCGGTCAGTGGAATCGTGGATAAGGACGAAGGCCCGGAAGCTCTCGAACGATTCCCCCGGCGCCACCTCCTGGGCCGGCCCGCGGAACGGGCCCACCTCGAGGAGGCAGGGCATCTTCTTCTCGTAGTTGACCTGCGTGCCGAAGGCCGGGTCTTCCTTCCAGCGGACGGCATGGCGGCAGGCATGCTCGTGGCCGAAGCCGCCAAAGGCCTGATCGGTCTCGACATGGAGCGCGTCGGGATGGGGAAGGATGACTCCCGGTGCGTCGTCGACCGGATTGGAGGGCTCGACGATCGCCAGGTGTTCGGCGGCGAAACGATCGACGGTGAGCGGCCGTGCCGAGCGATTCGTGACGACGATCCACTTCGAGAAAGCGGGGAGACCGTCGTAGAGCTCGTAGTGAACGCTGACCGTGAAGGGAGGGGCGTCGCCGGCGGGGGCGAAGTCGAGGCGGGCCGACACCCCCGGCGGCGGCCAAGCCGCACCAGGCGCATGATGCCGGGAGCGCTTCCAGGGAAACCGCTCGACGGTGACGCCGGTTTCGATCCCAGTGAGGCGGAGGGCCTCCCGATCGGCCGACATCGCGGCGAGCCAGGCGGGAAGGAGGAACGCCCGATTCGGCTGGCCGATGAGTCCACCGATCCGATGCTCGACGCCGTCGATCGTCACCAGCGCCTCGGGGCCCACGGCGCGGAGGAGACTGCGGTCGCTCGCGAGATCGTCAAGTGCCACGGTGGCGCAGCCCTCCTCGAGGCGGAGGACGCGGCGGATGAGGCCGTTGTCGAGCGTGAGCGTGGCCCCGTCGGCCGATCGCTCGGCCCGCGCCTTGAACGGCGCCGGATCGAGATGCCAGTCGGCCTTCCCGATCGCTCCGCCCGAGGGAGCGTCGCCAGCCTTCTCGGCATGGCCGATCGTGGCGACGCCAAGCACGACGCCAAGCACGACGACGGCGCACGCCGCCGCGCCGATCAAGCGTGCCCGGAGGTCCGACGGGGAGATCATGGGCGCCTCCGACAGGGCTCGTGGTACCAGCGGCCCACGCGGCCGC
>CAJBCV010000003.1 GCA_903951635.1 uncultured Planctomycetaceae bacterium
CCCCGTCGGCGGCCACATACGCCGCGTTGTATTTCCGCGTCCGCCCGTCCTCACCGCGAAGGCCGAGCGCCGGCACGCGGCCGTGGACCGCCTCATGGCTGCCGAACACGGCCCGCACGTTCCCCCAGATCGCCGCACAGCGCCCGCGGGTGTGGGCGACAATCTCGTCGTTCATGCTCCCGAGGTCGCGGAGAAAAGCGTCGTTCTCCCATTCATCGCCGAGGAGGTAGCCGGGCAGGGCCATCTCGGGGAAGAGCACAAGCGCCGCCCCGGCAGCCGATCCCTCGTCGATGCCCTGGAGGATCCGGGCGAGGTTCACCTCGGGGTTCCCGGGGATGACCTCCATCTGGCAGACGACGATAGCGCCGGGCGGCGTGGGGGCAAGCGCGGATCGAGGGATGTTGGTCATCGAGGCGCAGGACGAAGGTTCAGATCGCAGAATCCCACCTGGGCAGGGCTCCTGATCATAGCGACTCAGGACCGCCAGGCTTCAAGGGCTCCGTCAGGTCGTTCTCTTCCGCCTGCCCCCCCGATTTCGCGAAACCAAGCTCCGTTCCTGATCATGATCTGCAGTCGGCGCACCAGACAACGAAAGCAGATCCACGCAGTCATCGAGTTCCCCTTTCCGGTCCGCGCCGGCACAAGCGAATCAGCAGAGAGATCAGCGAATGCACGAACCATTGCAGGAGGAACGCGGCACACGCGGCTACGACGAACGTCGCAAGCCAAGTGCTCGGGGTGTTGCCTCTCTCGGCCGCGGCAGCGAGCGACACGTCGCTCACGCGCGGAAGACCCGAAGTCCATGAGAGCACGAGCGACCACCCAGTCGCGGCAACCACGCCCGCCGCGACCGCCCAGATCAATCGCCACCGCAGAAGGCTCAAGAAGATTTCGCCAGACTTTCCGTGGGGTCTCATGACGTTCTTCATGCTATCCCCCCCGGGAACGATTTCCATCTGGCGGACGACGATGGCGCCATCGGGGTGAGGTGGAACACGACGACGGGGGCACTGTGTGATCGACAGGGCCGTGGGGCAGGGATCGGGGGAACGGTGGCGGACTCCCGCCGCGGTGTGATGGTCGCGAAACCACCGCATGGACAGCGCGAAAGCATCGCAGAAAACGCCCCCGGAACGACTTCTTGACCGATCTTGTCTCGTGGACCAGATCGGTCAGAACCCTCATCCGACGCGGATTCCCCGCAGTTTTGGCCGCCGGCGGACCGCCTGGCTCTGCCGGCGGCCCCATGGAGGAGGCCGAGGGTCCCCGCCAGGATCAGTCCGGGGCTTCTTGGCTGCCCGTGGAAAAAGTCATCTTTGACCGAACCGGCTGTGGGGCAGCCGGGAGAACCGTTCCACTCGGAGAACCTCCGGTTTTCCCGAGTGCCGGGCACTCGCGACCGCCTCGTGCGGTCGGGCCGGCACTTGATCCGCAGCCAGTTAGCCCTTGCCGTCCAGCCAATCGGTCAACCAGACCTCCAAAAATGGCGATCGGGCAAGCGTGACGCCTGCGGTCGTCGTTCCCTGCTCCTCGGCCTCCATGTCGATGAGCGAGACGGGATTCCCGTGCGTGAAGGCATCGACGACGGAATACACGGCACAGCCCCAGTAACAAAACGGAAGGCCCCCGAGCGGCCAACACCACGCCGGATCGTCGGGATCGCCCAGCCGGAAGCCCCGGTAAAGATCGATGACGTTGTTCCCCAAGTCGTCGGTGAATCCGCCGCCGACCCCGATCACGCCGTACCCTGGTCCAAAGCCACCGTTGGCAACTTCCAGATAGGCCCGACGGAGCAACGGAGGAAGCGAGAAGCCCAGCGATTTCTCCGCCTCGGCGATGCTTGCGGGGCTTGCCTTCGACGCAGCGGCGAACGGAAATCCCGTCGGCCCGACGCCTTGTGGGTCGCGGGCGAGCCGGTCAGCGAGCCTGGCGATGACGGCGCTCACTCTCACCGCCCTCCTCGTTCCCGCGACGGATAGAGTTCCAAGCCCAATCGCTCCGCCGCGGCGATCAGGTCGGGTGTGCCGGGGTCACCGTCATCGAAGCCGTAGAACGCCAAACCCGGCATCTGTGGATACTCCTTCTTGACCGCCCTGACGAGCACCGACAGATCGTCCGCGGTCATCCGTCGCCCGGCTTTGTCGGTGCCCGCCGCGACGTAGCCAAAGCAGACGATGCACCGATCGAGGAGCCCTGCCTTCTCCACGACGTTGACACGATCCCTGATCCCGTCGAGCGTGAGCCCGCCGACGTCGGGAATGAATGTGTAGCCCTCGATGATCGCCAGATCGAACGTGCCGTCGGCGAGGAGCGCGAGGAAGGTCTCGTCGGGCTGCGTGACCCGCGCCACCACGAGGTTGTCGGGCCAGGTCGCCCGCGCGGCGCGGTAGCCCTCGGCGGCCAGCTTGCTCTCCTCCGCGAAGCGCTCGCTCCCCGGATTCCACTCGTCGATTCCCACGCCCGCAAAGCGAAACGGTTGGCCGTCGATGAACGGCTCGCACTGATCCCGATAGTACTCCGGCTTTCCCTGCGAATACTCCGACTGCGGTCCGAAGGCCCACTTGAGCGTGACCACGCCCTTACCTGACCAGCGCTCCGCCACGTCCGCATCGACGAGCGACGTGATCAGGTTCATGCCGACGTACACCTCCGGCCGGGTGTCGAGGAACTTGGGCTGGAACCAGGCCCGCACCGGCACGGGATGACGTGGAGACTCTGGCGGCGCGGCGTTCCCGCCGCGCAGCGCGACCGCCAGGCCACCCACCGCCACGAGGAGGCTGGCCACTGCCCCGCTCCTTCTCCGCAACCGCTCCATTGCTCCTCCGCTTCCGACGGTCCGGACCTCGTCAGCGTCATCCGCGCCGCACACCGCCGGACGCCCAACGTCTCGATTCTCGGCAGGGCACGGGCCGCTGCAACCCCGGTTCGCTGCGCCCGTCACACGAAGCGCAGCTCAAGATCGCGAAAGCCGCTGCGGCTCATCTCAATGGGGTAATGAATGTCGTCCAAGGACGTGATCAGGCCCACCGGCACCGACCAGTTGTCGCCGTTGTAGAGGAGCGTTGGTGTCGGGGTGTCGTAGAGAAACTCCCACATTCCGTTCAAGTATTGCCCAAGAACGACCTCATAGTCCTCCGAATCGGCCCACAGCACTTCGAGCGAAGGATTGTCGTAGTACACATTCCGCCGCGGCCGTCGGCCGTCGACGGTGATGCCGTGCTCGGACAGGCGAATCGCATGCGAATCGAGGTGAGCCAGCATTCGCTTCGCGCGAGGCAGTTCTTTGGCGGGACTCGTGATCTCGAAGACGAGCCCCACCGCCGTCTGCTTGGCGAAATCAACGAGGAGGTCCGGCTGAACGAAGAGTGGAGAGTCCTCGGGATAGAGTCGCTCGCCATCCATCGTGATCCCGGTGATGGTGCCGCCGGGAAGACCACCCGAGAGATGACCCAAGGCATGCGACATCTCGGGATCATGAGTCACCCATCGGCCAGCGGGTGAACGAAAACTCACAGCGAGGAGGCTGGGACACAGACCCTCGCGTGTCGGATCGCTGGGCGTTTCCCTCATCATGGCACTTTCGGCTTGGGGAAGTTCGAAATCGGTCCGGGGGGATCAGGGCGCTTTCCCGTCAGATAGTCAATTCGATGCTGGTTAAGTTGCCGCACGGCCTCCGCATTCTCCCGATACGCTCTTTCCGCGGTGAAACGATAGTACTCGAGAATGGCTTTCCGGTACTCGGCGGGGAGGTCGAGAAACTCCTTGAGCGGTCGGCGTATGTCTTCCTTGTCGGAGAGGACCTTGGTGGTCAGATCCCGAACCGGTTTGGGAACATTCCCAAACGCTTCCTTTGCCTCCTCGAACTCTTTCTCTCTCTGCAAGCTCCTGCGAAGTGCATTGGCGTCGAGGACGCCGTCGGAGTTCGGCGGTGGAATGTCGTCTGCCGAGGGTTGATCAGCACCGCCGCCTTCCGGTTTCTCATCTGATTCCGTGCTCGCGAACACCATCCAGCCATCGGCGCCATCACCCGATCCCCCGCCGGAGCCAACCCCTTGGCCAGCACTTGTCGGAAGGCCCTGATCGAGAGCGGCCGATCCGCCCACGAGCGGCGGCGAGGGGCGATCGCCAGAGCCCAGCGGTGCCGTGCCATACGACGCTCCGGG
>CAJBCV010000004.1 GCA_903951635.1 uncultured Planctomycetaceae bacterium
GCCCCGAGCGAGGTTCGCGGCGAGTTCTCACCCATCGCCACCAATGTCCCTGGCATCGAAGTCTGCGAACTGATGCCGCGGATGGCGAAAATGATGGACAAGTTCGCCGTCATCCGCTCGCTCGTTGGCGCCACCGGCGACCATTACTCCTTCCAGTGCCTCACCGGCCGCAGCCATCAGCGGCAGCCGCCGGGTGGGCATCCGGAGTTCGGCTCGGTGGTGGCCAGGCTCAAGGGACCGGCCCGCCCGGCGGCGCCCCCCTATGTCGGCCTCTCACCACGGATGCAGCACCGCCCCTACAACTCCGGCAAGCCCGGCTATCTCGGCCCCTCCTGCACCCCCTTCCAGCCCAATGGCGACGGCGCCGGCGATCTCGTTCTCTCGGGCCTCACCCTCGACCGGCTCGGCGACCGTGGCGGCCTCGTCCGCGCCCTCGACTCCTTCAACCGCACGGCCGACCGCACCGGCATGATGGAGGGGATGGACGCCTTCCAGCAGCAGGCCTTCGGCGTCCTCACATCGAACGCGCTGGCCGAGGCGCTCGATGTCTCGAAGGAGCCGCAGTCAGTGCGGGATGAATACGGCTACGGCACCGAGAAGCATCAGGGGGACGGCGCCCCGCGGCTCATGCAGCAATTCCTCGCCGCCCGCCGCCTCGTCGAGGCCGGGGTGCGCTGCGTGACGCTCAGCTACAGTTTCTGGGACTACCACGGCGCTAACTTCGCCAACTGCCGCGAGAACATCCCCCAGCTCGACCAGGGCGTGTCGGCGCTCGTCAGCGATATCCATCGCCGCGGCCTCGACAAGGACGTGACGGTGATCGTGTGGGGGGAGTTCGGCCGGACGCCGAAGATCAACAAGGATGCCGGCCGCGATCACTGGCCAAACGTCACCTGTGCGCTCCTCGCCGGCGGCGGCCTGCGAACCGGGCAGGTGATCGGCTCGACCGACCGGGTGGCTGGCGAGGTGAAGGACCGGCCGGTGCGCTTCGAGGAGGTCCACGCCACCCTCTACCACCGCCTCGGCATCGATCATCTCTCGACGGTCACCGATCTCTCCGGCCGGCCGCAGTACATCACCGACCACCACGCCCCGCTCCCCGAGCTCGTCTGAGATTCTCGGGTTTTTTCGGGGATTTTTTCCACGCCCGAGGTCTTCCATGCGCAGGCTCCGTGTCGCGGCGTTTCTCCTCTCCGGCGCGTGGCTCCCTGCGGCCGCCGCCGCCGAGCCGGCCTTCACCGCGCGTGTCATCGATCCCCATCCAGGGGAGATCTGCTATGCGGTGACACTTGCCGACGTCGATGGCGATGCCCGGCAGGACATCGTCGTCGTCACCGAAAACGCCGTCCTCTGGTATGGCAACCCGGCCGAGACGGCCGGCGAATGGAAGAAGCACACGGTGATCCGTGATCAGACGCCGCGCGACAACGTCTCCATCGCGCCGCACGACATCGACGGCGACGGCCAGGTCGACTTCGCGCTTGGCGCCTCTTGGCCGAAGACCGGCAGCGTCCACTGGCTCCGTCGCGGTGCGACGCTTGACGAGCCGTGGAAGGTTATCGATCTCGGGCCGCTCCATTCCACCCATCGGATGCGCTGGGCCGACGTCCTCGGTTCGGGGAAGGCACAGCTCATTGTCTCGCCACTGGCCGCACCGGAAGGGAAGCCGGGGGTGGCGCTGACGGCGTTCACGGTGCCGGCCGATCCGGTCAAGGACCGCTGGCCGGCCACAATCCTCGACGGCGCGCTCAATCGGATGCACAACCACGCCCACGCCGACGTCGATGGGGACGGCCGGATCGACACACTCACCGCCAGCCGGGAGGGCGTTCATCTGATCCGGCATCGCGAGATCGGCATCTCCAAGGCCACGCTCGCCGCGGGGATCGCCGGTGGCACCCCCGACGCAAGCGGCTCTGGCGAGATCAAGCTCGGGTCGCTCGCCAATGGCCGGGAGTTCCTCGTCACCGTCGAGCCGATGCACGGCACGGCGGTGGCCGTCTACCATCCTTCGGCCGACGGCCCCGCTGCCCCCTGGCGGCGGACGGTGATCGACGAGGGCTATACCCGCGGCCACGCCCTGGCCACCGTCGATCTCGACGGCGACGGCGGCGACGAGATCGTATTCGGATCGAGCGACCCCTCAGCCGTCGAGGGACACGGGCCGACGCTCGCCGTCTACCGGGCGAACATCGACGGCTCCCGCTGGACCCGCGAGGTGATCGATGCCGGCGGCGTGACGGTCGAGGATCTCGTCGCCGCCGACCTCACCGGCGACGGCAATCCCGACATCGTCGCCGTCGGCCGCGCCACCCACAACGTGAAGCTCTACGTCAACACGCTCCCGCCGCGAGGCCGTTGACCGGCTGCGCCGCCCGTGCCGCCGTCACCTCGGCCGCCCGGCCACGGGGATGCGCCGTTTGAACCGGGGGCGCTCCCACGCCGGGATCCAAAACAGGGCGAGCACGATCCGCTGCCAGAGGTTCGGCCGCCAACAGCGCGCGTCATTCCCGGAAGAGCCTCCTGAGAGCCAGCGAAGCGGCCCGGGCAGGAGCCGGAGGAGAAGGTCGGGATGCTTCTGGAGGAAGCGGCGGTGCCGTTGCCATCGCGCGGCGAAGGTATCGTGCCCGGCGAGCATCGACCCGGGCCGAACCCGGTATTCGAAGGCCACACCGGGGAGATGCCGGAGGCGCCATCCGCGCTTCCCGGCATGGACCCAAAACTCCCAGTCCCCGAAACAGTCGAGCTGCTCGTCATAGCCCCCGACGTCGTCCCAGACCTCGCGGCGATAGATCGCACAGGCATCGATCTGGTTGCCGTTGAGATTGTCCTCGGGATCGAAGTCGGGGACGGCGACGACGCCGTCGGCGGCCCCGAACAACTGCCGGTCTCCATACACCACCCCCAGCCCGGGGTCGTCCTCGAGCTCGCCGAGCGCGCGTTCGATGAACCCGGGTACGAGTCGGTTGTCGGCGTCGAGGGGGAGGATGAATCGGCCTTTCGCCCTGCGGATCATCGCATTGCGGGTGGCGCTCAGACCACGGTTGGGTTGCCGCGACACCGGGTAGCCGGCCTCGCCGAGCCGGTTGAGCACCTCCACGCTCTCCGGGGCCGTGGAGCCGTCATCGAGCACCTGCACGTCGTAGCGCCCCCCCGTGGAGGCCGCGACGCTTGCCAGCGCCTCGACGAGGAACACCGCATCGTTGTAGGTCGGGATCACGATCGAGAGATCGGTCGCGCGCTCCCCTGGCTGAGATCGCTGCAGGGCGGCCACCGACGGCGGAGGACTGCCCAGGGCTCCCAGCGGAAGATCGGCATGGCGCTCGAGCGCCTCGTAGAGCGCGAAACATTCCGGCCAGACAGACCGGGCGATCGCCTCCCGCTCGACGAAGCTGGCCACGGGCGTGAACCGATCGGGGTCGAAGCACCGGGCCGGATCGACCGCAGGAGGCCCGAGGCGGAATCGCTCCTGAAGGAGGCCGACCAGCCGGTCGATCCCCTCCGGGAGGGCGTCGATGTTGAACAGCACGCAGCGGTCGCGGTGCCGTTGGACGAAGTCCAACAGCCGCTGGTTGTAGAGCCGCCAGATCGGCCAGGCGAAGCCTGGGTTTGCGAGGAACGTATCGACTCCCATTCGCTGCATCGAATCGGCCACCGCGGTCGGGGATCGATAGACCGCCACATAGACCGCTTCGGCGAGCTGAGAGTGCCAGAAGTCGAGGACCGGCGTGACCCGCGGATCACAAAGGCCCCACATGCCCCCCATCGTGCTCCGCGCGGCCACGAGCGCCCGCGTCTCTCGCTCACGCCCGTGAAGCAGCCCGGCATCGACGGAGGCCGCGGCCGTCCAGCCCCAGTCGACGTAGCCGGGAGCATCGGCGGGAAGTTGCTCGGCGAAGAGGCGCTGATGAAACCGGATCACCTCCAGCGACTCGCACCGGGCATGGGAATCGGCGGCGTCTCCGCTCCCACGATCACGTTCGCGACCAGACATCCGGACACCGAGCGCGGCCAGAAGAGCGGCCGTCAGGGAACCTCCCGATCGGTGCATGCCGGCCACGACGACGCCGCCCGCCCCGCCCCCGTTTCCTCCTGCTGCCTTGTGCATCGCCGTTCTCCAGACCGGATCATCCGTCGCGGGCCGTCGATTGATACCAATCGCCATCCATTCTCGATAGCCTTCTGGCTGGCCATGGCCGTCACCGATAGATTGAGGCCTCGACACCTGTCCAAGCGCCCAGAGAGGCAGTCCCTCAGCTGCCCCTCCGGGCAGCGGTACACGGCCCCCATGCCCCTCGACACAAAGAACATCGGATGACGCCTGAGACGGTGCGACCGAGTCCATGATCCACGAGAGTCACGAAGGCCGTCCGCTACGACTGGTCTCGGTCTGCCCCTATCCCGTGCTGCCGGCCACGGCCGGGGGCAAGGTGCGCATCGTCAAGCTGGCCAGGCAGCTGACACGCCTCGGCGTCGACGTCACCGTCGTCACTCCATATCACCCCCGTCAGGCCCGGGAACTGGTCGACCGCGAGCCGTTCCGACTGGTGCAAGTCCCCTATCCGTTCGTCTTGCCGCTGCTGTTCACCGATCGACCACTGCCGTACCAATATTGGACGTCGTTTCATCCAGGCCTGTGGGGGCTGATGCGGCGTCACATCGCCGGCGCCGATATCGTCCAGTTCGAGCAGTGCCAGTTTGCCCGACTGGCGAGGCGAATGCCACGCCGGCAAATCGTTGTTTACGCCTCCCAAAATGTCGAGGTTGACTATGCGCGGGCCGAGTGCCGATCGCGCTGGGCGGCCGGGGTCGTGGGCCGCCGGATTGCCACGCTCGAAGGGGGGCTCATCGCCCGCGGCCGGCACGTGCTGACCGTTTCCGAGGGGGATCAGCGGCGCTTCGCCGAGCTCTACAACGCGGACGTTGCAGCGATGACCGTCGTTCCCAACGGCATCGACGCTCCGGGCCGGACAGTGTTCGATGACTCCGCCGCCGTGAGCCGCTTTCCTCGTCTCGCCGCGTTCGCCGTCCGCGGCCTCTACAGTGGCAGCGATGTCGAACACAATCGGGTCGCCGTTCGATTCATCCTCGAACAGATGGCCCCCCAACGACCGGACGTGGGGTTCGTGATCCACGGCGGCTGCGGTAACTCTCTGGCCGGGACATGTCGGCTGCCGAACGTGTTCTTCGATCCCGACATGGATCGCTTCGACGACTACACCGCCCCCGGATTCCGCGGCCTCAACACCGTGACGACCGGCGGCGGGAGCAACCTCAAATTGCTGCAATACTTCAGCCGGGGCATGCCGGTGATCTCCACGTCGTTCGGGATGCGCGGCCACGCAGACCTCCTCCCGTACGCCACGGTGTGCGAGCCGGAACGGCTGAAGGATGCCTTCGACGCCCTGCTCCCCCCGCCGGCCCCGGAGGCGGTGCTGCGGCGCTACGAATGGTCGACCGCTGCCGCGACGATGCTCGGCGTGTATCGCTCGCTGGTGTCCCAGCGGGAGGCGGGGGCTTCATGACCGACGGAGCCGCCCCCCGCGCCCCATCGCCTGGAGTGCCTGGTCTCACCGCCACCGTGATCGTGAACTGGAACGGCTGGCCCGACACCGTCGAATGTCTCCGGTCGTGCCGTCAGCTCGAGGAGGTGGAGCATGTCGAACTCGTCATCGACAACGGCTCGACCGACGCGTCTGTCGGCGAGCTTCGCAAGCACTTCCCCGACCTGCGTGTCCTCGAAAACGGCTCCAACCTCGGGTTTGCCGCGGCCTGTAACGTCGGCATCCAGGAGGCGCTGCGGGCCGGTGCCGAGTTTGTCTGGCTGCTCAACAACGACACGATCGTCGATCGAGCCGCCCTGGCCGAGCTCGTGCGCGCCCTGCAGTCGAGCCCCCAGGCGGCCTTCGCCGGATCGAAGATTTACTATGCCTCCCGGCCCGACGTGCTCTGGTTTGCCGGCGGCGACCTGCCGATCCACGGGAGCGAGCCGTGCCATCGCGGCCTCGACGAGCCCGATACGGGCCGATACGACGAGCCGACGCCTTGTGGATTCATCACCGGATGCAGCCTCCTGGTGCGAACGACGGCAATCGCTTCGATCGGCCTGATGCCGGAGGACTACTTCCTCTACTGGGAAGACGTCGACTGGAACGAGCGCGCCGCGGCAGCCGGTATGGAACGCCTCTACGTGCCCACCTCGAGAGTCTGGCACAAGGTCAGTGCCTCCTCGCAAGGAGAAGCAGGCAGCCGCCATCCGCGGATGGACCGCTACTCGATGCGCAACTTCATCCTCTTTCACCGCCGCCATCGGCCCCGTGGGCTGGCGATCGCCCTGCTGAGGGGCTGGCTGCGGACGCTCAAGATGCTGCTCGTGGATCGCCGCCCGAAACAGAGCGCCGCCGCCCTCCGGGGCATGATCGACGCCATCGCCGGCCGGACAGGCCCGATCAGCGACTGACGGGGAAACCGCTCGCGCCGCTCATCCGACCCCATCAGCCCCCGGTCCCCGATCACCCGTAGAGCGCCTTCTCCATCTGCTTCCGGACCTCGGTGAGGCGGGGGACCTCGCCGCCGCCGACCTCCGCGGTGGCCCAGCCCGAGAAGCCGATGTCGGCGAGTGCTTCGCGCACCTCGCCCCACGGCACGTCGTCGTCGGCACTGACGATGTCGACGAAGGCGTTCTTCTTCCGGCTGAAGCCCTTGATGTCGAGCTTCACGCAGCGGTGAGCGAACTTGTGGATCCAATCCTTCGGCTGGCCATATTTCCAGTGGTTGCCGATGTCGTAATACATCCCCACCCACGGGCTCTTGAAGCTGTCGACGAAAGCGATGAACCGCTCCGGCCCCTGCTCCGGGGGCGCGTCGTGGTCGTACATCATCCGATTCCAGACGTTCTCGATGAGGATCGGCTGGCCAAGCGACGCCGCCAGTGGCAGCACCTTCTTCATTTCATTGCGGCAGCGGTCCTCGATCTCAGCTTCCGGCCCGTCGCCCCCCTGGCCGACGACGATCAGCACGCCGCTCCCGCCGGCCGCATGGGAGACCCGCAGGCAATGCTCCAGGTTGGCGACGGCGGTGGCCCGGTCGTCGGGATTCGGGCTCGTGAGGCGCTTGCCCCAATGCTCGTGGTTGATGGCGTTGTGGACGAAAACGCCGCTCTCACGAACCGCGGCCCGCGCCTGGCTCGTCGTAATCCCGCCGGCCTGATCGAGATCGACGCCGTCGAAGCCGGCATCGGCCGCCATCTTCAATCGCTCGACCAGCGAGAGCGCCTTCCCGCCCGACTCGCCGGCGATCATCCCAAGCTTGCAGGAGAGGAGGATTTTCTTGCCCGCCGGCGGCTCGATGAGCGTGTCGACCGGCGCCGCATCGGCGGCACGGGCCGGAGTGGCCCCCCGGGCGGCGATCGCGACGAGCGCTGCGGCCGGAGCGGCGGCAAGGAGGTGGCGGCGCGAAAGGAACGGCGTGTCGGCGGACATCGGGATTGGCTCCGACGGGTGGGCTTGAAAGGACGGGCTCATGATCCGGTAGGCTAGCAGATCGACGGGGGATTCCGAGCGGAACGGGGGGCGGGAGACTGAGGTTTTCTTGGCTCAGAAGCCCCGGCCTGCTCACGCTACGGCATCCCCCTCGCCCCGAGGAGCATCGACATGAACGGACGCGGGTGGCTCTGGATCACGGCGCTCCTGATCGCCCTGCCGGCGGTGGCCCAGGACGCCGATCGGCCCCGCCTCCCGGAGGCGGCCTCGAGCGAAGCGTGGCAGCGGCAGATCCCCGACATCCGCCGGCGGATGGAGCTGGTCATGGGCCCGCTCCCGGGCGCCGATCGCCGGGTGCCGCTCGACATCGAGGTGGTCGATGAGGAACGGACCGACCGCTACGTCCGCCGCAAGCTCCGCTACACCCCCGAGCCCGGCGATCGGGTTCCCGCTTGGCTCCTCATCCCCCATACGGCCACCGCCGCCACGCCAGCCGCAGCGATGCTCTGTCTCCACCAGACCAACAACGTCGGCAAGGACGAGCCAGCGGGCCTCGGAGGGCTCCCCAATCTCCACTATGCCCATGAGCTGGCCGAGCGGGGCTTTGTCTGCCTCGTTCCCGACTACCCGTCCTTCGGCGAATACGCCTACGACTTCCAAGCTCCCGACCGCGGCTCTCCAAGCGGGAGCATGAAGGCTGTCTGGAACAATCTCCGTGGCGTCGACCTGCTCACGAGCCTCCCCGAGGTCGATGTCGAACGGATCGGTGCCATCGGCCATTCCCTCGGCGGCCACAACGCCATCTTCACCGCCGCCTTCGACGACCGTCTCGTGGCGGTGGTGAGCAGCTGCGGCTTCACCCCCTTCCCCGACTATGACCGAGGCGACGTCAAAGGCTGGACGAGCGACCGCTACATGCCGCGGATCCGCGACACCTACGCCCTCGACGCCGGCCGCATCCCCTTCGACTTCCCCGAGGTGATCGCCGGCTTCGCTCCACGGAGCTTCTTCTCGAACTCGCCGGTGGGCGACGACAACTTTGCCGTGGCGGGCGTCCGGCGGGCGTTCGCCGAGGCCCTGCCGATCCACCGGCTCTTCGACGGGCAGCCGGGTGTCGCCCCGGCAAGCGAGCGCCTCGTCGTCGTCACCCCCGACTGCGGCCACGACTTCCCCCCCGAGATCCGCAGGCAGGCCTACGAGTGGCTCGAGCGCCGGCTCTCGGCACCGCGTTGAGAGCCCGCCCAGCGGACGAACGACGCGATCAGCTTCGATCCCTCGACCACCGCCAGCGGAACGACTGCAAGCCCGATCACGAGCGGCCAGTGGGCCGCGGGGCCACCGGCAGCCACCTCGAACACCGATTGCGTCGGCGGGAGCATGACGACCGCCACCTGGACGAGCGCCGACACCGCGATCGCCACCAGCAGCGCCGGATTGGCGAACATCCCTCGCCCGAATCCCGGCCGGCGATCGCTCCGGCAGCCGATCGCGAACAGGAGCTGCGCGAAAGCCGCCACGCAGAAGGTCACCGTCCGGGCATGGACGAGCCGCGCGTCGTCCCCCCGCCACACCATCCAAAACGCCGCGACACTGACGGCTGCCACGAGGCTGCCGTGGGCCACGATCTCCAGCCCGCGGCCCCAGGGAATCACCGCCTCATGGAGCGGCCGTGGCGGCCGCTCCATGATGTCGCTCTCCGGTGGCTCGACGCCGAGCGCGAGCGCCGGCAGACCGTCGGTAACGAGATTCAGCCACAGGATCTGGATCGCGGCGAGGGGCGGCGGCCAGCCGGCGACGGCCGCCACGAGCATCAGGATCACCTCGCCAGCGTTGCACGAGAGGAGATAGTGCATGAACTTGCGGATGTTGTCGTAGATGCCCCGTCCCTCCTCGACGGCCGCCACGATCGAGGCGAAGTTGTCGTCGGTGAGCACCATGTCGGCGGCCTCGCGGGTGACATCCGTGCCGCTGATCCCCATCGCGATCCCGATATCGGCGGCCTTCACCGCCGGGGCGTCGTTGACGCCGTCGCCGGTCATCGCGACGACATGGCCGAGGCGTTTGAGCGCCAGCACGATCCGCAGCTTCTGCTCCGGCGACACGCGGGCGTAGACCACGGCGTCGGCAGCGACGGCCCCGAGCGCCACCTCGTCGAGCGTGTCGATCTCCACACCGCTGACAGCCCTGGAGGCTGCGTCGGCCAGACCGAGCTCGCGTCCCACGGCGAGGGCGGTCGCAGGATGATCGCCGGTGATCATCACCGGCCGGATGCCAGCGCTCCGGCACCGTTCGATGGCCACCTTCGCCTCTTCGCGCGGTGGGTCGATCATGCCGACGAGCCCGAGGAACACCAGCTCTCGCTCGAGGACGCCCGGAGTCCCGTCGAGCGGCTCTGGCTTGGGCATCGCCCGCCAGGCGAACGACAGCACCCGCAGCGCCCGCGCGGCGAGGGCCCCTGCGGCCTCGATGATCTCGCGGCGGCGCTCGTCGGTCAGCGGCACGATATCGCCCCCTCGCTGCTCCGCGATGCAGCAGGGAAGCACCGCCTCGGGCGCCCCCTTCGTGGCGAGCCACCGGCCACCACCGCCCCCCTGCACGACGACGCTCATTCGCTTGCGCTCGGCATCGAACGGGATTTCGAAGAGCGTCGGGCTCGCCGTCCCGTGGTCGGTGACGCCGGCCTTGATCGCGGCCACGATCAAGCCCCCTTCCGTCGGATCACCCACCACCCTCCAGAGACCGTCCGCGGCGGGCGCGACGGTGGCCGTCGTGCAGCGAGCCGCGGTCTCGAGGAGCCGGCGGAGCTCCGGATCGGTGGCCGGATCGCCCCCGCCATCGGCATGAAACGCACCGTGCGGCTCGTAGCCCACGCCGCTCACGGCGTAGTGCCGCTCGGCGGTGACGACGTCGCGGACGGTCATCTCGTTGCGGGTCAGCGTGCCGGTCTTGTCGGAGCAGATGACGGTCACCGACCCGAGTGTCTCCACGCTCGGGAGTCGCCGTACGAGGGCGTTGCGCCGCGCCATCCGCTGCAGTCCGATCGCCAGCACGAGCGTCACCACCGTCGGCAGCCCCTCCGGCACGGCAGCCACCGCGAGGCTGACCGAGCGGAGGAGCAGATCGGCAAGCCGGCCGCTGCCGACGAGCCGGCCGATGCCGCCGCCGCGAACGACCTCGACGCAGAAAATCACGCCGACGATCGCCAAGCACAAGACGATCAGGATCCTCCCCAGGCTCGCGAGCCTTCGCTGCAACGGCGTCGGCTCGATCGCCGCCTCCCCGAGAAGCCCGGCGATCCGTCCGAACTCCGTGCCCATGCCGGTGGCCACGACGACGGCCGCGCCCCGTCCGGTCGCCACCACCGTGCCGGCGTGGATCAGCGAGCAGCGGTCGCCGAGCGGCGTGTCGAGAGGTTGGGCGTCGGCCACGCGCTTCTCCGCCGGCAGGCTCTCGCCGGTGAGCGACGACTCCTGCGTGGAAAGACCAAAAGCCTCCAGGAGCCTGGCATCGGCCGGCACATGGTCACCGGCTTCGATCTCGATCCGGTCGCCGATCACGAGGCCGTCGGTGGGTATCGACGAAGGCACGCCATCGCGGATCACGCGGGCCAGCGGCGACGACATCGCCCGGAGGGCGGCCAGGGCACGCTGGGCGCGGTCTTCTTGGAGGAAGCCGATGACAGCGTTGACCAGGACGATCGCCAGAATCGCGGCCGTGTCGGTCCAGTCACCGATCACTCCGGCGATGATCGCCGCCACGATCAGGATCCAGATCAACAGCTCGCGGAACTGCGCCAGGAACGTCCGCCACCAGGGCACCGCGGGGGGCTCCACGAGGCTGTTGGGGCCGTGTTCCGCCAACCTTCGGGCCGCCTCTGAGGCCGACAGCCCGCGCCGTGCGTCCGTTGACAGGCGGCGCACCACCTCGTCGATCGGGAGGGAGTGCCAGGCCGGAAGAGCGGCTGTGGCAGCCACCTGGGACTCGGACGGTGGCATGCGCTCGCCTGCTGTCGGTGGTGTCGCGGAAGGTCGAACTGACGGTCCGTGGAAAAAGTCATCCATGACCTTTTTCCACTTTGGCCACAGCCTCCTAACGCCCGTCCCAGCGCAGGGGTGGGCCGTCGAGGCGCTGGATGTGGCGGCTGCGGAAGTCGTTGAACGACGAATCCACCGAGCCTTGGGCTTCCATCGTCGCGGCACCGACCCGGATCGCCTGCAGGATGCTCGCTTCGTCGACCAGACCGATGCCACGGATCGTCTGCAGGAGCCCACCGATCCGCTCATCGCCCGTGATCCGCTCCACCGCCGCGTCGTTGGCCGTGGTCGCATCGGCAGCGCGGACCTCGCGCCAGATCGTCTCCCACGAGCCATCGGGCATGCGGGCCTCGAACACCGACTCCACCTCCGCCCGGCCGTTCGCCGCGTCGACGGTGACGCGCGTCGCCCGGTAATGCCCGGCGTCGGCCGCCTGGGCTCGAGCCGACAGGAGCCAGCGCTCGGCAGGCTTGCTGGCGGGATTCGTGCCACCGGCAGTCACCGGAGGAATCGGGGGAACGCCCGCACCTTTGAGCCCATCGAGAATCCCGTCGAGCCCGAGCCCGCCGAGGGCCCCGTTGCCTCCGCCGAGGAGTTGCCCCAGTTGCGGAAGGATCCCCGCCAGCCCCCCGTCGGCCTCGCCCGCTTTCACGACGGCGTCGCCGAATCCTTGAAACGCCACCGAATCGCCGAGCGCGTCCTCGACGAGCGCCAGCCGCGCCGCCCACTCCCGATCATCCTGTGGCAGGGGAGGAAGGCGTTCGCCGAGCCCCGGAGGCGGTGAGAGCGGGTCGATTCCCCGCCCCTTCAATTCCTTACTGAGATCGGCCGCCGAGCGCCCCTCGACATCCTCGAGCCGCTCGCTCCACGCCCAGCGGGCGATGCGCTGCGCGTCCTGGCCGCTCGGCCGCACCTTCGTCACCCGCTTCGGCGCGATCCGCAGGAGGGTGAATTGCGATTCGCCGCGCCGCGCCGCCCGCGGTCGCAGCGGGCGATCGGCTCTCCCGTCGCCGTTCCCGCCCCCATCCTCCGCGCTCCGCTCGGCCGCCTCCCGATCACGGGCCTCGTCGGCCGCTGCCAGCCAGGCGTCGACCCGATCGGCCTCGCGACGCAGGAGCCCGAGGGTGCGCGTCCGGCTCTCGGGCAGGGCTTCGATCGTGACCGCGAGCCGCTTCGCGAGCGTCTCCATCACCGCGCGCGTCTGCCGCCGCTCCTCGGCTACGAGCACCCCGGCCGCCTCGGGGGCATGAACGTCGAGCCAGTCGCGCTGCACCGCCACGTCGAGGGAGCCGTCGGGAAAGCGCTTCACGACCGCGCCGCGGATCTCACCGCCGCCCGCGACCGAGATCAGATCGGTGACGCCTTGAGGGGGGGCCTTCGCGTTTTTTACCCGGCCATCAGGCTGGGCGTGGGCGAGCGCCGCGAGGGCCACGACGACGAGCATCGCCCCACCGCACGACGACACACGGCGATCTGTGGGAACCATCCGTTGCATGAGACTCCCCTCCTCGCCCGGCTACCGTGCCCAGCGGAAGTTTACACCGTCAGATCTCCGCGAGCTTCGCCGTGGCGTCGCCGAAGGAATCGACGGGGGTCCCGCAGACGTCGAGGAGCGACATGTAGAGCCGGCACATCTGCCGCTGCTCCTGACCGGAATAGTCGAGCACCCGACCGCCGGCGATCTTCCCGCCGCCGCCCCCCACGAGCACGACGGGGAGTTGGGAGGCGTCGTGGTGGCCACTCATCATGCTCGAGCAGTAGAGGATGGCGGTGTTGTCGAGCGCCGTCCGCTCCCCTTCCTGGACACTGTCGAGCCGTCGGCAGATGTGGGCGAGCTGCTCGATGAAGAACTGGTTGACTTTGAGCCAGTCGGGGGTGTCGGAGTGGGAGAGGAGGTGGTGGATCATGTAGTCGACGCCGAGGTTCGGGAACCGCAGCGACGAGTGGTCGTTGTTGAGCTTGAGCGTGCAGACTCGGGTGGCGTCGGTCATGAAGGCGAGGACGAGAAGGTCGCTCATCAGCCGCATGTGGTCGGCGATGTCCTGGGGCACGCCGTCGGCAGGCCGGGGCATGTCGGGGCCGGCGAGCGCCGGCTTCCAGCCCTGGAGCTCGCCACGCTGCCCGGCCGACTCGATCCGCCGCTCGACATCGCGGACGCTCTCGAGGTATTCATCGAGCTTGCGCTGGTCGCTCCGGCTGACGGTGCGGCGAAAATCCTCGGCATCCTCACGGACGGCATCGAGGACGCTCACGTCCTCGCGCGTCGATTCGTCCTTGAAGAGCCGGTCGAACGCCAGGGCCGGATAGATTTCCAGCGGCGCCGGCGACGTCGGCGACGTCCAGGAGATGTGGGAGCTATAGAGCATCGAGTAGTTCTTGTGAACGCTCGGATTGCTCTTCTCGCAGCCGAGGACGAGGCTCGGCACCTTCGTCGAGCGGCCGCGGGCCTGGGCGACGACCTGATCGACGCTCGTGCCGGAGCGGATCTCGCCACCACTGGCAAGCGGCGCCCCGGAGAGGATGTTGCCGGTCTGCGAGGAGTGGATGTTTCCCTTGAGGGCCTCGGCGTTGTAGAGCCCCTTGATGAAGTTGAGGCGACTGCGGAAAGGGTCGAGCGGCGCAAGCACGGCCCCGAGTTCCATCGCCGCCCCCTCCCCCTTCGCCCACCACTCCTTGGCATGGAAGCCATTGCCGGAGAAGAGGACGGCCAGCCGCGTCGGGGCGGTCGATTCCGCGGTGCCAGCGCCCGTGCCGGTGGGAACGTCGCCCGCCCACACGTTCCGCGACTCCATCCAGGGTAGCGCCATCGAGACGCCCAGGCCGCGGAGGAACGTGCGGCGGGCCAGCCAATCGCGGCGGGAGGGGAGCGGATTCATCGTGGACCTCATTTCATGCCTGGATTAAGACGCCACACTGTCGCTTGCAAGTCTCGACGTTCGCAACACTCGTGAACCAACGGACTCCTAAGACAACGGCCGGTCGACGCCGCTGGCTACGGTGAAACCCCTGCAGCCAGCATATCCCGCCCCCGGATCTCCCGGAACTGCGAGCTGGCCACGATCGCCTTCACCATCGCTCCCACTCCCTGGTCGGCCAGCCCCTCGAGCTGCTCCAGGAGCGGCTCGTCGGAGAGTTGGACGCTGCGGCCGAGGGCATAGCCGAGAAGCTTCTTGGCAAACTGGCGGACGAACTCGTCGCGGTGATGGGCGACCAGATGGTCACGCAGGCCGGCCAGTCCCTCGACCGCGATCGTGGCATCGTCGGCCGCGCGGCCGGGGAGCAGGGCGCTGGAGTCGACTCTCAGCCCGGCAGAGTCCTTGGTGCGGGCCCGGCCGATGGCATCGAAGCCCTCGAGGGCGAAGCCGTAGGGATCGATCGTCCGATGGCAGCCGGCGCAGGCGGCTTGGGTCGAATGGAGCTCCGTGAGCTTCCGTTCGGTGAGCCCCTCGGGAGGGACCTCCGGGAGGATCGGGATCCCCTTCGGCGGCTTGGGGAGCTTGCGGCCGAGGACCGTTTCCGAGAGCCACGCGCCCCGGAGGATGGGGCTGGTGCGCGAGGCCCCGCTTTGCTTGGCAAGCACCGCCGAGAGCCCAAGGATCCCGCCCCGCCCCCGGGCCTTCATGCCGTCGAGCCGCTGCCAGTCCCCCGGCGGCGCCCCTTCGGCCGGCGCCGCTCCGGCGCCGTAAAACGCCGCCAGGACGGAATCGGCGAAGGTGTGATCGGCGTCGAGGAGATGCGACACCGGCCGATTTTCCCGGAAGAAGTCGGCGAAGAAGCGCACTGCCTCGCCATGCATCGCCTGCCGCAGCCCGGCGAACTCCGGGAAGTGGCTGGCGCTCTTCTCGTCGAGGGTGTCGAAGTCGGCGACATGGAGCCACTGACAGCCGAAGCCCTGGGCGAGCCTGTCGACCTTCGGATCGGCGAGCATCCGCGTCACCTGTCGGGCGAGCACCGCCGGTTCGTGGAGCTCATGGGCATCGGCAAGGGCCGAAAGCTCCGCATCGGGGAGGCTCGACCAGAGGAAGGAGGCGAGCCGGGCGGCCAGTTCGTGGTCGCTGACAGGCCTGGAGGCCTCCCCCGGCGGCGCCGTCTCGAGGTGATAGAGGAACGCCGGCGCCACGAACACCCGCGCGAGGAGCGCGCGGATCGCATCGTCGTGCGAGATCTCCTCGCCGCGGAGCTTCGTGTAGAGCGAACGGATCCCCACTCCCTCCGACTCGGCAAGCGGCCTCCGCCACGCCTGCCGCGCGATCCCCACGACGGCGTCGAGATGGACCGGCTCGGTGGCGGCAAGCTCTGCCCGGTATTCGGCGGCCCGGTCGAGGATCGGTTGCCGGAGCCCCTCGAAAGCGCTCGGGTCGGCATCCTGCGTGGCGTACTGCCAGAGCTGTTCGTAGGCATCGACGAGCTGGAGGGCATCGCCACTGACGAAGTGGAGTTCGTGCCACAGGGCATCGAGCCTGTCCGACTCTTCTTCGGAGAGGACGAGGCGCTTGAGCTGGTCATCCTCGCGGTGGTAGAGCGTGAGCGTCACCACTTCGTCGACCGGGACGATCTTCGTGTAGCACAGCGCCGCTGGAAACGTCTCGCGGAAGCGCGCGAACTGCGCTTCGAGCGCCTCCCGCCGCCCAGGTTCGCGGACGAGAATCGGATTGGACGAGGCTGGCGGGCCGGCACCATCCGACCACATGCCGCCGCGCGGGCTCGCCGCCGCGCCCGGCGCCGCCACGAGCGCGGCCGGGGCCTCGAGGAGGACCTGCGCCTGGATCGAGCCGCCGGCACCGGCCACCTCGGCGACCGTGGCGGTGGTGACGAGTTCCGCCCCGGCGACAAGCTCTGCCGGCAGATCGACGCGGACAACGTTCGGCGCGGCAAACGCGAGCGCCGTCCGATCGATCGCGCCCGCCTCGGGGCGAACGCCGAACAGGGCCGGGTCGGGGCTGATCGCCACGACCGCGGCGGTCACCGCCGCGGGTGCCGCTGCCGCGGCGGGGGCGTCGGCCCGGGCCGCGGAGAGGAGCGGACCGGTGAGGCTCGTGAGATGCCCGTGGAGGAGCCGATCGGGGGCGTCGGCGGGGAGATCGCCCGGGCCGTCGCGGAGGAGCTTTTCCACGCCATCGGCCAATTCGCGGCGGACGACGGTGTCGCCGGCCGAGCGCCACCGGTCGAGGAGCGATCCGCGCGGGATGACCGCGAGGGCCGTCTCATCGGCATCGGGCTCGCTCACGAAATGCCAGACGTCGGGATGGCCGAGGGCGTCGGCGTGCGGATTGCCGGCGAGGAGATCGGAAACGACATCGTGGGCGAGATTCCAAGTCCGCCCCTCTCCCGCCGATTCGCGGATCGTGAGATCGACGGCGGTCAGATCGCAGGAGTGATCGCGGCCTCCAGGGCCAATCGAGAGGAGGACGACATCCCCCGGCTTCACCGTCACCTCCGGAAACGGCCCGACGGCGACGACGCTGTCTCCTTGCGCCTTGCCCGAGGCGAGACGGACCACCGCGCCGCCGCGCCGCACCTCCACCACCCAGGTGACACCGTTGCCACAGGCGGCGTGGGCATGCTGCACCGCGCCGTCGATCGCCACGGTGGCCGCCACCGGGCTCTTCCAGGCGAGGATGGCGCGGAGCGTCGGCGAGGGATGAACGGCGAGGCTGTGGGGCTTCATCGTCCCCGGCACCTTCACCGTCTCGTCCGACGGATTGGCGATCACCGAGAGGGCATCGGCGGCGGTCCATCCCTTCACCAACGGATAGTCGGGATGCGACTCCATTCGCCCCGCGATCCGACCGTCGAGCTTCACTCCTCCCTGGCCGATCCCGAGGTAGGCAAGCCAAGAGCGGAGGATCGCCCGGTCAACCCCTTGCCTGTCGGCGAGGGCGTCGAGCTGGGCTTCGTCGAAAGCGCCGTCGGCGACCGCTCCTTCGATCCCGGCGACAAGCGAGAGGATCTCGGCGGTGGCGTCGACGAACATCGTGCGCCTCTCCGCCAACCCGGCGACGAGGCCGCGGAGATCGGCGAGGAGGAGATCCGGCCGGCCCGGCGCCACGATCCGCGGCGCCTCGAAGATCGCCACGTCTCCGGCACTGCCGTCCCCGGCATCCCCGGCGGCAAACCACACCGGGATCGAATCGGCCACGCCGGCCTTGGGCAGCTTGAGGCGGATCTCGCGCCGTTCGGCCAGCGGCGTGACGGGGGTCTGCCAGGCCTTCGGCCCGTCGCGCTTGCCGATGTGGCCGATCGTGTTGAACGTCCAGAGCGCCGACTGCCACGGCTCGATCAAGCGGGCAAGTGCCTCGGCATCCCCCGGCCCCGCTTCGCGCCACCCCTTCCGCACCGCCTCGAGCGGCAAGGAGGGGGCGGGATCGACGAGCGCCGCGACGAGCGCCGCGAGGTACTTCGGGCTCACGCCATGCTTCGCAGCCGCCTCGGCAGGGGAAATCGTCCCGGCCAACAAGCCGTCGCGCTCGGCGAGCGCCGCGGCGAGGCAGGCCACCAGTGGCGGCCGGCCGCCGGCATTGGTGTCGAACGCGATTCCCTGGAGGTTGACGCTCGTGGCGCCAGTGTTCACGGTGTTGCGGGCGTAGATGTCGCGGATGCCGGCGAGGGCCTCCTCCGTCCAGTCGCGCTTCGTCGTCGATGGGCTGAAGCGGACACCATCAGGGGTGAGAACGGCATGGGCGGCGATCTCCTTGGCGGCGTCGAGATACTTGTCGACCATCTCCGGCGACATCACCAGCGCCTGTCCGACGTTCGTGAAGCCCTCGCCGGCGGCGCCGTCGACCGGAAACTCCTTGCCCGGATCGAGCGTGGAGACCCCGGTAAGATCGCGGACGCTTGCCGTGTATTCGGCGTTCGAGAGCCGACGCAGCACGACCGGGCCAGGATCGCCGGCCGTCCGGGCCGCGATCGCGAGCAACGCGCGGCGCAGCCCCGCCCGCAGCGCCGCGCGCTCCTCGGGCGTCGGCTGCGGCGCGCCGGCCGGTGGCATCGCCCCGCTCCGCAGTTGATCGGCGACGAGCTGCCACGGGGCAGGATCAGCCACGACGTCGGCGGCGCTTGCAAACCGCTCGAGATCGATCTCCCCGGCCTTGTCGGCGGTCGAATGGCAGTCGGCACAGTACCGCGAGACGAGGGGATGGATGTCGTCCTCAAAGCCGTCGGCCGCCGCTCCCGAGGCGATCAGGCCGAGCATGCCGGCCAACGGAGCGATCAACACAGGCAACACAGGCAACAAAAGGCGACAGGTGCGGCGGGGCATGGGAACGTCCTTGGAGGTGGAGGGCGGGCGCGGGGCGCGGCCTGATCAGGCGACGACGTCGTGGACGACCGTGCCGGCGATGTCGGTGAGACGGTAATCCCGACCGGCGTGCCGGTAGGTGAGCCGTTCGTGGTCAAAACCCATCAGATGGAGGATCGTGGCGTGGAAGTCGTGGGTGTGGACCGGCTTCACGATCGACCGCAGCCCGTATTCGTCGGTCTCGCCATGGACGATCCCCCCCTTTGCGCCGCCGCCGGCCAACCACGACGAGAACGCCCAGGGATGGTGCTCGCGCCCCGGGGCATCGGCCGTGTTGTTGAACGGGGTCCGGCCAAACTCGGTCGTCCAGACGACGAGCGTCTCGTCGAGCATGCCGCGGGCCTTGAGATCGGCAAGCAGGGCCCCGATCGGTTGATCGACGTTCTTCGCGAGCCCCACATGCGACATCATGTCGCCGTGGGCATCCCAGTTGTTGCTCGACCCGGTGTCGATCAGCTCCACAAAGCGAACGCCGCGCTCGACGAGCCTGCGGGCCGCGAGGCACTGCCAGCCGAAGCCGGTCGTCTGCCCCGGCTGGAGCCCGTAGGAAGCGAGCGTGCCGGCGGTCTCCCCGGAGAAATCGAACGCCTCGGGGACCGCCATCTGCATCCCGAAGGCTGTCTCGAAGGACCGCAGCCTCGTCGCCAACTCGGCAGCGCCGGGGCGGCTGGCAAGATGCTCGGCGTTGGCGGCCGCGAGCGCCTCGAGCTCCATCCGCTGGCGATCGGCTGGAATCCGCGGGGCGACGTTGGCCACCGGCTCGGCCCCGGGGACGACGAGCGTCCCCTGATGAGCGCCAGGGAGGAAGTCGCTCGCGTAGACCTGCGTCCCGGCGTACGTCTGCTGCGGGGCGATGACGACAAACGACGGCAGGTTGCGGTTGAACGTCCCCAGGCCGTAGCTCACCCACGACCCGATGCTCGGCCGGGAGAAGGCAAACGACCCGGTGTGCATGCCGAGCGTGGCGTTGTAATGGTTGGAGTGGGAGGTGTGCATCGAGCGGATCATCGCGATGTCGTCGACATGCTCCGCCACATGAGGAAAGAGCGTGCTCACCTCGGTGCCGCAGGTGCCGTGGGGGGCAAACTCCCACTGCGGCCGCTTGAGGAAGATCCGCTCGTACCCCGGGCGATTCTTGATCTCGGGATGGTCGGCCTTGATCTCCTTGCCATGATCGCGGGCGAGCGCGGGCTTGGGATCGAAGGTGTCGACGTGCGACACGCCACCGGTCATGAACAGGAAGATCACCTGCTTCGCCTTCGCCAGCGCCGGCGGGAGCCGGGCCGCGAGCGGATCGGCGTCCGCCGGGCCGCCTTCGGCGCGGAGGAGATCGGCGACGACGCCTTCCATGAGGAGCGATCCGGCCACGGAGGAGCGGAGCATCTGGCGCCGGTTCATGGGATGCCTCGGGGAACGGGACGGACGGGACACAGGTGACGCCGGGGGTATCAGCCGAGCCCGGAAGGATCAGTCGAGATAGAGAAACTCGTTACTCGCAAGGAGCACTCGGGCCAGCGCCCCCCAGCCCTCCGCCGGACTGCCGGGATAGGCCGCGAGGAGCCGCCCGGCGCGATCGACTTCGGCGGGAAGCGGTTCGCGCTGGAAGAGAAGCCGGTAGAGCCGATCGATGCCAGCGGCAGCCCCCTCCTCCGCCGCGACACGTTCCACCACCTTCGCCGCCTGGGCATGGAAGAAGGGATCGTTGAGGAAGTAGAGCGCCTGCGTCGGCATCGTTGTCGTCTGCCGCTTCGGCGTGCTGGCGTTGGGATCGGCGCCGTCGAAGAGCGCCAGGAACGGATGGCGGCGCTGCCGCTGCACCATGAGATAGCCACTGCGGCGCGGGCTGTCGTAGACGGCCACGAACGGGGCGTGCTGCGAGAAGCCCCAGGTGCTCTCCGGGGGGAAGGGATGCCCCTCGGCCGGCGTCGGGTCGAGCGTGCCGGCGGCGACCAGGAGACTGTCGCGGATTTCCTCGGCGGTGAGCCGGCGGGGAATCATGCGGCCGAGGAGCTTGTTGTCGGCATCGCGCTCGATCGAATCCGCCCCTCCCGGAGCCGTGCCCGAGCGCTGGTAGGCAGCCGAATCCATGACGAGGCGGTGGAAGGCCTTGAGGCTCCCGCCATCGGCCTCGAAGCGAGCCGCGAGCCATTCGAGGAGCTCCGGGTGGGTCGGGGGCTCACCGCGCGAGCCGAAGTCGTTTGGCGTCCGCACGATCCCGGCGCCGAAATGCCACTGCCAAAGACGATTGACGATCACGCGCGTGGCGAGCGGACTGCCGGCGATCCAGTCGGCCAGCTGCCGCCGGCCGCTCCCACCGTCGGCCGCCACCGGCTCACCCCCGAGAATGTCGAGCCAGCGCCGCGGCACCGCGGCGCCCGGCTTCTCCGGATCGCCCCGTTGCTGGAAGGGAGCATCGTGGGGCTCCCCCTCGACGACCGCATAGGCCACCGGGAGCGCCGGCTGCGGCGGCACCGCGGGGAGCGGCTCCGCCTCGAGCTTCCCCAGGGCGACAAGCGCTCCGCCGTACTCAGCCGCGTTGACCTGCGCGAGCGTGAACGACACGCCATCGAGCGCGGCCGGATGGCCGTCGGCCACGGCGCCGCTGACGAGGTATCGGCCATCCGCCGGGCAGACCCAGGCGATGGCGACGGGACGATCCTGCGCGGGGTGGACGAAGAACGAGAGGCCGGGAAGCTCGGTCCAGGCTTTGACCGGATTCGGTGAAGTGTTCGCAAATGCACTCGGCAGTTCGCCGCGCACCCAGCTGACAAGTTCCGGCTTCCCTTCGACCCCTTCCTTCCTCTGCGCGAGAAACGCCGGCCCCTCCGCCGCGCCAGGCTCCACGAAGCACCACGCCGCGCCCGAGTCGTCGACGAGGGGATTGGCCGGCAGCGCCGCGGTGGCGAGATCCTTCGTCGTCCATCGTCGGCCGACAAGCGCGGCGTCGGCCGACGACGCACACTCGACCTGGAGATCGACCAGCGTGGTATCGGCGCCGTGGTTGCCGTTGGGGCTGACGGTGAGCTGGATCGCCTCCCCCTTCTTCAGCTCGAGGGCATGCGCCGCTCCCCCTTCCGCGGCGACCGGCACCGAGGAAGCCTCGCCGACGTTCGCCGCCTGGAAGGCCCTCGCCTGATCGGCAAGCCAAGCCTTGAGCTGCACACGCTTGCCCGCCTCGTTGCGCGCCGCGATCGCCGCATCACGGGTAGCGACGGCCGCCTTCCAGGGGGCGAGCGCGGCCTCGGTCTCGGCCGGCGAGAGGAGCGGCACCATGTCGCGCGGCTGCCCCTTCGCCTCGCATCCTGGGAAGGGAAACTTCGAGCCGTCGAGGATGCCATAGAGCGCGTAGTAATCCTCCGCCGAGACCGGATCGTACTTGTGGTCGTGGCAGCGGGCGCAGCCAGTGGTGAGCCCGAGGAGGTTCTTGCCGAGGTTGTCGATGAGGTCCTCGTGCATGAGGTGGACATCCTTGTCGATGTCGTGACCGAAGCGCCGTGCGATCGCGAGGTAGCCGGTGGCAATCAGCCCGTCGCGGCGGGCTGCATCGTCGGCCCCCGCGCGGAGCATGTCGCCGGCGATCTGGAGACGGAGGAACTCCCCCCAGGGGAGATCGCGATTGAAGGCGTCGTAGACCCAGTTCCGATAGCGCCAGGCGTGGGGGAGGGGGCGGTCGGTGTTCTCACCGGCGGTGTCGGCGTAGCGGACGACATCGAGCCAGTGGCGCCCCCACTGCACGCCGTACTGCGGGCTCGCAAGCAACCGCTCGACGACGGCACGGAAGGCCGCGCGGTCGGGCGCCGGATCGGCGAGGAAGGCCTCGACCTCCTCGGGCGCCGGGGGGAGGCCGGTGAGATCGTAGGTGGCGCGGCGGATGAGCGTGCGCCGATCGGCCGGACTGGCCGGAGCGATGCCGGCAGCGTCCAGCCGCGCCTGGAGGAAGCGGTCGATTTCATTGTGGATGGCGGGGCCATCGGCACCGGCGGGTGGCGTCACCGGCGTGAAGGGTTGGAAGGCCCACCAGTGCTGGGCTTCCTCGCGGCTCATGCCACCGATCTTCGCGCCGACAGAGCGCGGATCGGGCGCCCCAGCCTCGATCCATTCCACGAGCACGGCGATCTCGCCGGCCGAGAGCCGCGGCAACGGC
>CAJBCV010000005.1 GCA_903951635.1 uncultured Planctomycetaceae bacterium
GGCCGGAGTGGCTCTCGTTCCGCAGGCTCGTGAGCGGCGAATGGAGGAGCTTGGCGGCGTAGCGCTGGAACGACTGGCGGATCTCGGCGCGGGCCGTGTCATCGAGCCCGGGGAGGCGGCGGAAGAGGCGGTCGAGTTCGCTTTCGCCCGTTTCCGTCCAGCCGGCGCGGAGCTGCTCGATCACCGGGGCCGACGAGCGGTGGTGGAGATCCCCCATGAAGCGTCGCGTCTCCTCCTCGACGATCGCCAGCGCTCCCGGCATCTCCCGCTGACGGGTCTTCCGGTTGGCGTCGCAGGCCGCCCCGAGATCGTCGATGGAGTAGAGCCACACACCGGGCCGGGTGCCGATCCGCGGGTCGAAGTCGCGGGGCATCGCCAGATCGAGGACGAGGAGGGGGCGGCCACCGCGGCGGCGCTCGGCGCCTGTGAACATCTCGAGCGTCACCACCGGTTCGGTGGCCCCGGTCGTGCTGACGACGAGATCGGCCCGCACCAGTTCGTCGAGGAGATCGCTGAACCGGCCGGCACGGGCCCCCAGGCGGGCGGCGAGGTCCTCGGCGCGGGCCATCGAGCGGTTGACGATAACGATGTCACGGGCACCGGCGTCGCGGAGGTAGCGGAGCGTCTCGTGGGCCATCTTGCCGGCGCCGACGAGGAGCACCCGCTTGTCGTCGAAGCGCTCGAACACCCCGCTGGCGAAATCAGCGACGGCGACGCTGGGAATCGAAAGCCGCTCGCGGCCGATGGCCGTCTCGGTGGCGACGCGCTTCGCCGTCCGCAGCGCCGCCTGAAACATGCCGCCGGTGAGGGGGCCGGCGGTCTTCTCTTCCTGGGCGAGGGCCCAGGCCTGCTTCACCTGGGCGACGATCTGCGGCTCGCCGAGCACCATGCTGTCGAGCCCGGAGGCGACGCTGAAGAGATGGTGGACGGCACCGGAATCGTTCTCGCCGGCGAGTACCGGCGTGAGGAGCGCCGCATCGATCCCACGGCATTCGGCGAGGAAGTCGACGAGTTGCCGCGGGGCCGGCGGGGCCTGATCGTGTTCGCTGGCGGCATACAGTTCGACGCGGTTGCAGGTGGAAAGAAGCACCCCTTCGCGGCCAGGAAAGCGCTCGCGAAAGCGGCGCAGCGCCTCCGCCGCCTGTTCGGCGGAGAAGGCGAGCCGCTCCCGCAACTCCATCGGCACCGTGCGGTGGGAGCCTCCCACGAAGGCGAGGGTCATCGGACCACCCCCGGCCGCTGGGGCGTCTCGATCGGCAGGGCCTCCGCGAGCATCGCCTGCGCGGCGGTTGGGCCCAGGCGCGGCGCGGCCTGTCGGGGGGGAACGCCGTGGCGGCTGGCACCGAACAAGCCCCACAGGATCGAGAGGGTGAGCACGCCGAGGCTGATCAGCGAGAGGAGCGCGGCGGTCCGCGGTCCGTCGGGGCGTCGCGAGGCGGCTCGCTCCAGGAGCGCCGCGGTGACGAGCCAAGCCACGACGGCACCCATCCGGAGGATCACCGGATCGTTCCAGGGGATCGACTCGAGGAGCCCTTGTTGGCGGTTGACGGCATTGAGGACGATCCCGGAGGCGAAGCCGGCGGCGGCGGCCCAGGCGGCGATCGTCACCGAGCGGCCGGTGAAGTGGGCCAGCTTTTCCAGGCTCGGCATGCGGAAGCCCTGGGCCGGCGCCTGCTTCCGCGCCAAGCGGCCGGCCTGGATGAGCCACATCATCCCGGCGATGGCGCCGAAGGCGACGGCGACGCTCGCGGCAAGATTGAAGCTGCCGTGGATCGCCCCCCACACCTGCGTCGCGGGGCTCTGAGGAAAGGGGGCCCGGCTCGACATCTCGGCCGCGCCGATGAGCGAGAGCACGAGGGGGAGCATGAACAGCCCCGTTGGCGTCCGCGGGTTGGCGACGGTCAGCCACAGCGACCCGCAGGCCAACAGCCAGGCGGCGAGGAGATACCAGTCATACGCGCTCGAAAGGGGGACGGCCGGTTCATTCGCTGCCCGCCAGCCGAGGAACAGCGTGTGGGCGAGCACCCCGGCCGCCGCAAACCCGACCATCACCGCCCCGCGGATGCCGGAGCGGAAGAGGAGCCGCGACCCCTCGCACGCCAGAGCCACGGCGTAGCTGGCGGCGAAGCAGACGACCGAAATGCGGGAGATGAAGTCGGCCATGGGTCGAACCGGGGGGATGGAGACCCCCTATTCTAGTTCACCGCCGGCCGCTGCCGATGGCCCCGTCCGGTTCCCGCCGGCCCCGCCGGCTATACTTCGCCGATGGCCATTCCCCCCACGTCCCCGTCCGCCCCCCTTCCCCCCTCGCCAAGGCGGCCGTGGGAGGATTCCCTCTTCCTCCGCGCCTGCCGCCGGGAAGCGGTGCCCCGGACGCCGATCTGGCTGATGCGTCAGGCCGGCCGCTACCTTCCCGAATACCGGCAGGTGCGCGGCCGCGTCGCTTTCATGGAGCTCTGCAAGACGCCGAGCCTCGCGGCCGAGGTGATGCTCTCCACCGTGGCCAGGCTGGGGGTCGATGCGGCGATCATCTTCAGCGATCTCCTCCCGATCCTCGAACCGATGGGAATGGATCTGGAGTTTGCCGCCGGCGAAGGCCCGGTGATCCACAATCCGATCCGCGAAGCGGGCGATGTGGCGCGGGTCCGGGAGCTCGACGACCTCGATCCCCTCGCCTTCGTCTTCGACTGCGTGCGGGCCACGCGCGCCGGCCTCGACGACACGCTCCCGGTGATCGGCTTCGCAGGGGCCCCGTTCACCCTCGCCGGCTATTGCATCGAGGGGGGAACGAGCAAGGCCTGGCTCCACACCAAGTCGCTGATGTATCGCGAGCCCACCGCGTGGCACGATCTCATGGACCGGCTGGCACGGGGGGTGAGCCGCTATCTTCTCGCCCAGCTCGACGCCGGCGCGCAGTGTGTTCAGCTCTTCGACAGCTGGGTCGGCTGCCTCGGGCCCGA
>CAJBCV010000006.1 GCA_903951635.1 uncultured Planctomycetaceae bacterium
GCCGGTGGAGCCCCCAAGTATTCCGAGCTCGCCGGCGTCGGCCACGATTCCTGGACGCCCGCCTACCGCGATCCCGACGTCCTTACTTGGCTCTTCGCTCAGAAAAAGCCCGCGAAGGGGAAGTGAGCCCGCCCCGGGCTTGCCTCACTCGAGCATGGCTTCGGGGTCGCCGATTTCCGCCAGCCGCTCCGCACGGATCGCTTGATAAACCTCGCGAAAACGCTCGGGGAGAACGACCTTGGGATTGGATCGAAGCGTCGCGATGCCAGTGAGGAACATGGCGCCCTTGTGTGTTGCCAAGAAGTGCCGTCCAAGCCGTTGCGCAACGGACTTTTGCCACGCGCGGTCAGCGGAACTTCTCAGGAAGCCAGATTTCAGGATTGCTCCGCAGCATTTCGGCCGCCTCCGCCGACAGCGTCTCCAGGCGAAAGAGGTTCAGCTCGCCGCGATGCTTCGCCAGCGCCGATGCGGCCTCGTCGCAGAGTGTTTTCAGCCCGGAAAAGTCGAGCCTTCCCTCATGCTTCGCCAGTGCGAGAGCGGCTCCCGGCGTGAGAGTGCCGATGTCCAGAGTGAGCCAGCCACGGTGCTTCGCAAGCGCGGCGGCCGCCTGATCGGTGAGGGACTTCTGATATTTTAGGTTGAGCAATCCATCATGCTTTGCCAAGGCCTCGGCCACCTCCGGCGACAGATCTCTACACTTGCCGAGGAAAAGTGCGTCCTCGTGCTTCGCCAGAGCCTCAGCAACCTCTGGCGAGAGCTCTGAAAGGCTAGGTAAGACAAGCCAGTCTTTGAGCTTCGACAGCGTCTCGGCGTCCTCCAGCGACAAAGTCTTCAGGCTGTGGAGGCCAAGCGAGCCATCGTGCATCGCCAGAGCCTCGGCAACTCCCTCCGACAGCGTCGTCAGCCCACTAATAACAAGCCGACCCCTGTGTTTCGCGAGTGCCTCGGCGGCTTCTTTCGTAAGCGTCGAGATCTCAAAGTGTATGCCCCCGCTGTGCTTTGCCAGTGCTTCGGCGAGTTCCGGTGTCAGCACCTCGACTTCACGGAGGTAAAGCATTCCCTCGTGCCGAGCAAGAATCTCTGCAGTCTCCGGGGTGAGTATCGTCCCGCCGTCGAGGAACAAAGGGCCCTTGGTCGTGGCGACTAGCTCAGTCGCCTGCTCGACACTCAACGGCTTGATCTCGTCGGTATCGTCACCGAACGCCGGCACCGTCATCGCCATAGATGCGGCCATGATTGCCCAACGCATGCGACACCTCCAGGCACAATCCAAGCGTCTTCGTTTGTCGGCGGCCGGCTCCACGAGCACCAGGCAGCGGAGCCAGGTTTTGGCATACCAATCACAGACCACCATATTGCAGCGAAGATCAACGCCGATGACAGCCGGCTGACGTCGTCCAGGCCGTTGCGAAAAGCGCTTTTGCTACGGGATGTCAGCGGAACTTTTCAGGAAGCCTGATGTCAGGATTGCTCCGCAGCATTTCGACCGCCTCCGCCGACAACGCCTCCAGGCGGCGGAGGTTCACCTCGCCGCGATGTTGAGAAATTGATGCAGCGGCCTCGTCCGTGAGCGTCGTCAGCCCCAACAAGTCCAGCGATCCCTCGTGCTTTGACAGCGCAACAGCGACTTCCGTCGAGAGAGCCCTGATGCCTTTAAGCATCAGGTCTCCGCGATGCTTCGCAAGCGCCGTGGCCGCCTCCTCTGAGATTGTGTCCAGGTTGAACACGCCGAGTGTCCCCCTGTGCTTAGCCAATGCCTCAGCCACCCGCCGCGAGAGCATGACCGAGCAGCCGACAAAGAGTGTGTCCTCGTGCTTCGCGAGAGCTTCCGCAGCCTCTGGCGACAGGGTCATGAGGCCAGTCAAGCCCAACAGGCCTCTGACTTTCGCCAACGCCTCGGCGTCAGCCGTCGACAAGGTCGTCAAGCAGTGAAGGCCCACCGTTCCATCGTGCTTCGCCAGCGCCTCGGCGACCCCTACCGACAGCGTCATTAAGCCGTTGAGTTGAAGTGATCCCGTTTGCTTCGCAAGCCCCTCGGCGGCTTCCTCCGAGAGCGTCGTCAGTTGGTTGAGCCAGAGTTCTCCGCGATGCTTCGCCAGCGATTCGGCTAACTCTGGCGGGATCGACTCGACACAGTCCAGAACCAGCATGCCTTTGTCATGCTTTGCCAGTATCTCGGCCACTTCAGGAGTCAGCGTCGTCGGACCGTTGAGGACAAGCGTGCCTTCATAACGCGTCAATATCTCGGCCACCTCCGGAGATATCATCATTGGGCCATCAAGGACCAGCATACGCTCGGCGGCCTTGACCAGCTCGGTTGCCTGCTCAACACTCAGCGGCCTGATCTCGTCGGTATTGTCCTGACCGACAACTGGAGTTGCGATCGCCATAACCACTGCCAACAACGCCCAACGCATTTTTTGTCTCCCCGCAGTGGTTGGGCACGGCGGCCCCGCGAAAGTCCTACCGCCTGCTCTAAAATATCCGACGGACAGGCTTTATCAACAGTCAAATGAACCGCGGCCCTATCGGCGAGGTGACCGTCGCCCTCAACTCTCTCAAGTTAGAGTCGCTATCACAAAACTCGAACACGCCCCGCCGCGGAGTTCAGCATGGCAGTCGCTCTTGTCAACCCAAGTGCGCCGAGGGTTTTGCGGGTCGTTACCACAATTGGCTGCCGGGGCCAACTAGCAAGTGGTGGACGAGTTAGTCCCCGGCACTCCAGATAAACATTATGCTGCCGCGACACCAGCACAGATCGACGATGCTCTTGTCGGGCGTGAATCTCGCCTTGACGTTTCACCGACAAAAGGGGCTCACACGAATACAGCCCCTCTCAAACGCGACAGGACCCGCAGCCTCATTTCAGCATTAAATAAACTACTCGGAATGAGCACTGAGGTCACTTCTTCTTATACTTGATTTTATTCAACTGATCGGCAACGTCAAAGCTGTCAAAGGTGTACCATCTGGCAATCATGACGCCCGTATAATAGCCACCATCCCTCGGAATACTCATGTCACGCCCATCCCTGCCAGCCCATTGCCCCCCCTCCCAGGCGACCTGAAATCCCGCCTGTCCGGCGAAAGAAATCAAGGCATCTCCATACATATCGTCCAAAGACATATCCTTCAACTGCTTGTCATACTTGTGGGAATCCAGATCATGACTTGCCGCCCACGCATTTAGGTGCGCTAGCTTGGCCGAGTAATCCTCGATATTTAGGTTTATAGTCACTAACGCAGAGGAACTGAGTCGCACGCTCGCTGATGCGATGTTGCGTGGCGTGCCGCCCAATTGCCAAGGCACCGAGGGCGGGGTCACAATCGGTGATCCATCGGTTTCCGAGTAAACAAATGAATCATTTCCGAAGACCTGTTTGCTAACTCGCAAACAGCTGTCGTCCAAGTCGTTCTTGAGTCTCAGGAAATCTTCCTTAGACTTGTTTAGTTCCGCCGTCCGTGCGTCGCGCGCATCTTGCTTAGCCTTTAGGAGCATACTATCAAACGTTTCTAAGCGGCTATCGCGAGAGGCGTTAAGAATA
>CAJBCV010000007.1 GCA_903951635.1 uncultured Planctomycetaceae bacterium
AGTTCCGTCTGCACGCCGCGCTTCGTCGCCAGGAGCTCATGCCACTCATCGACGACCACCGTCTCGAGGTCGGCGAAGAGATCGTGGGCATTTTCGAGCGACAGGAGCACCGAAAGCGATTCGGGCGTCGTCACGAGCCCTTCGGGCCAGCGTTTGCGGAGCCGACTGCGCTCGGCGGCGGTCGAGTCGCCGGTGCGCAGCGCCACATGCCAGCGCGAGGCCCGCCGGCGCGCGCCGGAGAGCCAGTCGGCGAGATCGGCGAGTGGACGGTCGAGCGACCGGAGGGTGTCGGCGGCCAGGGCCCGCAGCGGCGTGATCCAGACGACACGCGGCCCGCTGCCGACCGGCCGGTCGTTGTCGCCGGCCTCCTGCCGGACAAGCGCGCGGCGGCGACTGTGGGCCAGAGCCCCGAGCCAGGCGGCGAGGGTTTTGCCGGTGCCGGTGGGGGCATGCACCAGCCCGCACCCTCCCGCCGCCGCGGCCCGCCACACCTGCTCCTGAAAGGGAAAGGGCTTCCACGTTTGACGACGAAACCAGTCGCGGAGCGGACGCAGATCGGCGGGCAACGGGCCCGCGCCCCGGGGGCTCATGCCTCGTCCTCCCAGAGCCTTCGCTGCCGGTCGCCAGGGGAGGAGGTCGGCCGCGGGGGGCCGGGTGACCGTGGAAGCGGCGGCAGCGGCTCGACAGGAGCGACCAGAGCGCGGAGATCGGCGAGCGAGCCAGCCTCGGCCGGCGACTTGTCCCGTCGCCAGCGGACGATTCGCGGGAAGCGGACCGCCACCCCCGACGTATGCCGGGTCGACTCTGCCACGCGCTCGAACGCCAGCTCCATGACAAGCGTGGCCGTCACCCCGCGCCACGGCCCCTTCTTCTCGAGCGTTGTCGAGCGGATGATCCGATCGACCTCCGTCAGTTCCTCGTCGGTGAGCCCGGAGTAGGCGTTGGCGATCTTCACGAGGCGTCCGTCGTCCCACACGCCGAAGGTGTAATCGGTGTGGAGGCCGGCGCGGCGACCGTGACCAGCCACCGCGCCGATGAGCACCGCGTCGATCTCGAGCGGCTCAGTTTTCCACTTCCACCATTCGCCGCGCGTCCGCCCGACCCCGTAGGCGCCGTCGCGGCGCTTGAGCATCACCCCCTCGACGCCCCGCTCGCGCGCGGTCGCGCGGGCGCTAGCCACGGTAGCCCAGTCGGCAGGGGCCAGGAGCGGCGAGAGGAGGAAGGGAGTTCCTTCGGGGATCGGTGCCTGGACGGGCTGATCCGCGGATCGCGGCTCGAGCCCCGGCCACCCTTCGGCGGCAGCGAGCGCCTCCAAGCGTTGCCGCCGGGAGGCGAGTGGCTCGCCACGAAGATCGACGCCCCCGCTTTCGAGGAGATCGTAGGCGAGGAATGCGACCGGAAGCGCGGCGATGTCGCGGCGCGTGGGGGCCTTGCGATGGAGCCGTTTCGAGAGTTGATCGAAGCCGAGCTGGCGGCCCCCACGGATGACCAGCAGTTCACCGTCGAGGACGGTGCCCTCGGGGAGGCGATCCGCCGCGGCGACCACCTCGGGAAACCGCTCGCCGACGAGCTCCTCGCCGCGTGTCCAAAGCGCCGTCTCCCCGCCGCGGCGCACGAGCTGCGCCCGCGCGCCATCCCACTTCCATTCGACCTGCCAGCCCGCCACGTCGCCGAGCCCTGCCGGGGGCTCGTCGAGCGGCGCGGCAAGGAAGAAGGGATAGGGGCGGCGCGACGTGGCGGAGGCGGCGGGATC
>CAJBCV010000008.1 GCA_903951635.1 uncultured Planctomycetaceae bacterium
CGACGAGGAGATCGGCCGCGGCACGCAGCACCTCGACATCGGGAGTATCGGCGCCAAGGTCGGCTACACCCTCGACGGTTTCGGTGCGGGTGAGGTCAACGCCGAGACGTTTTCAGCCGATCTCGCGGTCGTCACCGTCACCGGAATCAACACCCACCCGAGCGTCGGCAAGGGAGTGATCGTCAACGCGATCAAGATCCTCGGCGAGTTCCTCGATGCACTCCCGAAGGAAAGCCTTTCCCCCGAGACAACCGACGGCCGCGAGGGCTTCGTCCATCCGTATTCAATCAGCGGCGGCGTTGCCTCCGCCGAGGCCCGGCTGATCCTCCGCGACTTCGAGAAGAGCGGCCTCGAGGCCCATGCGGCGCTCCTGGAATCGATCGCCGCGCCACTGCGGAAAGCCCATCCAAAGGCTCGGATCGACGTCACGATCACCGAGCAATACCGCAACATGCGGGCGGGGATAGCCCGCGAGCCGCGGGCCCTGAATCTGGCGCTCGAGGCGCTGCGGCAGACGGGGATCGAGCCGACGCAGACGCCGATCCGCGGCGGCACCGACGGCTCGCTCCTCACCCTCCTCGGCCTGCCCACCCCGAACCTCTCCACCGGCGAGCACAATCCCCATTCGCCGCTGGAATGGACCTGCCTCGAGGAGATGGAGGCGGCGGTCGAAGTGCTTGTGAAGCTCGCGGCCCTGTGGGGGCGGGAGAGCCTCTCCGCGGCGGGGCCGGGGGGAGGCTGACGTGAAGCCCCTTCCGCTCTCCGGCGAGGATTCCTCGGCATCAGGCGCCATCGCGAAGCCCGCGCGCGTCGAGTCGCTCGACATCTACCGGGGCTTCGTCATGCTCCTGATGATGGCCGAGGTGCTCCACCTCGGCGAGGTAGCCAAGGCCTATCCCGAATCGGGGCTGCTCTCGTTTCTCGCCTGGCACCAACACCATGTCGCCTGGCGCGGCTGCACGCTCCACGATCTCATTCAGCCGTCGTTCACGTTTCTCGTCGGCGCGGCGCTCCCCTTCTCGCTCGCGGCCCGGCGGGCCCGCGGCCAATCGACCGGCACTCTTGTTACCCACGCCCTGTGGCGGGCCTTTTTGCTCGTCGCGCTGGGGATCTTCCTCCGCTCGACCGGCAAGCCGATGACCAACTTCACCTTCGAAGACACGCTCACCCAGATCGGCCTCGGCTATCCGTTTCTGTTTCTCCTCGGTTTACGTCCCCCGAAGGTCGCCTGGTGGGCCCTGGCGGCGATCCTTCTCGGCGTGTGGGGGGCGTGGGCGTTTTATCCCGTCGCCGAGCCGTGGGCGAAGAACGCCAACCTCGGCAGCGATTTTGACCGCTGGTTTCTCAATCTCTTTCCCCGCCCCGAGCCGTTCGTGGAAAACCGCGGCGGCTATCTGACCCTCTCCTTCATCCCCACGCTCGCCACCGCGATTCTCGGCCTGATTGCCGGCCGCTGGCTCGAGGAGGGGGCCCCGGTGCGTCGGTATCTCCTCGCCGGTGCCGCAGCGCTGGGCGCCGGGCTCGTCCTTGACTCCAGCGGCCTCTGCCCGAGCGTGAAGCGGATCTGGACCCCGGCCTGGGTGCTCGTGAGCGGCGGATGGTGTTTCTGGCTTCTCGCCGCCTTCCACTGGGTTGTCGATGTCCAGGGCTGGAAGCGCTGGGCGTGGCCGCTTGCGGTCATCGGCACCAACTCGATCGCCGCCTATCTGATTGCCCATCTCTGGGAGGGCTTCATCGAGCGGGCCCTCGTCACCCACCTCAGCGCCGGCATCTTCCATATCTTCGGAGCCGGCTTCGAGCCGCTGCTCAAGGGCGCCGCGATCCTCCTCGTCCTCTGGCTGTTCCTCGCCTGGATGTACAGGCGGAAGATCTTCTTGAGGGTGTGAGCGGAGCGGGACTTCGTGCCGGTTGGGCCAGTGCTTCCAAGGCGAGTAACGTTGTAAGGACGCCCAAGCCTTTCAGGCCCGCGCACCCGGTTGCTTTTTAACCTATTCATTCATAAACACGAGCCGCAAGGAGTGCATCGGCGAAGACTCGCCAGCTTGGTAACTTGCAATTCACATCCGCTCCAACGTTTTCGTAGTAGCCGTCCATATTCTCAACAAATCCCGCAAGGCCACGAATGAACTCCGGGAGCGTGGCGTTCTGCCACTCTTCGGGGTGGCAACTTAAATTGTCGGCCAATGCCTTCGCAAACGCCGTGAACTCATCACGACTCGAAATACGTTCTGCCGACTCAACCAAGGCATCCCCAAATAGACCGCTCATTGATTCGCTCCCCTGATAATGATATCCACGCCATCGTTCTTCGTCGTGAACTTGAAAAGCTCGCTCTTTGGGATCGAATCCAGCCTCTCGAAAGGAATGTCGATGCCTGCCTCTTGGAAAGCTCTGAGGCGTCGATTGTCTAATGTAAAGACTTTCCCATCCTTCACGACGATCCGAATCGGAGGAATTGTTGAAGGATCGACCTGACCGGACTTGAGTTTTGCAGCTAGGTCTTCGACACCACCAACACCACCTTTGAAGTCGGGTGCGATACTGTCTTGGCTAAAGCGAATCGTTTTCGGGTCAATACGACCCGACTTCGGAAGCGATGCGAAGTCGTCCGCACCCAAGAGCGATCCTGAAGCGACACCGGCCGAACTGCTTCCCGCCGATCCGGCCACATCATCAACCACCGCGACCGCGTCATCACCGCGTCCTGCAATGGATCCAACCGCTGTCGCGATCTCATCGCCCTTGCTGGCGACTTGGCCCGCGACCTGCGTGCCTCGCGCCAGCGCGCCCGCTCCGCCCGACAGGGCAATGCCGACCCCGCCGTTGACGACGTCGGAGGCCGTCGCGTTGCCAGTGAGCGGATCGAGCGCCTGGGCAGCGTAGGGCCTCTGGGTCTGGCCCGTCCAGATC
>CAJBCV010000009.1 GCA_903951635.1 uncultured Planctomycetaceae bacterium
CGCGATCGAGACAGCCGACGCCGTGATCGTCCGCGGCATGCCGGCGGGGCGCCTCGAGGAAGTGATCCTGCGGATGGACCTCCTCGGTCGGCTTGCCGAGCGCGGCACGCCGGTGATCAACAGCCCCCGGAGCCTCGAGGCAGCGATCGACAAATACCTCTCGCTGGCCCGGTTGGCGGCGGCGGGGATCCGCGTGCCGCGGACGATCGTCGCCCAGGATCCAGACGGAATCCGCCAAGCCTGGGAGTCGCTCGGGGGGGATGCCGTCGTGAAGCCGCTGTTCGGGTCGTGCGGACGGGGTATCGAGCGGATCGACTCCGAGGCGCTGCTCCTCCCCCTGCTGGCTGCCGCCGGCGCGTCTGCGGAGGGTGCGGCGACGTATCTTCAGGAGTTCGTCCCTCACCCCGGCTGGGATGTGCGGATCCTGCTGGTCGGGGAGGAGGCGTTTGCGCTGCGGCGCCGGTCGGCGACCGACTGGCGGACGAACCTGGCGCGGGGGGGCATTGGGGAGCCGCTTGCCCCCCCCGCGGCCTGGCTCGACCTCGCTCGACGGGCGGCGGCCACCCTCGGGGTGGAAGTGGCCGGGGTCGACCTCGTTCCCGACGCCGCCGGGGAGCTGCTTGTGCTGGAGGTGAATGCCGTCCCGGGATGGCGGGGCCTCGCGTCGGCCACCGGCCTCGACCCCACCCCGGCCGTCATCCGCTGGGCCGAACAGCGGGCCGGAAAGCTTGCCGAGCCGGAATCCCTGGCAACGTCCGTCGCCGGCTCCAAGCGGCCAAACAGCCCCACTTGAGCCTCTTTTCCACCGGCGTCACAACCCGGACAGTTGGGAAATGCGACTCCGACGAGCTGCCTCATTTTGTGGCACAAGCCTCCCTGCTCGATCCTTGCGCATCGCTGCACGGAAATGTCACTGACCTGCGTGAGTTGACGCAAGTCGTTGCTCTGATGGCACTTCCTGCTGCGACTTGACCGCAGCGCCAGCATGACGTCAGCGGTGGCCCACGGAGGGCTCCACCGATCCGTCCCGGCGTTCCCGTAGGGTTACCGAACATGGCCAGCAGGTCCGAAGCCCCGTCCCCCGTCTCTGAAGCGGTCGATCCCCAGGCCGCCGCCGTTCTCCAAGTGGCCGAGCGTCTCCATGCCATGGGCCCGGACTGGGTCGTCTTCTTCCGGGAGGTCCTCGGCGTGGAGGGGATCGTCCGCCGCTCCTTCCGCAGCGCCACCGCCCTGACCCACTTCGAGTGCTCGCCGCAGTACGCCCGGATCCGCGAGATGCTCGACGACCTCCGCAACCGGCAGCGGGACCGGCCCGCCAGCCGGGAGGCCCAGCGGGTGGTGACGGTGCGGATGCCCCGCTCCCTCCACGAATCGCTCAAGGCGGAAGCCGACGACATGCGGGTCAGCATCAACTCCCTGTGCATCTCCAAGCTGCTCAAGATCCTCGACGAGGACGAGCGGAAGGACCTGGCGTCAGACCGGAACGCCCCCGAGGGGATGGCGGGCTGATGGACGGCACGAGGGAAACGGTGCCGGGGAGAGGGAAGGGGCGGACCTGTAAGCCGGGTTTTGTCCCGCACCGCCAAAGGCGACGCGGTGATGACCATTTCTCTAGGACGCCGGTTGCCCGGCGTCTCTGGCAGCCGACCCGGGGGTGTGACGCAACGGGCCGTTCCGTGGCGACCTTGCAGCCGCCTCCCCCCTGCTTGGCCTTGCTCCCGATGGGGTTTACCGAGCCGGACCGGTCACCCGGCCCGCTGGTGAGCTCTTACCTCACCGTTTCACCCTTACCGGCGGGTTTCCCCGCCGGCGGTCTGTTTTCTGTGGCACTTTCCCTGACCTCACGGCCGGTGGGCGTTACCCACCATCGCGCCCTGCGGAGCCCGGACTTTCCTCCCGTCAGGGCGTTCCCACCCGGCAACCCTTGCGAGTGCCTGGTGGACTCTCCCGACCGGCGGCCATCCGTTCCGCCCCGTTCCCTCTCCCGGGAACCGTCGCCCCAACCATACCACCCCGGCGAGGCGAGTGCGTTTTGACCATCCCTGAGGAGGGGCGTAGATTTTGGCAGAACTTCTGCATCCCAACTGCGGCGCGAACCGCGCTCGAGCGAGAAACGTACTCAGGCCCATGTACGGCGAATTGATCCCCCAAGGGGGCGGCGACCCGATTCCGTTGTTCAAGCCGGTCCTCCTCGTGGGGCGGCGCGAGAGCGCGGATATCGTCCTCCGCTTCCCGAACGTGTCCGGATCCCATTGCGAGCTGACGCTCGTCGATGGCTACTGGTTCGTCAAGGATCTCGCCAGCAGCAACGGCACGAAGGTCAACGGGGTACGGGTCAGTGAGAAGCGGCTCGATCCGGGTGACAAGCTCACCGTCGCCCGCCACCACTTCGAGATCACCTACGAGCCCTCGAAGAACGGCGCCATCGCGGCCCCGGCCGACAATGTCCCGGTCAATCCCTGGGGCAAGAGCCTCCTCGAGAGCGCGGGGCTCGAATCGCGGCGGAGCACGCCCACCTTCGCTTCGGCTCCCCGCCCTGCAGCCCGCCGCCCCGACCCGCCCTCCGCGGGACCGCGGGGGGATCGCCCCTGATCGGCCGCATGGCGAAACCCCGCAAGATACGGATCGACTTCCGCAAGAATCGCTCCGTCCGGCGGCGCGGTGGCGATCTGACGCGATCGCTCGGTGACGACCCCGACGGCCTCGCCGACATGGCGACCTCCGAGCGGCTCTCCGGCAAGGGGGATCTGACGCGCAAGCGCACCGTCATCGAGCCGGGGGCCGACGCGGCCGTCGACACCTGGCGCGGGCAGGTGCTCCATGTCCACGGACTGGAGAGCTTCGTGCGCCGCGATGACGGTCATGTCGTCCGCTGCACCACCCGCCGCGTCCTCCGCACGATGGCGATCGACCAGCGGCACCCGGTCGTCGCCGGCGACTGGGTCACCGTGCGTCAGACGATCGTTCCCGACCTCTCGGCCCATGCGCTCCCCACGACCGGCCCCGACGGCATCCGCCAGGATGCCACGATCCAGGCTGTCGATCCGAGGCGCAACGAACTGGCGCGAAACAGCCGCGGCCGGCGTCATGTGATCGTCGCCAACATCGATCAGGTGGTGATCGTCGGCAGCGCCGCCCAGCCGCACCTCAAGCCGGGGCTCATCGATCGGATGCTCGTCGCCGCCGAATGCGCCGGCATCCGTCCCCTGATCTGCCTCAACAAGGCCGATCTCGTTCCCGCGGCCAGCCTCGTTCCCCTCGCCGGCGTCTACGCGCGGATGGGATACCGCGTCATCCTCTGCTCCACGGTCACCGGCATGGGGATCGCCCGCCTCCGGGCGGAGCTCCGCGGGGCCGTCAGCGCCGTCGTCGGCCAGAGCGGCGTCGGCAAGTCGTCGCTCCTCAATCAGCTCCAGCCCGATCTCGCCCTCCCCGTTTCCGAGGTGAGCCGCGACAACGACAAGGGGCGCCACACGACGACGACGGCGCGGCTCATTCCCCATCGGCTCGGCGGGGCCTTCGTCGACACCCCCGGCGTCCGCCAGTTCCAGCTTTGGGACATCGTGCCAGCCGAGGTGCCGGCGGCCTTCCGCGATCTGCGCCCGCTTGCGAATCTGTGCCGCTTCCCCGACTGCACCCACAGCCACGAAGCCGACTGCGCGGTAAAGGACGGGGTGGCCGACGGCCTCCTCGACACGCGCCGCTGGGAGAGCTGTTGCCACCTGGCCACGAACCTGGGCGAAGACCCCGAGGATGACGAATGACGACTCCGGTCCGTAGCAAAAGCGTGCAGAGTGAGCGGGCGGTGGTCGTCGGCGTGTTGCTCCACGCGCCGGTCGATGCCCATGGCCCGCTCGACGAGATCCGTGGCCTGGCGGAATCGGCCGGCGCGGAAGTCGTCGCCGAACTCACGCAGCGGCGCGAAAGCCCTGATCAGACAACCTACCTCGGCAAGGGGAAGGTGACGGAGCTCGCCGGCCTCGTCGCCCACCACGACGCCGACGTCGTGATCTTCGACAACGACCTCTCCCCGGCCCAGACCCGCAACCTCGAGCAGGAGCTGAAGACGAAGGTCCTCGACCGCTCCGAGGTGATCCTCGATATCTTCGCCGCGCGGGCCCGCACCTACGAAGCCCGCTTGGCGGTAGAGCTGGCGCAGCTGGAGTATTCGCTGCCGAGGCTCAAGCGGATGTGGACGCATCTGTCGCGGCTCAAGATGGGGATCGGCATGCGCGGTCCCGGTGAGAAGCAGCTCGAGGTCGATCGCCGGCTCGTCGAGAAGCGAATCCACGACCTCCGCGCCGAGCTCGCCGAGATCCACGGCCGGAAGGAGCGGCAGGTGGCGGCCCGTCAGGACCACATGACCGTCTCCCTCGTCGGTTACACCAACGCCGGCAAGAGCACACTCTTGAACCGCCTCACCGGCGCCGACGAACTGGCCGCCGACAAGCTCTTCGCCACCCTCGACACGCGCACGCGCCGCTGGAAGCTCGACGGCTGGGGGCCGGTCCTCCTCTCCGACACCGTCGGCTTCATCCGCGACCTCCCCCACCGGCTGATCGCCAGCTTCCGGGCGACCCTCGAGGAAACGCGTCAGGCCGATCTCCTCCTCCATGTCGCCGACGCCTCGAGCGATCTGGTCGACGCGCAGATCGCGGCTGTCCGTGGCGTGCTCGCCGATCTCAATGTCGATGAGAAGGACACGCTCCTGGTGCTCAATAAGATCGATGCGATCGACGATCGCGAGCGCCTCGAAGCCCTCCTCGACCGCTACCCGCACGCCATCCGGATCTCGGCGCGAAGCGGCGTGGGGATCGCCGATCTCCTCCGGGCGACGAGCGATTGCCTCGGCCGCAACTTCGGCGACGTCGACGTCCGCACCTCCGCCGGCAACGGCCGGCTCCTTGCCTGGCTCTCAGCCCATGGCGAGGTCCTCTCCCGCCACTTCGACGACCACTCCGTCACGGTCCACTGCCGAATCCCGGCGGCGATGCTCGGCCGGATCGACCCGGCCGAGGCCGAGGTCACGCCGCACGGCACTGCCATGCCGGGAGCGACATCGACCGAAGCCTCCTGACCCTTCCCTGACCGGGGCCTTCGCTTGCCTTCGTCATGCAGGACTCCCCCGAAGGCGCCCCCGCCGATGCCGACTCCTGCCCCATCCCATCTCGCCAGCGGCGCACGCCCCGCGATCTTCCGGCCGCGGCGGCCGATCACGGGCCTGCGCGTCCTCCTCACCGGCGGTTCGTCGGGCGTGGGGCGGAGCCTCGCCATCGAGCTTTCGGCGCGCGGGGCCTCGGTCTTCGCCACGGCCCGCCGCGCGTCGCTCCTCGCCACGCTCGCCGCCGAGCACCCGATCGCGGTCCTCGCCGGCGATGTCACCGACGATGCCTTCCGCCGTGAGCTCATGGCCGCCGCGGTGACGAGCCTCGGTGGTCTCGACGTCGTGATCGCCGCAGCGGGAAGTGGCGCGATCGGCCGCTTTGCCGAGTCCGATCCGGCGACGCTACGGCGTGTGATGGAGATCGACTTCTTCGCCCCGGCGGAGCTCGTTCGGCTCGCGCTGCCGAGCTTGGCCCGCGGCCGCCATCCGGCCGTCGTCCTCGTCGGCTCGATCCTCGGCCTCCACCCGATTCCCCTCCATGCCGACTACTGCGCCGCGAAGGCCGCCGTCCACTCCCTCTCCGGCACGCTCCGCGCCGAGCTTGCTCCGGCCGGGATCGACGTCCTCCTTGCCACCCTCGGGCCGACGGCGTCGGAGTTCTGGGACAGCCTCCTCGCCGGCGATCGCCCCGTCTGGTCGCGCGGCCGCCAGCTCGACGCCGCCACGACCGCCCGCGCGATCCTCGCCGCGCTCGAGCGTCATCGGTCAACCGTCTACCCCGGCTGGTCAGCGAAGGGCTTCGCCCTCGCCGCCCGCTTCTGCCCGCG
>CAJBCV010000010.1 GCA_903951635.1 uncultured Planctomycetaceae bacterium
CGCGGATGAATCTGCTCCTTCACGGCCTCGAGGACTTCGAGGTGCAGCGCGGCGACACGCTCCGCAACCCCGTCTTCACCGACTCCTCCGGGGCGCTCGCCACCTTCGACTGCGTGATCGCCAATCCCCCCTTCTCGCTCGAGAAGTGGGGGGAAGAAAAATGGGAGGCCGACGCCTTCGGCCGCAACTTCGCCGGGCTCCCGCCGTCGTCGAGCGGCGACTACGCCTGGGTGCAGCACATGGTGAAGAGCATGGCCGCCCCGGGCGGCCGCCTCGCCGTCGTCCTCCCCCAGGGGGCCCTGTTCCGCAAGGGGAGCGAAGGGGAGATCCGCAAGAAGCTCCTCGAACTCGACCTCTTCGACGCCGTCATCGGCCTCGCCGCCAATCTCTTCTACGGCACGGGGCTGGCCGCCTGCATCGTCGTCATGCGGCTCAAGAAACCGAAGGCCCGCCAAGGGAAGGTGCTCTTCGTCGACGCCCAGACGCTCTTCAAGAAGGGCCGCGCCCAGAACACGCTCGAACCGGAACAGGCCCGGCGGATCCACCAGTGGTACGCGGGGTTCGCCGACGTCGAGCACCACGCCCGCGTCGTCTCCCTCGACGAGATCGCCCGCGAGGACTGGACGCTCAACATCTCCCGCTACATCACCCCCGAATCGACCGACGACATCCCGCCGCTCCCCGAGGCTATTCGATCCTTCAAAGCGGCGCTGGCCCGTTGCCGCGAGGCCGAGGCGGCCCTGGAGCGGGCGATGCAGGAAGGGGGCTGGCTCGAATGAGCGACCGGATCACGCAGCAGGAACTGGAAAGCTACCTGTGGGGCGCCGCCACGCACCTCCGCGGCCACGTCCAGGCGGGCGACTACAAGCAGTTCGTCTTCCCGCTCCTCTTCTTCAAGCGCCTCTCCGACGTCTACGACGAGGAGTATGCCCAGGCGCTCGCCGAGTCGGGGGGCGACGAGGCCTACGCCGCCTTCCCCGAGCAGCACCGCTTCGTGATCCCCGACAACGCCCACTGGCGCGACGTTCGCGCCGTGGCGAAGAACGTCGGCAAAGCGATCCGCGACGCCATGCGGGCCATCGAGGCCGCGAACCCCGGCCGGCTCGACGGCATCTTCGGCGACGCCCCCTGGACCAACCGCGACCGTCTCCCCGACGAGATGCTCAAGAACCTCGTCGAGCACTTCTCCAGCCGCGTCCTCGACCGGAGGACCGTCCCCGAGGACGAGCTCGGCAACGCCTACGAGTTTCTCGTCAAGAAGTTCGCCGATGACTCGGGCCACACCGCGCAGGAGTTTTACACCAACCGGACCCTCGTCCACCTGATGGTGCAGATGCTTGCCCCGAAGACGGGCGAGCGGATCTACGACCCCACCTGCGGCACCGGCGGCATGCTCATCTCGGCGCTCGCCGAGGTGAGGCGGGCCGGGGGCGAATGGAGGTCGCTCGGCCTCTACGGGCAGGAGATCAACTTCATGACCTCCGCGATCGCCCGGATGAATCTCCTCCTCCACGGCGTCGAGGACTTCGAGATCGAGCGCGGCGACACCCTCGCCGATCCGAAGTTTCTCCAGCGCGACCGGCTCAAGACCTTCGACCTGGTCCTCGCCAATCCTCCCTACTCGATCAAGCAGTGGAATCGCGATCTCTGGGCCTCCGATCCCTTCGGCCGCAACACCCTCGGCCTCCCGCCCCAAGGCCGGGCCGACTACGCCTTCTTCCAGCACATCCTCGCGAGCCTCGATCCGAAGTCGGGCCGGTGTGCGATCCTCTTCCCCCACGGCGTCCTCTTCCGCAAGGAGGAGGCCGAGATGCGGGCGAACCTCGTCCGCCGCGACCTCGTGGAGTGCGTCCTCGGCCTCGGCCCCGGCCTCTTCTACAACTCACCGATGGAGGCCTGCGTCGTCATCTGCCGCCGGACGAAGCCCAAGGGGCGCAAGGGCAAGGTCCTGTTCATCGACGGCGTCGGCGAGATCGCCCGCGAGCGGGCCCAGAGCTTTTTGAAGCCCGAGCACCAGGCCCGGATCCAGGCGGCTTACACGGCCTTCGCGGACGCTCCCGGCTTCGCCGCCGTGGCCGATCTGGCCGCGATCGAGAAGCAGGACTTCAGCCTCTCGATCCCGCTCTACGTGGCCCGCCCCCCGGCCGGCGGCACTGTCGCTGCAGGGGAGGGGGCCGCGCAGGAGTCGCTCGCTCAGGCCTGGAGCCGCTTCAAGGCCGATGGCGAGGCGTTCTGGCAGCAGATGGACGAGGTGACGGCGATGCTTGACGGACTGGCCGAGGGCGACACGGAGAGCACAACGCAGAATCAGCGGCCGAAACGGGGTCTGCCGCGAGAGCATTGATTCTGTACACCGGATCGGTGTATCGTTTCTGGAGACAGACGTGGAGGAAATCCGATACGACTCGAAGGAGCTCGAAAGGCTCTGCCACGACGAGCGGTACGCGAAAGGAAAACTGAACGTCCAGGGGATGAAAAAGCTGCGGCGTCGGATGGAGGACCTCGAGGCCGCCCCGACGCTCGGCGAGCTTCCGCCTACCGGCCGGCCGCACGCGCTCGATCGCGACCTTGCCGACCATTACGCCATCGGCCTCGATGGCGGGCGGCGGCTGGTTTTCACGGCGATCGAACCGGCTCCGCGAGACGAGCGGGGGCGGATCGACTGGCCTCGGGTCTCCCGAATCATCATCACGCATATCGAGGACTATCACGATGGCTGAAACACAGACCGAGAAGCGCTGGCCACGCCGGCTATCCCCACCCGCAGACACGATCCTCGACAATCTGGAAGAGCTCGGCTGGACTCAGGCCGACCTCGCCGAGCGGATGGGGCGGACGAAAAAGCACGTCCAAGACCTCGTCAAAAACAAGACTCGCATCACGAGCGAGACCGCCGTCGCCCTTTCGCTGACGCTCGGCGGATCGACGCAATTCTGGTTGAACCGCGAGGCGAACTACCAGGCGGCTTTGGCCGAGCGGGAGTCGCTGAAACGCCATGATGCAGACCGCCCCTGGCTCAAGGAGCTGCCCTTAGCAGACATGCGGAAGCTCGGCTGGATTGACGCCGGCGGCGAGGCGACGGCCAACGTCGATGCCTGCCTGCGATTCTTCGGCGTGGCTTCTGTGAAGGGCTGGCGTGACCGCTACGCCTCACAGCTTGTGGCCTTTCGGGCCGGAACACTTGGCCCCGGTGCCAAGGTGGGCGCTGTCGCCGCCTGGCTGCGGCGGGCGCAGATCGCTGCCGCCGCCATCGAGACGAACCCTTGGAGCAAGTCGCAGTTCCTCGCCACTCTCGATGCCTCTTGCCGGAAGAGCACGGCCGCCGATCCGATTCTCGCGCTCAAAGAGATTCAGCGGGATTGGGCCAGGGCAGGAGTAGCCGTGGTGTTCGTGCGGCGACCGAAGGCCTGCTCGGCCTTTGGCGCGACCGAGTGGCTTACCCCTGATCGGGCAATGATCGTCGTCAGTGATCGCTATTCCACTACCGATCAGCTTTGGTTCACGCTTCTCCACGAAGCGGCCCATGTCGTTCTCCATGGCAAGAAAAAGCCCCATGTCGATGCCGACAACTCGGGCTCCGACGATGACGAGGAACGTCAAGCAGACGCATTCGCCGCCGACCGGCTGATCCCACGCTCGGCATGGAAGACGTTTGTCGACGTTCTGGGCAATCGGTCCCCTTCGGCCGCAGAGATCGGGCATTTTTCCGAGCAGCAACAGGTCGGAGCGGGCATCGTCGTCGGCCGATTGCAGCACGAAAAACGCATCCCGTTCTCATCGCCTCTGACACGGCTGAAACAGAGACTCGATGCCGAGGCGTTTACGCGACTCGAGGCAGCTTCGGGTGTATCCGAGGGCGAGGAATGATCCAGCCCCAAATGCATCGGCAAGAGCGCGACCTTCCATCGATCGAGGCGGCTGCCTGACAAAGGCTGAAGTTCCCAATGATCCAACCATCTCCCGACAATCGGGCCCAGGCACGGCGCGAGAGCGACGAACGCATCGCCTCGGAACCGCGGATCCCGCCGCCGGCCGTGGCCCCGGGACAAATGGCAGTGCCGCTGGAGACTTTCACCGGCCGTCGCTCCGAAGAACGCAGCACTTCTTTAATCGCAGAGCCGCGATCGGGCCTGGAGGGCACGGCATGACGGATAAAAAGACGCGATCCCGCGAGGGATGGACGCGGGTGCGGTTTGGGGACGTGGTGCGCCTCTCCGGCGAGCGCTGCACCGATCCGCTCGGCGCGGGGATCGAGCGCTACGTGGGCCTTGAACACCTCGAACCGGGCGACCTCCGCATCCGCTCCTGGGGCAACGTCGCCGACGGCGTCACCTTCACCAACCGCTTTCGCCCTGGGCAGGTGCTCTTCGGGAAGCGACGGGCCTACCAGCGGAAGGTCGCCGTCGCCGACTTCGACGGCATCTGCTCGAGCGACATCTACGTCTTCCAGCCGTCCGACGACCGCCTCCTCCCGGAACTTCTTCCGTTCATCTGCCAGACCGACGGCTTCTTCGAGCACGCCCTGAAGACGAGCGCCGGATCGCTCTCGCCGCGAACGAACTGGACGAGCCTTTCGGAATACGAGTTCGACTTGCCGCCGGCGGGGGAGCAGACACGAATCACACAACTGCTCAGCACCGCGGAAACGGCCACAACGACCGCGGATTGTGCTCGTATCATGGGAGATTTCTGCATTCGTAGCTACCTGCACACGCTCTTTAACGCTACCGCTGCAGCACGAGCCTGGCCGTGGGTACCGATTGGCGAGATCGCAGATGTACGCACGGGAATCGCGAGGCACGCTGCGAAAGAAGACTCGTCTTGGGAGTCTTTTCCCTACATCACGGTATCGCACGTCCAAGATGGATATGTGGACCTAACGGACCGCAGAATGATACGTATCCCCGAATCATTGGTCCCCAGGTACGAACTGCTGTTGGGGGACGTGCTCATGACCGAGGGGGGCGACTTAGACAAGCTCGGACGAGGTACTGTTTGGCGTGAAAACAGCGACCGCTACTTGCACCAGAATCATGTATTCGCTGTCCGGCCCGATGCGACTCGCTTACGATCAGAATGGCTATCCTCCGCTGCCAGATCCAGCCTTGGCCGGGCATACTTCTTAGGATGTGCCAAAAGGACCAGCAACCTTGCATCTATCAACAAGACACAAGTGGCAGCCTTCAGAATTCCTCTACCGCCCCTAAGACAACAAGATGGTTTTCTGGCGGAGCTCAGTGGCTTAGAGGCCGCCTCGAGCTCGTTGCATCAACATCACTCACGTCTTCGTCGCCTAGCGACTGGCTTAGCTTCCGCGTTAATGGATTAAGCGTCGCGACATGACCTTCACCGAAGCCACCACCATCGAAGCCCTTCTTGCCCACGCGCTCGCCGGGCCCGATACCGTCACGGCCTGCGGGCCGGGGCTGGCTCGGAAAA
>CAJBCV010000011.1 GCA_903951635.1 uncultured Planctomycetaceae bacterium
ACGATACCGCGCCTCACCCGGCGGTACGACCTCGGTGGGCTCCCCCCTTGCGCTGCACTGCCGGGGGAGGAATTGCGGCAACGGATCAGCGACACACTCGACGCTCGGGGAATGCCATGGCAAGCGGTGGGAAGACGAAACGGAAGCGGGCCCGGTCGGCAGGCAGCGAGCGTGGGCCTGAGCGTGACATTCTCGGTCACGAGTCGTCGTCGCAGGCCGTCACGATCCACACGCCGTCGATCGATGCCGAGCAGGAGCGGGACGCCCTCGAGGGTGTGCGGCGCGTCGGCCGCCGCGATGCGGCGGCCCGGATCAACCGGATCGCCCGAATCGCTTCGACCCTTCATCCGCACAAGGCCCCGGAAATCGCCCGCCTCGAGGATCTCGCGAAGGAGGTGGCCGCCGGCCGCCGTAGCGGGAAGGGGACCGACGCAGTGGCGGCCGCGGTGGCCCGTTGCCTCGACGAGGCGGCGCTCGGCCCCGACGCCGCCGGCCGCTGGGCGCTCGACGAGGGGGTCGCCTGGAGCCTCGCTTGGCTGTTGCGCTCGAAGCGTCCGGGAGCGGCCGGGCTCGTTGAAAGGCTCGCGGCCGAGGGGAGGGCCGCTGCCGGGCTTCTCCGCGGTGGGGATCTCGCCGCAGCGCCGTTTCTGTTCACGCTCCTCGGGCTCTTTTCGAGCCTTCCGGGGGAGACGCCGATCGAGGATGTCGGGGCGGTCCTCGCTGCCGACCTTGCCACGATGACGGCGGCCGGCGGGGCGCCGAGAAGCGGGTCGGCGATGGCCTTCGTCGCGCGCGTGCTGGCGTGGACCCGCGCCCGCGAGGCGGCGGAGGCGAGTGGCTTTGGCCTCCCCTGGGATGATGTCACCGAGGCCCGCTGGAAGGGGAGCTGCATCGCCGCCCTCCGCCTTCTCGGCGATCGGGGGAAAGTGCCGGGACGCGGTGGCCCTGAGGCCCTCGATGCCTCCCCGCTCCTGGCGATGCTCGCCGCGGCCGACAGCCCGGCGCTTCGCCGTGCGGCTGCGGCGGTGAAGGGGCATCGCCAGGCTCCGGCGGGGAAGACGATTCCGCGCGATAGCGCCGCCGAGGGAGATTCGGTGGCCGTCCTCCGCACCGACTGGGGACGGGGAGCCGTCCGGCTCCTCCTCGACTTCAGCGAGAAGCGTCACCACCTCGAGATCGCCGTCGGCGACAGGCTCGTCGTCAGCGGCGAGTGGGGCTGGTCGGTGGAGGCCGACGGCGTGCCGCTGATCCCAACGGGGCCGTGGACGGTCTGCTGTTTCGAGTCGGACGCCAAGGCCTCGTTCCTCGAGGTCGTGGCGCCGCTTCCCGGCGGCCTCCAGGCGGAGCGGCAGATCGTTCTCCTGCCGCGCGATCGGGTCCTTGTCCTCACCGATTCGATCACCGACGCCGGGGCCTGCCTCCCCGCCTCGGGGCGGCCCGACCGGATCGCCTATCGAAGCCATCTCCCCCTCGCCGAGGGCGGAGCGAGCCGCGAGGCGGAGACCCGCGAGGTCCGTCTCCGTGTCGACGAGGGCCGATCGTGGCGTGTGCTCCCGCTGGCGCTTCCGGAATGGCGGGCGGCCGGCGCGGCCGGCGCTTGTGACGACGACGGCGACGTCCTCCGGCTCCGCGGCGAGGGGGAAGGGGGGCGGTACTCTTTCCCGATGTGGTTCGACCTCGATCCCGACAGGGCCGAGCTTCCTCTCACCTGGCGGCCGCTCTCGGTCGCCGATCAGCGGCAAAACCTCAAGCGTCACGAGGCGGTCGGCTTCCGGGTCCAGGTCGGGCCCGAGCAGTGGCTCCTCTACCGGGCCCTCGACACCCCCCGCAACCGCACCCTCCTCGGCTGCAACGTCGCCTGCGAGTTCCTCCTCGGCCGGCTCCGCCGCAGCGGCGAGGTGTCGCGGACGCTGGAGATCGAATGACGCCTCCCAGGCGGCTGCGATGAACGCTCCGGCCTTTCCCCCGTTCGATCCCGCCTCGCCCGATCCGCGTCTGCGCGACCGTTGCCGAAGCAACCTGGCCCGGGTCCGGGAGGCCGTGGCGGAGGCCTGCCGACGCGCGGGCCGGGCGCCTGAGTCGGTGCGGATCGTCGGGGTCACGAAGTACGTCCCGCCGGTATGGGGGGCGATGCTCCTCGAGGCCGGCTGCCCTGACTTGGGGGAGAGCCGGCCGCAGAGCTTGTGGGAACGGGCTGCGGCCTTCACCGCCTCAGGTCCCCCTTGGTCGGCCGCCCGCTGGCATCTCATCGGCCGCCTGCAGCGCAACAAGGTGCGGCGGACGCTGCCGCTGGTGTCCCTCATCCATTCGCTCGACAGCCGCCGTCTCCTCGACGAGATCGCCGCCGAAGCGCTCGCGCAGCAGATCCGGGTCGAGGCCCTCGTCGAGGTCAATCTCGACGGCGACCCCGGCCGGAGCGGAGTCGCCCCGGAAGGAGTCGGCGACCTTCTCGACGCCGCCGCTGGATCTCCGGTGGAGATCCGCGGCCTGATGGGGATGGCATCGGCGCCGACGCCGGGGGGGGAGGATGGCACCGCCCGCCGGCAATTCGGGCTCCTGCGGGCACTTCGCGACCGGCATGCGGCCGATCATCCGCGGCTTGTCGAACTGTCGATGGGGATGAGCGGCGACTTCGTCGACGCGATCCTCGAAGGGGCGACGATCGTCCGCATCGGCAGCACCCTCTGGGAGGGGATGGACGACGGGGCGGACTAGGGCCGGATGATCAGGCGTCCTCGAAGCGGACCTCGAGAATCTCCATCCGCATCGTTCCGGCGGGCACGGCGATGGCGACCGTCTCGCCGACCTTCCGGCCGAGGAGACCCTGGGCCAAAGGGCTCGTGACATTGATCCGCCCGGCGTCGAAGTCTTCCTCGCCGGCGCCAACGAGGACATAGATCTCCTCGTCGCCGAACTTGAGATCCTTGACGACGACGGTGGCCCCGAACACCACCTCACCGTTGGCTTCCTTCGGCCGCTCGACGATCACGGCGCGGGCGAGTTTGTCGGCGAGCATGTTGATCTTCGCCTGCATCATTCCCTGGCTCTCACGAGCGCCGTGATACTCGGCGTTCTCGCTCAGATCCCCCTCGCTCCGGGCCGCGGCCACCCGCGCGGCGATCTTCGGCATCTCCACCGTATTCATGTGCTCGACTTCGGCGCGGAGCTTCTCGTACCCGGACTGGGTCATGGGGATGCGGTCGGACATCGGATCCTCGGGAAATAAGGAAACGGAATGAGATCGGGGAAACGCGGCGGCCGGCTCCAAGCAGGGGCGGCGGCGACGGAAAACAGGACGAGGCCGGATCAGTCGGACCTGGACGCGTAGACCATGCGACCGCAGCTCCGGCAGGGGACGACACGCCCCTGCGACAATTCGGCAACGGCATTCGGAGGAAGCTGCTGGCAGCATCCCCCGCAGCTCTCGCCATCGAGTTGGGCCATCGCATCGGCCCCCTTGCTCCGTACCATCCGCCGGTACGACTCACGGGATTCGTTGGGGAGATCCTGTTCGGCCCGCTCGAGATCGGCGGCGATCCTCGCCACCTCCGCGTCGAGGGCGCCACGTTCGGCCTGCACCTTCCCCTTCATCTCCTCGAGCGCGGCCTTCGCCGCGGCGAGTTCCGCCTCGATCGGGGCTTGATTGGCCTTCAGGCCGTCGACGCGCTCGAGGGCCTCGAGGATCTCGTCCTCGAGCACCTTCTTCGCCTCGTCGTCGGCGGCCATCTGCTCGCCGAGGAGTTGGTATTCGCGGTTGGTCTTCGCGGCGTTGCGCTTCGACTCGCAATCCTTGATGCGGGTCTCCATCGAGCGGAGCTGGAGTTGCTTTTGATCGGCGACCAGCCGCGCCTTGCGGATCTCCTCCTGAAGCACGCCCAGCCGGGCCGTGATCGTGTCGGCGTTGCGGCTGCGGGCGTCGATGGCCCGCGGGCCGGCGGCGAGCCGCGACCGCAAATCCTCGAGCTGACGATGCATGCGGTGCAGGGTGCGCACGGCATCGGCGGTGACGGCAAGGGCCATGGGAGCCTGATGGAAAGGAGATGGGGCGGACAAGAAACTGGAGCTTACCAGACTGCTGCCGGCCATTCATCCGTCGGGCCTGTCCGAGGCCGGCCGCGGCCCTTCTTCGCAGCTTGAAAACGAGGGCGGGCCGGCCGTCGGTCGGCTCCCGAAGGGAGCAAACCGGAACGGCCGGCCCGCCGAACGATGCCGATCGGGACGCCGGCGTCAGCCCGGCACGCCGCCGAGGAAGCTCTCGAGTTGCCGCGACCGGACCGGATGCTGGAGCTTCTTCACCGCCTTGGCCTCGATCTGGCGGACACGCTCGCGGGTGACGCGGAAGATCCGCCCCACTTCCTCGAGGGTGTAGGTGTAGCCGTCGGTGAGCCCGTAGCGGAGGCGGATAATCTCCCGCTCCCGGAAGGTGAGGGTCTTGAGGAGCGAATCGATGCGGTCCTTGAGGAGGCCGTTGGTGGCCGACTGCGTCGGGCTCTCCGCCGACAGATCCTCGACGAACTCGCTGAAACTCGCGTCTTCGCTCTCCCCCACCGGCCGGTCGAGGCTCATCGGCTGACGACCCATGTCGAGGACGCGGCGCGCCTCCTCGATCGGGATCCCGGCAGCCTGCGACATCTCCTCGGTCGTCGGCTCGCGGCCGAGCTCGTGAAGAAGCCGCTTGGCGGTGGTGCGGAGCTTGGAAAGAACGTCGATCATGTGGACCGGGATGCGGATCGTCCGCGCCTGGTCGGCAATCGCCCGCGTGATCGCCTGCCGGATCCACCAGGTGGCGTAGGTCGAAAACTTGAACCCGCGCCGGTATTCGTACTTGTCGACCGCCCGCATCAGCCCGGTGTTCCCCTCCTGGATGAGATCGAGGAACGAAAGGCCACGATTGCGGTACTTCTTCGCGATCGACACCACGAGCCGGAGGTTGGCAGCGGAGAGGTTGCGCTTCGCCGTCTCGTACTCCGTCTGGAGCTTCTCGAGCGCGGCCACCCGCGTTCGTAGCGACCGGGGGCTCTCGAGAGTCGAGAGCATGAGGTCGCGGAGTTCCTTCCGCAGGTCGGCCCGGTCGTCGCGGGAGCCATGGCCATGGTCGAGGAGCCGCAATTCCTGCTGGAGCCGGTCCATTCGGGCCGACATCCCGCGGAGCACCTTGAGGAGCGGCTGGACGCGCCGGGTGCGGAGGCTCAATTCCTCGACGAGCGTCAAAGACTTCGCCCGGTCGCGGCGGAAACGCTGCCGCGCCGTCCGTGCTTCCTCGGCGCTGGTCCGCTTGTTGACGAGGAGGCGGAAGTCGGCCTTGCTCCGCTCGACGAGCCGCGCGAGCGTGGCAAGGTTATGCGGCATCCGCGACTGGATCTGTTCCTTCGTGAGCCGCTCGGTGAGCGACACCTTGATCGTGCGGTCGAAAGGGAGCTTCCCTTCGTGGACACGATTGAGGGTGTCGACGGTCGTCTGCATCGACCACGAACAGCCGAGGATCGCGCGCCGGAACCGCTTCCGGGTGACCTCGATCCGCTTTGCGAGAGAAATCTCCTCCGGCCGCGTCAGGAGGGGGATCTCCGCCATCTGCGCCAGATACATCCGGATCGGATCATTGCCGGCATTCGAGGGAGCGGTGGTGATCGCCTCGTCGCGCCGGGGCGCCGGTTTGGCCTTCGCCGCCGGGCCCTTCACGGCCGCCACGACCGGCGCGGGAGGCTCGTCGAGGAGATCGATCCCCTTTTCCTCCAGTGCCACAAGAAGGGCGTCGATCTTCTCCGGGTCGACCGCCTCGTCGGGGAGGTAGGAGTTGACCTGATCGAAGGTCAGATAGCCCTGGGCACGACCGGTGGCGATGAGGGCCGCCAGTTCGTGGTCCTGGGCCGGGGCGGGGGAAGCCGCCTGAGCTGCCTGGAAGGGAAGAATGTCGGGCCCGGCCTCGGCGGAGGCGTCGATCCGGACGTCGCCGGCCACGACAGCGTCGGGCTGCCCGGGGGTCGGGTCGTCGGGGTGGTGGTTCCCTGCGAACGGATTTTGGGACATGGGATCCTTCGACACGCGCATCTGGGCAGTCTGCTTCTTCATCGGTGGTCTCCTTCACCATCCTACCGTCACTCGCGTACCGCCCCCCGGCGCTGCCCGGCCAGAGCCGGGATTCGCCGATCGCAGTCAACGAGACGGGCACCTTCACCCATCCTTGGGATCGGTCATGCCCTGAGCTTCCCGCCGCGTGGCGACGAGTTGCTCCAGAAGTTGCGCCTCGGCCTCGGCATCGAGGCTCGAAGATTTCAATGTGCGGATGCCGGCAGCCACGTCCCGCGCCGCGCGACGCTGTCGCAGCGCGTCTTCGAGGTGGGAAAGGCGTTCGGCGGCGGTGGTCGCGGTGCCCGCGTGGACGCTCGAATCGACGGCAACAAGCAGGCTGTGGAGCACCGGATCGGTCAGCTCGAGGAGCAAACCGCCGAGACTGACTTCGCGCCCCTCGGCGTGCATCCGCCGCGCCGTCTCCAGCACGGTGCGGCTGGCGCGGTGTTCGAGATCGTCGGCGGGAATCTCGCGGATCACCAGCCCCGTCGCCTCGGGCACACCGACGAGGACTTCGAGCACTTCGCGATCCCAGGCGGGGAGGCGGGTCGGGGTGACGGGATGAAAGCGTTCGGCGTGGGGCTCGCCATCGGTGCCAGCCGCCGGCATACGGGTGGAGAAGTCTGCCCGGAGGGCGGAGAGCCGGCCGAAGAGGGCCTCGCGCGACAGGCCGAAGCGCCGCGCCAGCCGCCCGAGCACCTGATCCTCACGCAGCCGCCGCTGCGAAGGGGCAAGCGTGGAGCGGTCGGAGACGCGTGACAGGGCCACGAGCACGCTCTCGACCGCAGCCAGGGCGGCATCGTCGCCCCGTCCGGCGACTTTTGCGGCCGCTTCCTCGAGCCGGTAGTCGAGGGCATCGACCGCTGACTCAACGAGCGCCTCAAACGCCTCGCGCCCCTGCTCGAGGGCAAACTCGCAGGGGTCGACGCCGTCGGGCATACGGGCGATGCGGATGTCGATCGGCTCGGCGAGGAGGACGTCGAGGACTTCGTCGGCCCGCCGCCTTCCCGCTTCGTCGCCATCGAGGACGAGCACGAGCCGATCGGCGTAGCGGCGGAGGAGCTTGGCATGCCGCTCACCGAGCGCCGTGCCGAGGACGGCGACGACGTCGTCGCATCCGACCTGCCGGGCCGCGAGGCAATCGGTGTAGCCCTCGACGACAACCGCCCTGCCGGTGCGGGCCATGCCGTCGCGCGAGCTATCGAGGCCATAGAGGAGCGAGCTCTTGGAGAACACCGGCGTCTCGGGCGAGTTGATGTATTTCGCCCCCTCGGTCGAGCCGGGGAGGACGCGGCCGCCGAAGGCGACGCAGCGCCCCTGCGGATCGCGAATCGGAAACATCACCCGGTCGCGGAAGCGGTCGTAGTGGCCGCCGCGTTCCTGCCGCTCGACGGCAAGGCCGGCGCGGGCGAGCAGCTCGGCGGGAAATCCGGCCGCCGGCGCCTGCCGAAGGAGCCAGTCCCAGCCCGCGGGGGCGTAGCCGAGTTGGAATCGCTCGACGGTCGCTTCCGAGAGGCCGCGGTCGCGGAGGTAGGCCCGGGCCGGCTCGGCATCGGGGGCGCGGCGGAGATGGTCGGCAAACCGGTCGCAGGCCCAGGTGAGCACCTTGTGGAGCGATTTCCGCTCGTCGACCGGCAGCGCGCCCCGGCCGCGGGGGAGATCGATGCCGGCCCGCTCGGCGAGTTGCTCGAGGGCTTCACGGAATTCGATCTTCTCCATCCGCATCAGGAAGCTGTACACGTCTCCGCCGATGTCACACACCCAGCAGCGGAATGTCTGCCGCTCGGGATTGACGTTGAAGCTCGGCTTCGAGTCGTCGTGCCAGGGGCAAAGGCCGACAAGATTCTTCCCCTGCCGGCGGAGCGTGACGTAGGAGGCGACGAGATCGGCGATGTCGGTGGCGTCGCGGACACGCTCCTTGATGTCATCCCCTTCCAGTCGCGACGCGGCGAGGTGACGCTGCGCAGCGGCGCCGACGATCGGGCGGCCCGTCATCGGGACGTCCGGCGGCTGTGGCGCGGTGGTGTCGAATCGACGTTCGTCACCCGGCATCGGCTCTGCACCCCTGATCAAAATCTGATCGAAACCAGTTCGAATCCTGTCCCAGCCCAGCCCGGCCGCAGCTCGTCACCACCGCAGGATCGCGGTGGCAAGGCTCTCCTCCGAGCCCGATTCGACGCTGGTGTCTCCGTGCGCCGTGGATCACGGCCACCGCCAAGTCACCGCCGCAATCTAGGACGCCCCTTGAAGAGGGTCAATCGCACATTCGTCCTGCGCATCCTCTCCAAACTCCGCCGTCGGGATCACCCTTGACGGCCGCTTCGCAACCGGCTTTCGCCGGCGTGCGTCGGCTTGTCCGAGGATCAGCGCGGGAGATGAGGCGGCGTCGCGACGCACCGCCTTATCAGGGCATCGGCGCCGGCAGAACAGCGCTCTTTTGCCAGCTCAGCGCGCGGTGGGAAGGAGGCGCTGGACACTGTCGAGAAGACGGTCCATCGCAAACGGCTTGCGGATGTAGTCGTCGACGCCGAGCATCTCGGCGTAGGCTTTGTGGCGGCTTCCCTCGTTGGCCGTGATCATGATCACGCGCATCGGCACGGGGTGGCTGCGACGGATCCGCTCGAGGACGAGGAAGCCGCTCCGCTTCGGCATCATCATGTCGAGAACGACGAGGTCGGGATTCTCGCGCTCCGCCATGAGGAGCCCCTGATTGCCATCGCGGGCCACGAGGATCTCGTAGCCCTTCGATTCGAGGACCGTCCGCATCGATTCGATGATCTCCGGATCGTCGTCGACCAGGAGCACCCGCCGGCCACGGGGGGGCTCCGGCGGGCTCTGCGAAGCAGCCGCGACCGACGCTTCTTCCGCCCCGTCCGCCCCATCGGCACGTCGTGACTTCACGGCCTTTTTGGCTTTCTTGGGGGCGGGCATGGCGCGATTCCTGATGTGGTGCGGGGCTTGTGGTGTGGCGGCGACCCGAAGGCTTCCGGGTCGATCGCACTATACGGCATCGACCGCCGGGCTGCCATTGACGGACCCGTTGCCGGAAGCACCCCCACTCGGCGGGAACGCCGGTGGCGCGCACGGCTGCCAGCAGAGAAAGAGGCTCGCGCCGATGAGGCCCAGGGCCGCGCCGAAGCAGGCATCGCTGGGGAAGTGGGCCGAGGAGACGATCCGCTGCGCCGCCGCCATGGCGGCGAAGATCGCGAAGTAGATCCGTCCGCGCGGGTATTTCCAGGCCAGGGCCGCGGCAAACCCCGCCGCGATCGCCGAGTGCCCCGAGGGAAAGCTGTTGATGTTCGACCGGCTCCCGGTGATCGTGGCGATCACCGCTTCGTTGAAGGAATCCCAGACGCTTCCGTGGGCGACGAAATCGGCCGCCCGCGGCCGCACCCGATCGACGAGGAGCTTGATGATGTCGGTGAGGATCCCGCCGGTGAACGTCGCCCCGAGAAACCGGGCGAAGTTCGTCTGCTGGGCCGTCGGCTGCCGCGACGGTCGGCCAAACGCCGGGGCCCGCCACAGCGGCCAGGCGAGCGTGCCGTCGAGTGCGGCCACGAGGCCGAGGAGCACGAAGACGCTCACCGTGTGGCCGATCACTTCGGAGAGCGTCACGAGGCGGCGGATCTCCCCGGCGATCTTCACAAGCACCCCCGGCATCGCCTCCGGCCAGGCGCCATCCTTGTACCAGGCGGCCACCGGCACATCGACGGCCAGAGCCGCGATCCCGAGGGCGACAAGCACCGCCGCGCCGCGCAACAGCGCGGCCACGGAGGCTGGCTGATCGATTGCCCGATCGGTCGACGCGCCCGCCGGGACGATAGCGACGGAGGCGGCCGCGGGGCGCGGCGTGGGGTGGGAGCGTGTCATGCCCAGCATCGTGCCAAATGGAGCGTGGATGGTCCATTCCGGATTGGGCCAAATTGGGCCGGATCAAGCTGGTCCAGAGGCGTGGCTGGAAAAGCCTCGAGCCTTGTCTCAGGTCCAAAGCGTGCGATCGAGGAGCCGGTAATTGATCGCTTCGGCGAGGTGATCGCAGCGGATCGTCTCGGCGGCATCGAGATCGGCGATCGTCCGGGCCACGCGCAGCACCTTGTCGTGGGCCCGGGCCGAAAGGCCGAGATTCGTGACCGCTCCTTTGAGCATCTCGCTGGCCGGTGCGTCGAGCTGGCAGTGCTCCCGCACCAGCCGGCTCGACATTCGGGCATTGGCCCGGGTGCTGCTGCCGACAAACCGGGCTGCCTGCCGCTCGCGGGCGCCCCGCACCGCCTCGCGCATCTCGGTGCTCGACGTGCCGGCGCGCTTGGCGGAGAGATCGCGGTAGGGGACGGCGGGCACTTCGAGCTGGATATCGATCCGGTCGAGGAGCGGCCCGGAGATCTTCCCCATGTATTTCTCCACCTGCGGCGGCGTGCACTGGCATTCGCGGCGCGGGTCTCCCCGATAGCCGCAGGGGCAGGGATTGAAGGCGGCCACGAGGATGAACTCGGCCGGGAAACGCGTCGTCGATTTGGCACGGCTGATCGTCACCGAGCCATCTTCGAGCGGCTGCCTGAGGACTTCGAGCGTCCGTCGGTTGAACTCGGGAAGCTCATCGAGAAAGAGGACGCCGTTGTGGGCGAGGCTGATTTCCCCCGGCATCGGCACGGAGCGGCCGCCGACGAGCCCGGCCTCGCTGATGGTGTGGTGCGGCGCGCGGAAGGGGCGGGTGGCCAGGAGCGGCTGCCCCGGCGCGAGGAGCCCGAGCGAACTGTAGATCCGCGTCGTCTCGATCGATTCGGTCGCCGAGAGTGGCGGCAGGATCGTAGGGATCCGCTTGGCGAGCATCGTCTTGCCCCCCCCTGGTGGGCCGAGCATGGCGACGTTATGCCCGCCAGCGGCCGCCACGCAGAGCGCCCGCTTCGCCGCTTCCTGCCCGCGAACGTCGGCGAAGTCGATGTCGTAGGAGGCGAATTGGTTGAACCACTCCCCCATCCGCGACGGCGACGGGCTGATCTGGAGCTCCCCAGCGAAAAATCGCACCGCTTCGGTGAGCGAGGCGACGGGAATGATCTCGATATCCTCGACGACCGCCGCCTCGGTGGCGCTCGCCGCCGGCACGACCACGCCGCGGAGGTTTTTCTGTCGCGCGGCCGACATCGCCATCGAGAGGGCGCCGCGGGCAGGCCGCGTCGAGCCCTCGAGCGATAGCTCCCCGACGACGGCGTAGTCGTTGAATCGCTCCGAGGAGAATTGCCCGCTGCCGGCGAGGATCCCGAGCGTGATCGGGAGGTCGAAGGTCGCCGCCTGCTTCGGCAGCTCGGCCGGGGCGAGGTTGACGACCACCCGATCGAGCGGCCGGGTGTAACCGCAATTGACCATCGCCCGGGCCACCCGGTGGGTGCTCTCGCGGATCGCAGCGTCGGGGAGGCCGACAAGGACCGTCGCCGGGAGGGCCCCGGTCGAGACGTCGACCTCGACATCGACCGGCACGGCCTCGATCCCCTGGAGTGAAAAGGTCCGCAGTCGCGCGAGCATGGGAGCGCTCTTTTTTCTACCGGCCGTCCGGCCGGAGGGTCGTGCCGGCCGAAGCGGCCGGGAGATCTGTAACGCCAAGAAGTGTACGCGCGTACACTCTCGGCGCCAAGCTCCCCCGCCGGCAACTTCCGCCCCCCGACTTCTTCCCGACCGGGGCGATGGGGTACCCTGACGACCCGGCTTCCACGCGGTCGTGGAGCGATTCCCCATTCCTTCGCGGGTCAGGATCCATGGACGAGCGACGCAGGCTGGCTTCGGGTGGACGATTCTTCCGTGGGGCGATTCTCGCGGCGGCGTGTCTGACGCTCGCCGCGCCGGGGCTTGCCCGGAGCGACGAGGGGATGTGGCTGTTCAATCAGCCGCCGCTCGAGCGCCTCGAGAAGGACCACGGCTTCAAGCCGACGCCGGAATGGCTCCTCCATCTCCAGCAGTCGAGCGTCCGCTTCAATTCGGGGGGCTCGGGGTCGTTTGTCTCCGCTGAAGGTCTTGTCCTCACCAACCATCACGTCGGTGCCGACAGCCTCCAGAAGCTCGGTGACGACACCCACGACTACTACCGCGACGGCTTCGCCGCAGTGACGCGCGACGACGAGCTCCGCTGTCACGATCTCGAGCTCAACGTCCTGATCTCGATCGAGGATGTGACCAAGCGTGTCCAAGAGGCCGTCGAGCCGGGGATGTCGGCCGACGACGCCTTCGCCGCCCGCCGCAAGGCGATGGCGACGATCGAGCAGGAGTCGCTCGAGAAGACCGGCCTGCGGAGCGACGTCGTCACGCTCTTCCAGGGAGGCGCCTATCACCTCTACCGGGCCAAGAAATACACCGACGTTCGCCTCGTCTTCGCTCCCGAGCGCCAGATCGCCTTCTTCGGCGGCGATGCCGACAACTTCGAGTTTCCCCGCTTCAATCTCGACATGTGCCTCTTCCGGGCCTACGAGGAGGGCAAGCCGGCGAAGATCGAGCACTTCCTCGCCTGGGGCTCCGAGCCTGTCCGCGAAGGAGAGCTCGTGTTCGTCTCCGGCCATCCCGGCCACACCGACCGGGCCAACACGATGCGTGAGCTTGTCGCCATGCGTGACCGGCAGATGCCGATGAGCCTGTCGATGCTCCGCCGGCTCGAGGTGATGCTCGGCGTCTATTCAGGACAGGGGCCCGAGGAGGCCCGGCAGGCTTCGGAGGATCTCTTCGGTGTTCAGAACAGCCGCAAGGCCCGCGAGGGGCTGTTGGCCGGGCTCCTCGATCCGCGCGTCATGGCACGAAAGGAGGAGGCCGAGCGTCACCTCCGCGAGGAGATGGCCAAGTCGGCAACGACGCGCGGCAAGCCGACGCCGTTTGCCCGCATCGAGGATGCCGAGAAGGAGATCGATGCCATCGCCCTGCGCTACAACCTTCTCGAAGGGGGCGCGGCCTTTAACAGCAAGTATTTCTCCACCGCGCGGGCGATCCTCCGGGCTGCCGAAGAGCAGTCGAAGGGGAGCGGCGAGCGGCTCCGGG
>CAJBCV010000012.1 GCA_903951635.1 uncultured Planctomycetaceae bacterium
AGATTCGAGAGGGGGGAGGGCAGCTTTCCGGCAGCCCGGTCTCCCGTCCCTCGAATCATCCTCGCTCCGGTTCGACTCCGGCATCAAAGGGTTTTGCCATGGCCCGCTCACTGACCGCTTTCCTCGGCCTGATCGTTTCGTTGACTGCCGTGGTGGCACAAGCCCGTGACGCCGGGACGTCGAAGCAACCGCTCAACCGTCAGGCGGCGGAGGTCCACGATGTCCTCGACGCCGAGGCAGCCGGTCTGGTGACGGTGAAGTTCATCCCGAACGACTCGCGTTCCGCACAGATCCTCGTCACGAACAAATCGAACCAGCCGCTGACGCTGAAGATGCCGGCCGCGTATGCCGGCGTGCCCGTGCTCCGACAGATGGGGCCTGGCGGGATGGGCGGCGGCATGGGTGGCATGGGCGGCGGCATGGGCGGGATGGGTGGTGGCATGGGTGGCGGACAGGCGATGGGTGGCGGCGGCATGGGTGGGATGGGCGGCGGCATGGGTGGCATGGGGGGTGGGATGGGTGGCATGGGCGGCGGCATGGGGGGCATGCCTGGCGGCGCCTTCTCGGTCCCCCCGGAGAAGACGAAGGTCATGCGGATCACGACCGTCTGTCTCGAGCATGGCAAGAAGGAGCCTTCGAGCCGGATGGCTTACAAGCTCGTCGCGCTCGAGACGTTCTCTACCGATCCCAAGCTGCAGTCGCTCCTCGAGGCGCTGGGGCGTGGCGAACTGTCGCAGAAGGTCGCTCAGGCCGCCACGTGGCACGTTGCCAACGGTCTCACTTGGGAGGCGCTTTCCGCCAAGAAGATCGACCGGCTCGGTCGCCCCGACGACGCCTGGTTTACCCCGAATGAACTGATGATGGCCCATCGCTCGGTCGCCGTGGCCAGCGAGCGAGCTGCTGCTGCGGCCGATGAGCCGCTGACGCCGAGTGCCAGCCAGGAAGCAGGGCGCTGAACGGGGGCCCTCAGGGCGCGGTCGACTCGACCTCTCCCCCAGCGCGGGTTGCCAAAGCCCGCCACGCCTCCTGGGAAATGTCGGTAGCGATGCCGCGGACGCTGCCGTCCATCATGGCGGCGTTGACGAGTTCCGGGTGGTAGCTCCGGGCGGTGACAGCGGCCATCGTCGGCACGCTTGCCGACATCGCTTCCCGTTGGTTGTTGAAGTCCCCGTCGACCTCGACGCCGTTGACCGTCACCCGGAAGGATGATCCCGGGGGGAAGGTAGCGGTGAATCCCGATTGGTGGACGCGGCCGTCGACCCACTCGGTGTGCCCACTGTCGGCCTTCACCGTGCCCCCGCTGGGGATCGCGGTAGCCGAGGCGGGGGCGGGGATCCGCGCGGCGGCACTGTCGCGGCGGTAGGGGGTGAAGGCCCGAACCTCGGCGAAGGCGAGCGTGTGGGAGAGGCCGTCGAGGACGTCGGCCGAGCGGAGCCGACCGTTGACGATAAACGTGCCATCCCCGGTCTCGCCGGTGACTGGATCGAGCACGAGCCAGGTGCCGGCGTTCACGCCGTAGTTGAGCGGGTAGTAGAAGGTGCTACCGTCGACCCGCTGGCGGTCGTTTTTCTCCGAGGGGCAGAGGAGGGGGGCGATCCGCAGCGACGAGATCTGCGTGACTCCGTCAGCCAACCGGGCCGCCGCGTAGTCGACCCCGAGTTGGCGGGCGATTTCGGAGCCGACCGCGACTTCCTCGACGTACGGCAGCAGGCGCGCCTGGGCCGACCACGAACTCCCCGGCGTGGCCACCGCTCCCTCCCAGGTTCGCAGCGGGGGGTAGCGACGGGTCGCCCCCTCGTGGTTGGCCAGGGCCAACGTCCATTGCTTGAGGTGGTTTTGGCACTGCATCCGTCGCGCCGCTTCGCGGGCGGCCTGCACCGCCGGAAGGAGGAGGCCGACGAGGGTGCCGATGATGGCGATCACGACGAGCAGTTCAACGAGCGTGAACGCCCTGCGAGAGCCGCGTTGAGGAGCACGGCCGAACTCCACGCCGAGGCCCTGGCACGCGACAACTCCAGAGGCTCTCATGAAAAACGCTCCCGATCGATATTGAGACTCAGTATCGATAGCCTATTGTCGCTATCTCTTCATCGCTGTCAACTTCTCCTCGATCGTAGGGGGCAAACCCTGTTGTGGTCAGCTGCGTAGTGGGCGGGTGGATCGAAGGGGGCCGGGCTTGGGTTCTGCCTGGCTTTGGGGGAAGGCTTCGGCGACGCCTGTCGGCGGTGCGGCAGCCTGAGAGCGCGGCCCGCGCCGAGGGCCTTCCTGCGGGGGGGGCCTGCGAGGGCTTGGCTCCGGGGTTTGAACCCCTACACAATTGGCAACTTGTCTGTACAACGTGGTGATTGCATTGTTGGTGGGGGTTTTCGGCGGATTTCGCCAGTCGTTTGAACCAGGGTCGGGCATCACGAGGAAGGTTCCATGGCAGCGCAGGAACGGTCGGTGAGGCGGGAGCACGGCGAGGTGATCGTCGAGGCCCGCAATTTGGCGAAGACCTACCGGGACTTCTGGGGCCGCAGCAAGAAGGTGGCGCTCAAGCCACTCGACCTCGAGATCCGTCGCGGCGAGATCTTCGGCCTCCTCGGCCCCAACGGCTCCGGCAAGACGACGACGATGAAACTCCTCCTCGGGCTCATCTTCCCGACGTCGGGCGAGGCGTTCGTCTTCGGCAAGGAGGCGACCGACGTTTCCAAGAACGAGCGGATCGGCTATCTGCCGGAGGAGTCGTACCTCTACAAGTTTCTCGACGCCGAGGAGACGCTCGACTTCTACGGTCGCCTCTTCGACATGCCCCCCGACGAGCGGAAGCGTCGTGCGGCGGCGCTCATCAAACGCGTGGGGCTCGAGCGTGATCGCAAGCGTCAGTTGCGGGAGTATTCCAAGGGGATGACCCGGCGCATCGGTGTCGCCCAGGCGCTCATCAACGATCCCGAACTGGTGATCCTCGACGAGCCGACCAGCGGTCTCGACCCGATCGGTACCCGCGAAATGAAGGATCTGATCATCGAACTGCGCGAGAAGGGGAAGACGGTCATCATGTCGTCCCACCTCCTCGCCGACGTCGAGGACGTCTGTGACCGGATCGCGGTTCTCCATCAGGGGGAGCTCAAGGAGCTCGGTCGCGTCGAGGATCTGCTCCGCGTGACCGACGTCACGCAGATCCGGGCCAAGGGGCTCTCGGCGGCGGCCACCGAGGAGATCCGCGAGGTTCTCCGGCGCCACGGTGGCGAGGATGTCGAGATCGGCAATCCCCGCACCACCCTCGAAGACCTGTTCCTCGATGTCGTCCGCGACACCGAGGCGCGGCCGGGCCGGCGTGCCCGTCAGGGGCAGGAGTGACCGAGGCGCTACGGCGATGGTTGGGGAAGGTGTGATCGAGCGGCATGGGTGTGGTGGGCGGTGACACGCAGCGGGGCAGCGGCTTATGGTTCTGGAAGAGGCGATTCCGAAGTTCACGCAGTGGATCGGGCCGGCGTTCCTCTGGTACCTGTTCGCCGCGAGTCTTCTCGCGGTGATCGCCGCCGCGGCCGCGTGGCTCGTGCAGTCGGCCGTCTACGGGCCGCTTCAGGCGGGTGACCGCGTCTACCGGGGCATCCTTTCCGGCGTCCAAGACCTCGCCGGCATGTCCCCGCGGCGGATCTGGGCGCTGGCGCGGCTCGCGATCCAGGAGGCGCTGCGGCGGAATGTCCTCGTCGTCCTCGCGCTGTTCGCCATCATCGTGCTCTTCGCCGGATGGTTTCTCGATCCGACGAGCGTCAACCCGGGCAAGCTCTACCTCGGCTTCATTCTCGCCGCGACGAACTTCCTCGTCTGTATGGTGACCCTGATCCTCTCCGTCTTCAGCCTCCCGGCCGACTTCAAGGCGAAGGCCATCCAGACGGTGACGACCAAGCCGGTGCGCACTGGAGAGGTGGTCCTGGGCCGGATGCTCGGATTCTCGGTCGTCGGCACGGCACTGTTGGCGGTGATGGGGGCGGTGGGCTGGGGGTTCGTCGTGCGGAGCGTGCAGCACGGCCACGAACTCACGGCCGAGGACGTCATCGAGATCCGCTCCGAAGACGGCACCATCACCGGCTACGAGGGGCGCACGAGCCTCGATCGCGGCCACCGTCACCGGATCGAACTCTCGGCCGACGGCAGCGGGCGCACCGATCACATCCAGGGGCATCGCCACGAGATCGAGGCGATCACCGCCGGCGGCAAGACGAGCTACCGGCTCACCCCGCCGCTCGGCCTCCTCGAGGCCCGCAAGCCGCTCCGGGGGACGCTGCGATTCCTCGACCGTCAGGGACAGCCGAGTGCCAAGGGGATCAGTGTCGGGGCCGAGTGGTCCTACCGGCAGTACATCGAGGGAGGGAAGCTCGCCGCCGCCATCTGGACCTTCGAAGGGGTCGATGCGGCCGATTTCCCCGACGGCCTGCCGCTGGAGATGCTCGTTCGCGTCTTCCGTACCCACAAGGGGAACATCGAGAAGGGCATCGCCGGCAGCGTCCGTGTCCGCAACCCGACCAGCGGGCTCCAATCCGATCCCCGGTATTTCACCGCCAAGGAGTTCACGATCGACGAGTGGAAGGTGCCGCTGGCCCTCTCCACGACGACCGCCGACGGTGGCACGCGGCAGGTCGACCTCTACGGCGACATCGTCTCCGACGGGAAGGTGGAGGTGATCCTCCAGTGCCTCGAGCCGGGGCAGTATTTCGGCGTCGCCCAGGCCGACTTCTACATCCGCAGCGGCAGCGGCTCGTTCGCCTGGAACTACCTCAAGAGCTGCCTCGGGATCTGGTTCTCGATGCTCCTGGTGACGGCGCTCGGCGTGATGTTCAGCACGTTCCTCGCCGGGCCGGTCGCCCTCCTCGCCACGCTCTCGGTGGTCCTTGTCGGCCTGTTCCGCGAGTTCATCCAGCGGCTCTTCGAGAGCCAGGTGTCGGGGGATTCGACGATCGCCCCCGGCGGCGGGCCGATCGAGTCCTTCTACCGGCTCGTGACGCAGACGTCGATCACGCTCGAACTCGAACAGTCGCCGTTCGTGGCCGCGATGAAGGGGCTCGATACCGTGCTCATGGCGCCGATGCGACTCGGGGCCGCGATCTTCCCCTCGCTCTCCTCGCTCGGGACGGGTGACTTCGTCTCCAGCGGCTTCGACATTCCCTTCGATCTCATCTTGGCGCACACCGCCGAGACCTTCGGATACCTGCTGGCGTTCTTCATCATCGGTGCCTTGTGCCTGCGGGCACGGGAGGTGGCGTCATGAATCGACAATCGCTCCATGGAAACGATTCTTCCGGCACTCCCGCCGGCCAGGATGGGCGGCGTCGCGGAAGCACGCCGACCGGAAAGCCGTCGTCGGGACGCGGCTCTTGGTTTGGCCTGCGGCCATCGACGCTCCTGGCGCTCGTCGGCATCGCCGCGCTCCTCGTGCCGCTCTCGGCGCTGAGCCAGCCGGCCGACTCGACGAGCGAAGGGGGAAAGCTCGCCCAATTGCGGAAGCAGTTCGGTCTTTCGCAGGCCAGTCTCGGCGAGGTCGATCCGACGAGTGAGACGATCCGCTTGGCGACGCTCGGCCTCAAGAACGTCGCTGTGACGCTCCTCTGGGACCGGGCCAATCACTACAAGAAGGTGGAGGACTGGACGAACCTCTCGGCGTCCCTGGAGCAGATGGTCAAGCTCCAGCCGAACTTCTATCCGGTGTGGGATTTTCAGGCCCACAACCTCTCCTACAACATCTCGGTCGAGTTCGACGACTACCACGACCGCTACGCCTGGGTGATGAAGGGGATCGAGTTCCTCCGCCAAGGGATCGGCTACAACCAGCGCGAGCCGCGGTTGCAGGGGCGGATGGGCTGGTTCATCGGCCAGAAGATCGGCCGCGCCGACGAGAAGGTGCAATACCGGCGGCTCTTCAAGGCCGACGACGATTTCCACGAACGCGACCGACCGGGGCGGACGCTCCCGGAACGCGACAATTGGCTCGTCGGGAACGAGAAGTATCACGCCGGTCAGCAACTCGCCGATTCCGGTGCCCCGCTGCGGACGACCGCGCTGATCTTCCACAGCGAACCGATGATGACGATGATCAACTACGCTCGTGCCCTCGAGGACGACGGCTTGTTCGGCTCGGCGGCGCGGGCCGCCTGGGAGAAGGCCGGGAAGGAGATGCGCGATTTCGCGGTCCGCGAAATCCCCACCACCTGGGACGTCCCCATCCGGCTCGGCCTCCGTGAGGAGGAGCTGTCGCGGGCGTCGCGGATCAACGAGGAACTCGAGAAGCTCCTCCCCGGACAATTCCTGGCGATGGAGGAGAAGCTCCGCGACGGGCTGTCGCCGGAAATGAAGGAGGCAGTCGCGGTGCCGCCGATGGACCGCACCGATGCCCAGCAGCGGGCGGCCTACATGGCGCAGGAGGTGACGCGGGTGAGTTGGCCGATGGTGGCCCGCGAGGCACCGGCCGACGTCCGTGACAAAGCGCGCAATCTCTCCCGGCAATGGCTCGAAGCCAACGAGACCGCCGAGATCATCAATCGCTACCGCGAGATCGTGAACTTCGACTTCTGGCGGGCCTCCTGCGAGGCGGAGGTGACCGAACCGGCGCTCCGTGCCCGGGAGGCGACTTGGTCGGCGGCGAAGGAGTACGAGAATGCCCGCCTCCAGCCGGCGAAGAAGTTCTATGAGGATGCGTTTGTCGCCTGGCGGGAAGTGCTCGACGCCTCCCCAATCCTCCGTAACGACACGATCACCAACGAGGACATCAACGACTACATCCTCCGCTACCGCAAGGTGCTCGAGCAGCTCGATGAACCGTTCCCGAAGCCTTTCGTGCTCCAGGATGTCGTCGACCGCTCACTCCCGATCGCGCCGCCGCCGATGCCGGCCGGCATGGGGGGCGATCCGAACACCCCGCCGGTCAACACGCCCCGACCGACCGGCGAGACCCGCGAGTTGGAAGTGCCGCCGGACGCCCGTCCGCCGGGGCCGTGATCAGCGCTTCTTGATGAGAAGCTTGTCGATCCGGCGGCCGTCCATGTCGACCACCTCGATCGAAAGCCCCTGCCAGTCGGTCGTGTCGCCCGTGGAGGGGATCCGCTCGAGCCGGGCGAGGACCAGCCCCGAGACGGTCGAATAGTCGCGGGGGCCCGGATCGAGCCGGAGGCCAAACACCTCGGCGAGGGCCTCCACGCCGGCCCCGCCGTCAACGAGCCACGAGCCGTCTCCACGGTCGACGAAGGGCGTGTCGCGGTCGCGGTGGTGTTCGGAGTGGATCTCGCCGACGAGTTCCTCGAGCACGTCCTCGAGCGTCACCATCCCCTCGGTGCCGCCGTATTCGTCGAGGACGATCGCCAACTGGTTCTTCTCCTTTTGAAACATCTCCAGAAGGCGGTCGAGCGGCATCGTCTCCGGGACGAACAGTGCCTTGTGGAGGATCTTCCGCAACTCGATCGGCCAGCCCATCCAGTTTTGCCGGAGCACGTCTTTGAGGGCGACGTAGCCGAGGATGTGATCGAGCGAGCCGTCGTAGACGGGGAGACGCGAATAGCCCGCCATGGCGATCGCCCCGAGCACCTCGCCGGGGGGCGTGGCGATGTCGAGGGCATCGAGGTCGATCCGCGGCCGCATGATGTCGCGGACCGTCCGTTCCCCGAGCCGCAAAGCCTCGGTCGCCACGGCCTGCTCGACCGGCTCGAGGATCCCCTCCGCCCGCCCTGCTTCGAGGAGGTGCTCGATGTCGTCCACCGACACCGTGGGGCCGTCCTGTTTGTGGGCGCCGAGGAGGTACAGCATCGCGGTCGTCGACCAGCTCATCAGCCACACCAGCGGTGTCGCCACCCGGGCGAAGAGATGCATCGCCGGGGCGACGGCGCGGGCGATCGCCTCGGCCCGACGCAGCGCCAGTCGTTTCGGCACCAATTCGCCGAGGAGGAGCGTGAAGAACGACAGGAGCCCCACGAACATCGTCAGGGCGATCGATCGGGCGGCGCCGGCGAGCCCGGGGGGAAGCACGGAGGCGAGCCAGTCGGCGAGGTCGCTCACCAACCGATCGCCACCGTAGGCCGCCGCGAGCGTGCCGACGAGGGTGATCCCGATCTGCACCGTCGGCAGGAAACGGTCGGGGCTCGACGCGAGCTCGAGGGCGGTTTTCGCGGCCGCGTCGCCGGCCTCGGCCATCTGCCGGAGCCGGCCGCGGCGGCTGGCGACGATCGCCATCTCGGCCCCTGAAAAGAAGCCGTTGGCGAGGATCAGCACGAGGACGATGAGGCTTTCCCAGATCATCGGGCGGGCCCGCTCGGGGCATCGCGGCGGATCACCGCGAGGTTGTCGCGGTGGATGACCTCGTCGTAGGGACAGTAGCCGAGGGTGTCGACGATCTGCTCCGTCTTCAGTCCCACGATCCGCCGCAGGTCGTCGGCGGGATAGTTGGCCAGCCCCCGGGCAAACTCGCCGTCGCCGCCGACGAGTGAGACAACCTCCCCGGCGGTGAAGTTTCCCTCCACCGAGCGGACGCCGGCGGCAAGGAGGCTGCGGCCCTGCGACACCACCGCCCCGCGGGCGCCGTCATCGACAACGAGGCGGCCGCGGGCATCGGCCGACCAGCCCAGCCAGCGCTTCCAGGCCGGCATCGCCGTTCCCCGGCCGACAAACAGCGTTCCCACCGTGTCGGCGGAGACGATCCGGTCGAGCACCTGGTCGTCGCGCCCCGAGGCGATGATGCAGTGACCCCCCGACTCCGTGGCGATCCGGGCCGCCTTGATTTTGCTTGCCATTCCCCCCTTGGAGAGGCCGCCGAGCGTGTCGCGGGCCAGGCCGTCGATGCCGGCATCGAGCTTCTCGACGGTGTCGAGCTTCCGGGCCGCCGGGTCGGAGGGGTGGCGGTCGAAGAGGCCGTCGACATCGGAGAGAAGGACCAGCAGCGGGGCCCCGAGGAGCGTCGCCACGAGGGCCGCGAGCCGATCGTTGTCGCCGAAACTCGTCCGCAGCTCCTCGACACTCACGGTGTCGTTCTCGTTGATCACGGGGATCACCCCGTAATCGAGGAGGGCGCGGAGGGTATTGCGGATGTTCAGGTAGCGGGCCCTGTCCTGGAGATCGTCGGCGACCAGGAGAACCTGGGCCGCATGCCGGCCCCTGGAACGAAAGACCCGTTCGTAGGCTTCGATGAGGCAGCTCTGGCCGATGGCCGCGACCGCCTGGAGGTGGGCGAGTTCTTGGGGACGCGACGACAGACCCATCCGACCCATGCCGGCCCCGACGGCCCCCGAGCTGACGAGGACGACGCTCCGCCCGGAGGCGAGCAGCGAGTCGAATTGCCTGCCGAGGGCCTCGATGCGGTGGGGATCGAGGAGGCCGTCGGCGCCGGTGAGCACGCGCGTGCCAACCTTGACGACGAGGAGACGGGCGACGTCGGCGACGTCCTGGCGGAGCGGGTCGGGCATGGGGCTCGGTGGTGGAGGCTGGACCGCACGGAAGGCCCCCATCCTACCAGCCGGAGAAAAACAGACTCCAGCCTCGCCCGACCGTGTTCCCGCCTCCCGCGTTGGCCCGGGGGCTGTTTTTCAGCCACGCCGCGGGCCGGGAGGGTGGCGATTGAGCGCTGCCGGGGCGGTGCTGTAGAGTTGCGTGCCGTGGCCGGCGGCAAAGCCAGGCTTGGCCATGGTCGCTCGTCCGTTGGCCGAGCGCTGACCCGTGTTCGGAACCCTCTCAGGGGCCTGCATGCAGGCGATACGGTGGGAGAACTCCATCACGAGTGCGGCCTCGCGGCGATCTATCACCTCCCGGGCGCCGCGGCCAGTCCGCTCTGCCCGGTGCAGGGGCCCAAGGACGTGGCCCGGCTCGTTCCCCGGATGCTCCTCGACATCCAGAACCGCGGGCAACTCTCGGCCGGAATGACGGCCTGGAATCCCGACCGCAATCAGCTTCTCGCCACCCACAAGGATGTCGGGAGCGTGAGCGAGGTTTTCGGGATGAGCCACCGCAGCGTCTACGAGCGGCTCATGGAGCAGCACACCGGCCCGGCGGCGATCGGACATGTGCGGTACGCGACCTGCGGCGCCGAGGATCGCGGCTATGCCCAGCCCCTCGAACGCCCCCACACCCAGAAGCGGAAGTGGTTTTCCTTCGGCTTCAACGGCCAGTTGGCCAATTACCCCGAACTGCGGGCCGAGATCCTCGCCGATGGCGACAACCACCTCGCCCGTGACAACGACACCGAGGTGATCCTCCACGCCATCGGCCGCGAACTCTCGGGGGACGCGATCCCGACCCCCGTCGAACTCCTGTCGGCGATTTCCCGACGCTTCGACGGGGCCTGGAACATCGCCCTGATCGATGCCTGTGGGAGGATGATCGTCGCCCGCGATCCCTTGGGTATCCGGCCGATGGAATATGCCATCGAGGGGCCACTGGTCGCCGCCGCCAGCGAGAGTGTGGCGCTGCTCAACCTCGGCTTCGCCACCGAATCGATCCGCTCGCTCGAGCCGGGGACGGCGCTGGTCGTCGATGCCAACGGGGCGAGGATCGAACGCTTCGCCGAGAGCCCGAAGCGGGCCCACTGCTTCTTCGAATGGGTCTACTTCGCAAACGTCGCCAGCACGATGGACGAGCGGAGCGTGTACCTCGTGCGCAAGCGCCTCGGCGAAGAGCTTGCCCGGCTGGAGACAGTGCCGATCGATGCCGACACCGTCGTCGTCCCGGTGCCCGACACGAGCAAGGCGGCCGCCGACGCGATGGCCTATCGGCTCTCGATTCCGTCGGTCGAGGGGCTCATCCGCAATCGCTACACCGGCCGCACCTTCATCGATGGGGCCGCGAGCCGGCGGCAGAAGGCGGAATCGAAATACACCCCCCTCCGCGAGGTGCTCGAGGGGAAGCGGGTGATCCTCGTCGAGGATTCGATCGTCCGCAGCACCACCATGAAGGTGCTCCTGGGGAGGATGCGGTCGCTCGGGCTGGCCCGCGAGATCCACGTCCGCATCGCTTGCCCGCCGATCGTGGCGCCATGCTTCTACGGCATCGACATGTCGACGATCGGCGAGCTCTTCGCCCCGCCGTTCCTCCGCGACGGTGTCCTCACCGAGGAGGCCCAGGCGGAGATGGCCAATCGTCTCGGTGCCGACTCGCTCCGCTATTTGCCGGTCGATTCGGTGGCCCGTTCGATCGCCATGCCCTCAGACGCCCTCTGCGAGGCCTGTCTGACGGGCCGCTATCCAACGCCGGCGGGGGAGAAGCTCTACCAACTCGCCCTCGGGCACGATCCGCGCAGCGGCGTCTCGAGAACCTACGAGACGGTCACGCGGTAGCGATCCGCTTTGTCGCTCACCCCTCGTTCGTGAGCCGGATGGCAGCGTCGCCTCAGCCCTCGTCAGTTCGGGGCACGGGGGGGATCGCGAGCCGAGGCTCCTTCGCGGCCGCGGTGTTGCGCTCCAGGGCGGCCCGCCACACCGGCTCGCCGGCGAGCCTCGTCCTCCGCTCGAAATGCGTCCGGTAGTCGAGATCGTGTTCGGCCTGGCGCTGGGGGACGTCGGCCGGCGGGGCGAAAAGCCCGGTCGCGGCGGCGGCGGCCATGGCCTCGTGGAAATACTCCTCGACGTCGGTCCAGACATGGAGCAGGCCCCCCGGGACGAGCACTCGTCCGGCGTGGGCGAGGAACATGTCGGAGAGGACGCGGCGTTTGCGGTGCCGAGCCTTCCACCACGGGTCGGGAAAGTAGACGTGGATGGCGTCGAGGCAGGCGTCGGGGAAGAGCTGACGGACAAGGATGTTGCCGTCGCCGGCGATGATCCGGGCGTTGGTGGCCTCTTGCCTGGCCAGCCGGCCGGCGGTCATCTTCGCGTAGCCGTGGCTGATCTCGACCCCGAGGAAACACCGCTCAGGGGCAGCGGCGGCCGCGGTGGTGAGGAACAATCCCTTGCCGCTTCCCACTTCGAGTTCGACCGACGTGCCGGGGCGGCAACCCGGAAACAACTCGTGGGGATCGAGGGGCGCGGTCCGGAAGTCCGCCCCTTCCCGGAAGACGGGATCCTCGGCGAGAACGAGGAAGTGGGCCGAGAGATCGAGGTCGGGGGAAGGCTTCTTCGGGGCACGCCGCGGCATGGTTCAGCCGCCCACCGCGGACCCGTTGCCCGCCGTTGTCGAAATGGAATTGGCCGGGAGCGGCACTCCCTTGATGATCCCGTCGACGACGATGCTGTCGCGGACGATGCCCTGGAAACGGCAGACGATCATCGCCTTGGGACGGACGCGGATCCGCTCGACCGCGATCACCAGCCTGTCTCCGGGGACGACCGGCTCGCGGAACCGCACCTCCTCCATTCCCCCGAAGCCCATCACGTAGGAATCGAGGCTGAGGAGGTTGAACTTCTGGGTGACATAACTGGAGAGTTGGGCGGCCGCTTCGCACATGATCACGCCCGGCATCACGGGCATCGACGGGAAGTGACCACGCACCCAGAACTCGTCGTGGGTGACGTCCTTGTACCCGACACACAACGCCCGGACGGCATCCTCGTGGACGATGGCCGTGAGTTGCTCCATCTCGAACCGCTGCTGATTCCAGCGGCGGATCTCGTGGATGTCGGCCAAGACCGTACCGAGGTCGTACTCGCTCGGGTCGATGATGTAGTCACGCGGCGCCACGGTGCGGGCTCCACCAGGAAAACTCGGACGCGGGGGGTCAGGTGCGGATGTGCTTCCGCTTGGCCTTGCGGGCCTTGCTGTTGGCCGGGCGGGAGCCGTGATTGGCTTTTTTAAGGCCGCGATGAGGCTTGGCCATGGGGGAATACTCCTTGGGCTGGACGGGAAACGGTCGGCCGGAGGGCTAGCTGCCTCTGGCGAGCCAAGGGTTTTACCACGCGGTCGGGGGCGGTGCCATCCGGGTCGATGAGCCACGCTCCGGCTCACCGGCGGGGAGGGCTCGCCACGGGGCGCGGGGGGGGAACCCGGCGTTCCTCGGCGGCGATCGCCTCCCGCAGGCTCGTCCGCACGATCTCCACGAAACTCGCCAGGAGAAACCCGAACAGGCCGCCGATCACCCCGGACGACACCCCGCCGAGGAGCGCCCCCGCCACGGACGCCTCCGTCAGCAGGGCGAGGGACAAGCTGCCGGCTAGCCCCCCGCAAACCGCGCCGATCGTCGCGGAGACCGGCACGAGCCGACCGAGCGACCGGGTCGTTTCCAGCGTGGTCGGCGTCGGGCGGGGCATCGGGATCCGTGCCGTGCCCCGACTCCGGCGTCGGGACGCCAAGTCCCGGTCGGTCGCCTCGCGGAGCTTCGTTCCGATGGCGTTGCCGGCGACGTGGGCGGCAAGGCTGGCGGCGACCACGACGGCGGCCATCCAGCCGGCGATGCCCAGCCACCCGATGGCGGCGCAGGCCACGGCCACGACCACCGCCAACCAGGTGTAGGTGACCAGGGGCATGTCACTCTCCGTCGTCCCGGGCCATGACCGCCCCGCCTCGACCCACGTCGGGCCGTCGGCATGGCGCCATCTCACGCTCGCCAGACAGTGTAGTCGTCCGGCGCGAGTCGGCCTCACGGGGCGTCCGTCACCGCCTCCTGCCGGTAGATCGGTAGGAGCCGGTAATAGACCTCGAGCGTGAGCACGGCCAGCGCCGTGTGGGCCAGGCGTCCCCCGGGGGCGGTCTCACGATCGGCGAAGAACCAGCTTCCCGCCTCGTGCCCGGCTCTGGTTTGGAGGGCCACGATCTGATCGCGGTTGCGGCTGTTCCAGCGCGGCCAGACCGGATGATCGGTCTGAATGAGGGCCTGGGCGAGGTAGAAGTTTTGGTAGATCGCGTGGGGCTTCGGGCCTGGCCGGGCGAGGGCCGTGATGCCGCGCTCGAGCGGTTCCTCGTCGACGCCCCAGCCGGTGTACATCCGGCACAGGAGTCCGATCGCCGAGGTGCAGGGGGCGGCGGCCGGGGTCCGGTAGCCGTAGGCCGCCCCTTTCTGGGTCGCCACCGAGTCGAGGAACCGGCGGGCGCCTTCGAACGTCGGCGAGGAGGTCTCGACCCCGGCCAGCCCCGCGCTCCGCAGGGCCGCCACCTGCCAAGTCGTCACCGTGATGTCGCCCGCCTGACCGGGCAGGTAGCGCCAGCCTCCGCCGTGGAGATCCTGGGAGGTCTCGATGAAGCGGACGGCCTCGCGGCACGGTTTGCGGAGGAGATCGTCGCCGGTCATCCCCAACGCCTCGGCGAGAACGAGGGTGGCGATTCCATGGCCGTACATCGTCCCCTCGCAGAGGTCGCCGCCACGCGGCGTCGATTGCATCCGGCTGAGGAGGTAATAGAGGCCGCGGGAGACGGTTTCCTGGTAACGCCCCTCGAGGTGGGTGCTCCCCGCCCCGAGGAACGGCAACAACGCGATCGCCGTGCTCGCCGTGGTGCTCGAAAGCGTTCCCGGATCGCGGCAAGCGCCCTCGCAGCGGCACCCATCGAGGTCGAAACGCCACGAGCCGTCATTCGCCTGATGGAGCGCCAGCCACGCCAGGCCCCGTTCGACGGCGGCCTCGCTCGCCGGGCTCCCCCCCTTGCCCCGCGCTGCCAGGCCACGCTCCTCGCCGCGCCGCGAGGCGTAGGGGACGCCGCTCACTCCGCCCTTCGTCGCCCGGTCGGCCGGCAACGCCGCCCCCCCGCGGGGCTTGGTCTCCGTCGGGACCTTCACCGCCACCGCGGTCGCCCGGGGGCCGTCGGCCACCACGAGGTTGGCGTCGGCAAGCGTGGTGTCGGGCGCTTCTTCGAGGACGGGCGCGGCGTCGTCGATCGACTCGAGATCGGGCATGTCGGTGGGGACGCCGGTGCTGGCGACTTCGTCCGGCGCGATCTCCGGTTCGCCGCCGGCGGTGGCCCGGTCGTCGGCGGCGCCGATCTCGACGGTGTCGGTGTCTTCCGGGCCGTCGGCCACGGTATCCCCGTCCTCGAGGGCGAGGATGAGAGGCCGGGGGGCGGGGGCACGCTGGGCCGTCACGCTCGCCAGTGCGAGGAGGATGCCGAGGAGGACGTGAGTCACGACACTGGCGTAGGCCGACCGGGACACGGGACTGGCCACCACGCGCTCGATCCAGGTCGATGCCGACGCTTCCAAGGCGCCGGCGCTCGGCATCGTGGACGTCGAGGGAGACGTCGTCGGGGAGGGCTCGGGATTCCGCGACGGCTCGGGCGACACGTTCGGGCCCTGCTGACAGGGGCGATGGTCCGCGGCAATGGCCGCGGCATCCCCGGAGAAGGTATCGACCGGCGGAGGGAACGGGCTCGATCCTGTCGAACGCACCGGGCCGATTGGGGGAAGTGGGGAAAGCCGGGGGACAGGCGGGGCTTGTGTGGGCCCGGTTCTGCAGGCCCAGCGGGCCGGCGACGCGGCCCGGCCTACTCCTTGAACTCCTCTTCGACACTCTGCTGGCCGTAGATCGGGAGGTGGCGGTAATAGACCTCGAGGATCATCGTCGCAAGCGATGTGCAGTAGAGCCGTCCGGCGGCGTCGGCGCCGTGGCCGCCGTTGACCCCTTCGAACCAACTCCCCGCCTCGTGCCCCTTCTTTGCCTGGGTGCTCACGAGCATGTCGCGCATCGTGTTGTTCCACGACACCCACGACTCGCCTTCCATGTGATGGAGGACCTGCGTGGCGTAGTAGTCGTGGTAGAGGTCGTTCGAAGGGCCCCCTTTGGCGAGGTTCGCCACGCCACGTTCCATCGCCGGGTGGTTTTTCTTCCAGCCCAGATACATCCGGCAGAGGAGGCCGACGGCGTTCCGGGCTGGGCCGGGGGTCTTGGCGTCGATGTAGCCGTAGGCAGCCCCGTCGTCAGACTGCACCGAATCGAGGAACGCCGAAGCCTTCTTCACGGTGAGTGGATTAACCTGGAGAAACGCCATGTTGCCGCTCTTGAGCGCCATCAACTGCCAGCCGACCGCGGAGGTGTCGCCCGGTTGCTTCGGCGCGTAGCGCCAGCCTCCGCCGACCGGATCCTGCGCCTGCATGATGTAGTTGAGGGCGAGTTGTGCCGGGGCCTGGAGACGCTTGTCCTGCGACATCGCGTAGCCCTCCGAGAGCACGATCCCGGCGAGGCCCTGGGAGTACATGTTGCCCCCCTTGTCATAGGCCTTGCCGTTTCCCTTCACGGTCATCCCCGCGAGGAAGGTCAGCCCGGCTTCGAGCTGCCGCTTATAGGGCCCTTCTTTGTGCGTGTAGCCACGGCCGAGGAAGGGGAGGAGGGCCAAGGCCGTGGCACCACAGCGATCCTCGCCGACGCCCTTGTCGCGCCCCTCGCTGCACTGCCCCTTGCAGCTGGGGCATTCCTTGAGATTGAAGCTCCAGCCGCCGTCGGGGAGTTGATGCTGGATGAACCACTTCAAGCCGGCTTCGACGGCAGCCTCGCTCTGTGAGCTGCCGCCACCGGTGGCCACGAGTTGGTTGCGCGACGCGGCGCTGGCGCGGCCACCGAGGCCCCCGGCCGTGCCGCCGATCGCGCCGACGGTGGCGAGCATGTCGGCCGGCGCGGCGGTCTCGGTGCCGAAGTCGGAGAGCTCGACCGCGATCGGCGCGGCGTCGACGTCTTCAGCCGTGCTCACGACCTGCACGTTGTCGATCGGCGCGACGTCGGTCATCACGACCTCGTCGGTGGTCTGATCGATGACCGGGAGGTCGTCCGGCAGGGAGGCGTCGAAGTCTTCGAAGGCGTCGAGGGTCTCGGGGGCGCCTGACACGATCACCCGCGCCTTCTCCTGCTGTGGAGGCTGGCTGACGATCAGCGCCATCGAGAGGAGCACGATGACATGGACGAGAAGACTGACGGCCCAGGCCGGGGCGTTCTTCACCACGCCCCCGAGGGCCGCCGCAGCCGACAGGCCTGCCGGGGCGACCTCGAACGTCGAATCGTTTGCAGCCGTGTCGGTCGCCATGGATTCCACCCGGTGAGAGTCCGGCCAGGAGCGGCCCGATCGATCAAACCCTGATTTGGCACGGTCGAACCAAGCCCGCACCCCGCTCGTCCGACCGGTCCCCACTCCCGATCATAGTGCCTGCGGCGGGGGCTGCCAAAGGGGCGGTGGTGGCCTGTTGGGCGGGTTTGGGCGGTTCGGCTGGCGGGGGGATGCCAGCATGGCTACGATGGGCCGTTTTCCGATCGGCGACGGCGAGTGCCTCCCGGGGGCACGTCCGCGGTCGCGGTCAGGCATCCAAGCCGGCCACCCATCCGGCAACCAGTTCAGGAAAAGCAGTCATGGCTAAGGGAAAGAAGCGACTCGAAGTGATTCACCTGGTTTGCTCGGAGACCGGTGACCAGAACTACACGCTGCGCCGCAAGTCGGGAGGCGAGAAGCTCAAGGTGAAGAAGTATTCGCCTCGGCTCCGCAAGCACACGCTTCACAACGAGAAGAAGAAGTAGTCGTCGGCTCCCCGCCGGATCGACCGACCCTTCTGCATGACCGCTCCGCATGGCCGTTCGGAGTCGAGCGGCTCGCGGGACGGTCCATTTCTCCTTCAACCGACCTCCTCGAGCAACGCCGTCAGTGCCTGTTCGTCGTCGGCCGCCAGAATGGCGATCCGGTCGGCGCGGCGGCGGAGCGTCGCTGGGCAGAGGTTCTCGCTCCCGGCCTCGATGAGGAGGAGTCGGCATTCGGCCTTCCGACGGAATGTTCCCGCGCTGGGCCAGACGCAGACATCGACCTCGCAGGGATTCCCGGGGGCCGCACGCGGGGCATCGGCGAGGAGCTTGGCGAGCAGGGCCGCGAGGTCGTTGGCGGCCCGGCTCGGCTGTGGGCTCTTTGTGGCGTTGCAGAGGACACGTTCGGGGAGACCCCAGCGGATGTCGCTCCGATCCCTGAGATGGAGGCCCCGACGGCAGCGGGTCAACCGCCCGCGGCGAAGGAAATAGGGAACGTTGACCCCGTCGCGCCACCGTGGCGTCGCCGACGGATCGCTCGGATGCCAGACGTGGTAGGTGAACGTCCGGTCGACGATCGATGCCAGTCGGACGCCGGCGCCGCGCAGTCGCAGCCCAAGGTCGTCGTCTTCCTGTCCCCAGCCGAGGAAGCGCTCGTCGGAGCCGTTGACGCGAAAATAGTCGTCCCGCCAGACAGCGAAGTTGCCGCCGGCCAGCCGCGGCTTCGAAGGATGACGGAGCCAATTCTGGAACACGCTCTTGCGATGTCGGCGGGCCAGCCGGCGCAGCTCCGCGGCGGGGGCGAGCCGGCGGAGGTCGGTCGTCGTCAGGGCGGACGGCGCGAGATCGCGTGAGGCCGCCTCGGGGAGGCGGATGACATCTCCGAGCATCGCCAGGCCGGGCTTTCGGGCGCCGAGATGGAGGGCGACATGATCGGGGGGGAGCACCGAGTCGCCGTCGAGAAACAGGAGCGTGTCGCCGGTGGCGAGCGCGGCGCCCCGGTTGCGAACCCTGGCCAGGCGGAAGCCATCGTGGGGCTCGGTGGTGAATCTCACCGGAAATGGCGATTGCCGGGCGAAGTCGGAGACGATCTCCACGCTCGGGGCATCGGAGCCGTCGTCGGCCACCACCACTTCAATCCGACCATCGATCCCCTCTTGAAGCGCGATCGACTGGAGCACGAGCGCCAGGTGTCTCGGCTTTTGGAAGGTGTTGACGATCAGGGAGATGTCGGGACGAGTCATGGCAGGAGCCCCTCCAAAACGGCCTCGGGGGCATGCGCCTCCCGGATGGCGACGGCCAGGCGCGCGGCCCCGGCAAGGTAGTGGTCGGCGTAAGCGACGAACTCCTCGAGCGCCTCGACCCCGCCGTCCGCCCCCGCGATCACGATGCCGCCGTCGCCGAGCGGGGCATCCTGGCCGCCGTCGAGCCAGCGGACGCGCAGCCCCGAGAGCGCCACGGCCTGGGGATGCCCCGGCGCGGAGAGCGTGAGCGTGGTGGGCCCGGGCGGCTGCGAGACTCGACCGCGGCGAAACACGACCGGAACTGCGGCCCCCGAGGCGTCGGCCTGGAGAACGGCGGAGGTGGGGGTGGCGGAGTGGCCGAGCGAGAGGGTCAGCGGCGGATCGAGGAGGGCCGAGGGGCCGAGGGCGCGCCACGTCACCTCGACGATCGCCACGGCGGCGTCGGCTGGGGGGGAGACCGGCAGCGCTACCGTTTCTCCGGCCGGCACGGCGTCGATGGCGAAGGTCTCGTCGCCGACCTGCCGATGCACGGCCGCGAGGCGCGCGACATGGGCCCGCAGTGCCGGCTGGAGACGGCGGGCCATCCATCCGCCGCCAGTGACGATCGCCACCCGCGCGGCGGCCATCGTCTCGAGGAGCACCGCCGAGCAGCGGTGGCGGTAACGGCGTTGATCGTAGGGAAGGAGGAGGGCGTCGGCGGCGTCGAGTTGCTGCTGATAGGCGGCGGTGGTGAGTGGGCCGGCGAGCGGCTCGACGAACTCGGGGACGCGGCGGGCGAGGCGCTCGATCGCCTCGAGCGCCCGGCCGACGGCGACGTCGGCGGGCCGGCGCGAGCGGGGGTGGAAGCCGGGGTTTGTCTGGATGGCGACGTGCAGCCGGCTGCCGAGCGATCGGTGCGCTGCGATCGCTTCAACCAGGGCCGCGGCGATCTGGCTGTTCTTCTCGCTGCGGGCATCCCCGAGCATGGCGACGCGGAGGCGCCGGCCGGTCGCCGGCCGCCGGAGAGGAGCCGAGGGTGGATTCGCGGGAAGATCGATCGGATAGGGAAGAACGGAGACCGGCGCGGCGCCGGCCAGCGACCACTCGGCGGCCAGTTCCTCCGTCGGGGTGTGGAAATGGAGCCGGTGCGGGGCCGCGAGACGGGTCGCTTCCTCGAGCAAGCGGCTCACCCGGCTGACCCGGCGCTCGAGCACGGAGGGGGCGGCCGGGGCCGCGGCGAGGATGGGGCCGTGAAATTGGAGGTGCCAGCCGATCCCGATCGGTGGCCGCGCGGCGTGGATCGCCCGCGCGAGTCCTGCGGCATCGAGTTCGGAAGCGGTGGCGACGAGGAACTGGTCGCCCGGCGCAAGCGAGGCGATGACCGGCGCGAGATCGGCGGCGAAGGCGGCCACGCGTGCTCGGCGCCGGCGACTCCGCGACCAGGCTTCCCAGGGGGGCTGCCACCGCGGTCGGCCATCGGCCCCGAGCCGATCGAGTTCGGCGAAGGCGGTGAGTTTCGAGTTGCCGGGGAAACGGAGCAGCGGCCACAGCCGCCAGCCCGCGTCGGCGTCGGTGGGCATGCGGACAGTCGAGCGGCAGACCAAATCGCACGCCCAGCCCCGCCGGCGGGCGGCACCGAGGACGGCGACGGCGTACTGCCAGGGATGGGAGCCAACGCCGTCGAGGCAGGGGTCGACGACGACCAGTCGCGCTGGCATGCCATTCATCGCCCGACGGCCCCGTCGCGTGGGTCGGTCCCGAATCGTGGCGCGACGCCGTCGATGAGGGCGCCGAGTTCGGCCGCGCCGGTTTCGAGCACCATCGCGATCTCGAGGGCCACAACCGCCGTCTCGCCGGCGAAGCCGGCGGGGAGCTTGACGAGGTCTTTGAGCGTGGTGACCAGCGCCGCGTCGTGGGTCCGGGCCCACGATGCGAGGTCTGGCAGGTCGGCCGCGGCGTAGGCATGGTGGTCGGCATAGGGGCGGAAGGCGACGACGTCGGCGCCGAGCGCGACGAGGGTTCGCCGGAAGGCGGACGGATTCCCGATCCCGGCGAACGCGACGACGCGGCGCCCTGCGAGCCAGTCGATCGCGCGCCTCGTCCCCGCCGGATCGCGGACGGCGACGGGGGCGTGGCTCGCCTCCACCCACACGCTCGGCAGTCTCCCTCCGCAGGCTGCCGCCAGTCGGTCGCGGATCTCCGCCCGCCGCTGGAGCGACACGCTCCCTGCCCGGGTGAGGATGGCGGCGTCGGCCCGCGTCAGGCCCGCCAGACGCTCGCGAAGGAGGCCGCGGGGGAAGACATGCCCACAGCCGAAGGGATCGGTGGCGTCGATGGCGACCAGATCGAGATCGCGCGCCAGGCGGCGGTGCTGAAAGCCGTCGTCGAGCACGACGATATCGGCCCCGGCGGCAGCGGCCGAGGTGGCGGCGGCGACGCGGTCGCGATCGGCGACATGCCGGACACCGGGCAGCAGGAGCGTCAGTTCGGCGGCTTCGTCACTCCGCCGCCCGGCCGCGGCGCCGTACCCACGACTGACGATGGCTGGCTGACAGCCGAGGCTGGTCAGGTGGCGGACGACCCAGGCCACCAGCGGCGTCTTGCCGGTGCCGCCGAGGGTCAGGTTGCCGACGCACACCACCGGCACACCTGCCTGCCTCGTGGCGAGCCAGCCGCGGTCGTAGGCGGCGTTGCGGAGGGCCATGACCGTCCCCCACGTGGCCCCGAGCGGCGCGAGGGCGAGACGGGCCAGCGTCGCAGCGGCGGCGGTGTCGGTCCCGTCGACGAGGCGCTTGAACGATTCTGCGTCAGGAAGCAGCGGCATGCGGTCGATCCGTCGGTCCGCCCCGCGAGAAGGGCACATCCTGCGAGCGTGGAGTGTAGTGATTCCGGGGGAATCGTGGCGGCTGGCGGGCGCTCGAGGCGGGTTTGACGCCGATGGCGATTCCCCGGCCAGCCCCCGGGCATGGGGTGCCGATATACTTGGCGGCAGGGACGCTGGCGAATCCCCGAGACTCGACCGACCGTCGCTCGGAGTCGCTCGGAGTCCCGCGGAACCCCCTCGAGCCCCTTTGCGGGAACGGTGTCATGGCCAGCGTGTCCTCCAACAGCGGTGAGACGCTCGTCGTCGGCGGCTGGTCTGCCGGGGATGAGGCGCCGTCGAACTCCGATCGCTATCTGGCCCGTCGACTCGAGGCAGCGGGGGCCGACTTCAAGGGGGTCGCCCTCACCAACTTCCTCCTCGGCGCCGCAGTCGCGGGGGCCGTCTGGCTTGCCGTCGGCGTCCTCGCGGAGCACTGGATCGTCCCGGGGGGGCTGCCACGGTGGGTGCGGTGGGGATGGCTGGCGGCCGGATGTATGGCGCTCGCTGCGGCGGCCGTGCGTTGGCTGCTGCCCCTGATGCGCTACCGGGTGAATCTCGTCTATGCTGCCCGCGCCATCGAGCGGGAGCATCCCGAGCTCCATAACGACCTGGTCAATACGGTGCTCGTCAAAGCGCATCCCGAGGGGAGCACCGCGGTCGTGGTCCGGTCGCTGGAGAAGCGGGCCGCGAAACGGCTCGCCGATGTCCCCACCGAGGGGGTCATCGACCGTTCGCTCGCCGTCCGCTTGGCGATGGTGCTGGCCGCGGCGGTGGGGATCGCGTGCCTCTATGAACTCGTGGCACCCAAGAGCCTGCTGGTCAGTGCCGTGCGACTGGTGGCGCCATGGGCCGGGATCTCCGCGCCGTCGCGCGTCCGGATCGAGCCTCCGCGCTTCCACTGGCGGATGCCGGGGGCAGGCGTCGTCGACCCGCAACAACTCGTCGATGGCATCGACGGGCAGGAGGTGGCGGTCGATCGCGGCTCCGCGACGCTCGTCCGTGGCCGGCAACTCGTGCTGGCGGCCGCGGTCCGTGGCCTGCGTGGGGGCGAGCACCCGGTCGTCTTGGCGGCGCCCCTGAAAGACGACGGCTCCCACGATCCCGCGGCGACGCCGTGGCGGATCGAGATGGTGCGCGGGGCCGCCGAAGGCGAGGCGGCCAAGGCTTACACGGCGTTTCTCCCCGACGCCACGAGGGGCTTGGAGCACTCCATCGAGATCACGATCGCCGCCGGTGATGCCCGGAGCGAACCGGTGCGGTTGGTCGTCGTCGATTCCCCCTCGCTCCTCGTGCGCGAGGTGCGCTACGACTTCCCCGCCTACATTGCCCGCGACCCGGAGACCGTCGCCTGGCAGGGAGATCTGCGGGCGCCGGAGGAGACGCAGGTGACGCTCGTGGCCGAGTGCAACCAGCCGATCGAGGCGGCCTGGATCGACTTTGGCTGCGACGGAAATCGCGACCTGAAGATGAAGGTCGGGGCGAGCGATCTGGCGCGGGCCTCGGTGACCTTCCCGCTGCGGATGAATGCCGACAGGACGGCGCCGGAGCATGCGATCTACCGGCTCGTCTTCCAGCCCCGTGGCTCGGCCCAGGGGGGGCGGGAGGCGGTCGTTCTCGAGCCGATGGAGCACCGCATTGACGTTGTCGCCGATCTGGCTCCGGAGGTGACGATCGAATCGCCGACCGACTCGCCCCTCGCCGTCCCGCGCGACAGCCCGGTGCCGGTGCGGGTGCGGGCCCTCGACCCCGATCATGCCCTCGCCCGCGTGGTGATCGAGACCCGCGTCGATGGCGGCCGTGCCGTGCCGCCGATCCCGATTCTCGAGGTGGCCAAGCAGGGCCCCTTCAAGGGGACGGCACGCCTCGTTCCCTTCAATCTCGGGGCGGAGGCGGGCTCGGTGCTCCACTATCGCGCCGTCGCCACCGACAACCGGCCCCAGCAGCCGAACGTCTCCGTGACGCCATGGCAGGAACTGAAGATCGACGAGAAGGCGCCGCCGCAGCCCGACGAGCCTGAGCCTGATTTCCCGAAGGACTCGAAGAAGGGGCGATCAGACGAGGATCGCTCCGATGACTCCGACCGTGGCAACGACGGGGGCGACGACGGAGAGGACGCCGCCGGGCAGTCAGAGGACGGCCGCGAGGGGGATCGAAACGAGGACGGTGCCGAGGGAGCGGAGAACGGTGCCGGTCAGCGGCAGCCGGAGGATGGCGGCCGCGATGACGGCGCGTCTGGAGACCAAAACCAGGCCAACCAAAACCAAGACCGGCAAAACCAAGACCGGCAAAACCAAGACAACCAGCAGCGTGGCGGCCCCGCCGATCGAAAGCGACCCGATCGACAGCGCAGCGACGACGGTTCGAACCCCCCTCCCCCCGGAGAGCAGGGGCAGCCGGGAGCGGCTGGCGGTGGCGAAGAAGAGCAGGGGGATGGGAAGCAACAGCGCCCCGGGAACGACCAGAGCCCCAAGGGCTCCAAGGCGGGCAAGAGCGGCAAACCGCAGCAGGGAGCCGACGGCGGCGACTCCGGTGACCAACAAGGGAGCGGTCAGAAACCAGGCACGCAGCCGCAGGGGCGCGAGGGGAAGGGGCGCGAGCAGAAGGGCCAGGGTGAAGGCCAGGGTGAAGGCCAGCAGCGCGAGGGAGGGGAGAAGCCCCAGTCCGGCGCGAAGCCGTCGCCGACCGGCGGAGCGGGCAAGAAACGCCAGAAGGACTCGGTCGCCGCCGACGGCACGAATGACGGCGAGGCGATGGACCGGATCCTCGAGCACCAGCGCCGTGAAGGCCAG
>CAJBCV010000013.1 GCA_903951635.1 uncultured Planctomycetaceae bacterium
ACGGTGGCCGCCGGCCTCGGCGTCCGTTCCGTCCGTGTCACCGGCGGTGAGCCGTTGCTCCGCCCCGGGCTTCCCGATCTCATCGCCCGGCTCGTGGCCGTCCCCGGGATCGAGGAAGTGGCGCTGACGACCAACGGCCTGCTGCTTTCGGCGCAGGCCGCGGCCCTCCGCGCGGCCGGCCTCCACCGCCTCAACGTCAGCCTCGACGCCCTCGACGACGAGACCTTCCGGCGGATCGCGCGGGCCGATGGCCTCGAGCGTGTTCTCGCCGGGCTCGAGGCGGCGAGCGTGGCCGGATTCACGGGGATCCGCGTCAACGCGGTGTCGATCCGCGGGATCACGGAGACGCAGGCGGTGCCCCTCGCCCGCCACTGTCGCCACGGTGGCTTCCATCTCCGCTTCATCGAGTTCATGCCGCTCGATGCCGAGTCGGCCTGGTCTGGGGCGCAGGTGCTCACCGGTCACGAGGTGCGGCGGATCCTCGAGGCGGAACTCGGGCCCCTCGTGCCCGCCCCCAGCGCCGATCCCGGGCAACCGGCGGTCGATTGGCGGTTCGCCGACGGGAGCCTCGTCGGGTTCATCGATCCGGTGTCACATCCCTTCTGCGATCGCTGTGACCGGCTCCGGCTCACGGCCGACGGCCAGTTTCGCAATTGTCTGTTCTCGACCTCCGAGTGGGACGCGCGTGCCGTCCTCCGCGCGGGAGGCGATGACCTCGATGCCAAACTCACGCGGCTCCTTCTCGACTGCACCGCGGCCAAGCGCGCCGCCCATGGCATCGGAGAGCCGGACTTCGAGCGTCCGGCCCGGGCCATGTACCAGATCGGAGGTTGAGGTTGACCCCTCCGGTGCCTCCTCGGCGGTATCTCGATCATCCGGCGACGTCGTGGCCGAAGCCCGGCCCGGTGATCGACGCCGTTCTCCACGCCCTCCGCGACGTGGGGGCCGCGGCTGGCCGGGGGATCCACGCCGACGCGCGCCGTGCCGACGCCCTCCGCGCGGGGGCCAGGGCCGCGGCGGCCCGGATCGTCGGCGCCGACGATCCTCAGCGCGTGGCGCTGGTGTCGGGGGCCACCCTCGGCCTCAATGTCGCGATCCACGGGCTCGTCGAACCGGGATGGCATGTCTTGGCGACGGCCGCCGATCACAACGCCACGCTCCGCCCGCTCCAATGGCTTGCTGACCGGGGAATGATCGAGTTCGATGTCGTGCCCTGCGACGCCAGCGGAAGGGTCGATCCCGACGACGTCGCGGGTGCCTGGCGGCCGGCGACGCGGATGCTCGTCTTCAGCCATGCCTCGAACGTCACCGGCTCGCTCCAAGACGCCGCGACGCTTGCCCGCCTCGCCCGGGAACGGGGGGGCTTGAGCCTCCTCGATGCCTCGCAGACGGCCGGGATCGTCCCGCTGCCGGCCGGCGAGGCGGCTGCGGATGTGGTCGTCGCCGCGGGGCACAAGTGGCTCCAGGGGCCGGAAGGGGGGGCGATTCTCTTCGCGCGCCAGGGCGTCGAGCCGAGGGCGCTGGTCCAAGGGGGAACCGGCACGGCGAGCGACGACCTGCGGATGCCGGAGCGGTTCGTCGAGCGACTCGAGGCCGGCACGCCCGACCTGGCGGCGCTTGCCGGGCTGGCGGCGGCGATCGCCTGGGTGGAGCAGCAGGGGATCGCGGCGCTTGCGGCCCACGGGCATCGGCTCGCCGCGGCGTGTCGCGCGGGGTTGGCGGCGCTTCCCGGGGTGCGCCTTCTCGGGGGCGGCGATGCGAAGGGGCCGCCGATTGTCGGTTTCACCGTCGAGAGCTATGATCCCGCCGATGTCGCGGCGCTCCTCGAGCAGATCGCCGGCGTTCAGGCTCGGGCCGGCCTGCACTGCGCGGCGCTCATCCACCGCCACCTCGGCACATCCGGGGCGGGAAGCGTCCGCCTCGGCTTCGGTCCCTTCAATACGGCTGACGACGTCCGTGCCGTCGTCGCGGCCGTTGCCTCGATTCTCGGCCATCCCGACAGCGACTTCTCCGATCCCTTCCCGAGCCCCCCGCAGGTGCCCCCATGGCAGGAGTGAGCAAGGATGTCTGGTATGCCGAGGGCCTGCGCTTCTCCTGCACGCAGTGCGGGGATTGCTGCTCCGGCTCCGAGGGCTACGTGTGGGTCAACCAAGCGGAGATCGACGCCATGGCGGCCCGCGTCGGCCTCACGCCGGCGCTGTTCGAGAAGCGTTACGTCAAGCAGGTCGGAGTGAGGCGGTCGCTCAAGGAGCGGCCGGGGGGCGACTGCGTTCTCCTCGACGAGAAGACGCGAAAGTGCACCGCCTACGAGGAGCGTCCCCGGCAGTGCAAGACATGGCCGTTTTGGGACTCCAACCTCCGCACGCCACAGGCGTGGGCGGAGGCGGCGGAGGCCTGCCCCGGATGCAACCGCGGGGAGATCGTGCCGATCGAGTCGATCAAGCTCCAGGCTTCGAAGATCAAGATCTGATCAGGCCAGCGCGGTTGGCGGCGGGCCTGAACGTCGCCGCTCCAGTCGTGGCCCCGGTGGATCAGCGAACCGTCTGAGGCAGACGGCTGCGCCCCTGGACGGAGGCTTCGGCCCGGCGTCGACCGACCGGCAGCGAAGCTCAGCGTGCCTCAGAGGATGCCGCCGTGGGTGCGGTACAGCGTCATGTGGGACGGCTGGTCGAGAAACCAGATCCGCTCCCATTCGTCGGTGATCGTCCGCAGATCCTCCGACGTGAAGATGAGTTGCTGGGCGCGACGCAGTGGGTCGCCGGAGTACATGGGGATGAGGCAGCCGGTGCTCGTCGAGAGCGCCATGGCCGCGAAAATCATCCAGCAGAGCTTCCGCATCGTTCGTCCTCCCTGACTCCGTGACTCCGACTCCGGGAAGGGGGCTGCCAGATGTTCCAGGCAGCCTTCCCGGCGACTCCCCCGCGGACATCCTGTCCGAGCGGGTGTCGCCCCTCGTTCGCACCGGCTCAGGACGGGGGGGGCTCCGGGGCGCCGGTCGGAGGAGGGGGGGCTTGCGATGCCTTGGCGGCAGTTCGCGAACCAGCCTCCTTCTTCCGCTCGATCGCCTCGAGATCCACGACCCTGACCCTCGCTTCCATTTCCTTTCCAGGCTTGAACGTCAACACGTTCTTCGCCTGGACAGGCACTTTCTCTCCCGTCCGTGGGTTGCGGGCCATCCGCGCTTCCCGTCGCTTGATCTCGAACACCCCGAAGTTTCTCAGCTCGATCCGGCCTTCCTTGACCAGGGCGTCGATGAGGGCATCGAACGTCCGCTGGACGAGGTCCTTGGTGCGAAGCTGGGGAAGATCGATCTGCTCGGCGATCGTCCGGACGATGTCTTTCTTGGTCACGGCTCCGACGCTCCGTCCGATGCAGGTTCCGCCATGGCCCGGAAGAGCCGAAGCCGGTTCCCACCCCGTTGGAAATCGTCAGAAGCCTAGGACTGGCAAGCACTAATGTCAACATCGCAGCGGGTCGGCGCCGGTCGCCTCTTCCCCACCGTGTGAGGATGATCGACCGTCACGACCGGCAAACTTGATTCAACCCGAACTTTTTTATCCTCTCTCAACGCCGGCCCATCCCGACCGGCGGCTGCTACACTCCAGAGCCCCCAAATCCTCTGCATGCCCCGTCCCATCCTGGGCCCCGCGAAGCCCCCGCCGCCCCCATGACGAACGCCCCTGCCGACAGCCCACCTGACGGGGGTTCCATCGATCTGGCCGTTCAGCTCGGGCGCCTCCGCCTCCCCAATCCGATCCTCGTCGCCTCGGGGACGTTCGGCTACGCGAAAGAGATGGTCGATTTCGTCGATCTCCACCGGCTCGGTGGGATCGTGCCCAAGACGATCACGCCCCGGCCCCGGCCGGGCAACGTCCCCTGGCGGACGATCGAGACGTCGGCCGGGCTCCTCAATTCAATCGGCCTGGACAACGACGGCGTCGAGGCCTTTCTCCGCCACCAGCTTCCCTTCCTCCTCGGCTGCGCCGCGCCGGTGATCGTGAGCATTGCCGGGGCCGACCAGCGGGAGTTTGTCCAAATCGCCGACCGCCTCGAGGGAGTGCCGGGAATCGCCGCCCTCGAGCTCAACATCTCCTGCCCGAACGTCAGCCACGGGGTCGACCTGGGCACCGATCCCGAGGCCTGCCGGGCCGTCGTCGCCGGGGTGCGCGGCGTCAGCCGTCTGCCGATCCTCGCCAAGCTGACGCCGAACGTGACGAGCATCGCCGACGTGGCTCGGGGGGCCAGAGACGGCGGTGCCGACGCCTTGACGGTGATCAACACCTGCCAGGGGATGGCGGTCGACTGGCGGCGGCGGAAGCCGCTCCTCGGCAACGTCGTCGGGGGCTTGTCGGGACCGGCAATCAAGCCGATCGCCCTCCGCTGCGTCCATCAGGTGCGGCGTGCCGTCGACACCCCGATCATCGGGGTGGGGGGCATCATGACGATCGACGACGTGATGGAGTTTCTCGTCACTGGAGCCAGCGCCGTGCAGGTCGGGACGGCGAGTTTTGCCGAGCCTCGGTCGTCGATCAGGCTCCTCGACGCCCTCCCGGGGGCCCTTGCCGAAGCGGGCGTGACGCGCGTGGCCGACCTCGTCGGTACGATCCGCCTCCCCGGCGCGGCGCCTGCGCCCTCCCCGCCACAGCCCCACTGATTCCCGCCCCCATCACCCGAGCCGGAAGCCGAATTGATGAGCGACGACGCGAAGACCGTGCCTCCCCGCCCAGTGCCTCCGACGCGGGTGCTCTCCGGGATCCAGCCCACTGGCCGCTTCCACTGGGGCAATTATTTCGGCGCCATCCGTCAGTACATCGAACTGCAGACGGCGGGGGAGTCGTACTACTTCATCGCCGATCTCCATGCCCTGACCACCGTCCGGGAGCCGGAGCGGCTCCGCGGATTCGTCCGCGACGCGGCCCTCGATCTGGTGGCCCTCGGCCTCGATCCCGAGCATGCGGCGCTGTTCGTGCAGTCGGACGTGCCGGAGGTCACCGAGCTGACCTGGCTGTTGATGACGGTGACGCCGATGGGGCTCCTCGAACGCTGCCATGCCTTCAAGGACAAGAAGTCGCGCGGCATGGCGGCCGATGCCGGGCTCTTCACCTACCCCGTCCTCATGAGCGCCGACATCCTCGCCTACGACGCGACGATCGTCCCGGTAGGGGAGGATCAGGTGCAGCATATCGAGGTCTGCCGCGACCTCGCCGGCACCTTCAACCATCTTTACGGCGAGGTGTTCACGCTCCCCAAGCCGAGGCTCGTCGAGGCCGGGGCACGCGTTCCCGGCACCGACGGCCAGAAGATGTCGAAGAGCTACGAGAACACGATCGAGGTGTTCGAGGATCCCGGGGCGCAGAAGAAGAAGGTCATGCGGATCACGACCGATTCGCGCCCCGTTGAAATGCCCAAGGAGCCGGAGGGGGATCACCTCTTCGAGCTGTTCTCGCTGTTTGCCCCCGCGGCCGACCGCGACGCGATGGCCGCGCTCTACCGGCGTGGCGGCTTCGGCTACGGCGATGTCAAAAAGGCCCTCGTGGCGGCGGCGGCTGACTTCTTCGCCGACGCCCGTCGTCGCCGGGCGGAGCTCGCCGCCGATCCGGGCACGATCGACGCGATCCTCGCCCGCGGGGCCGAGCGGGCCCGGGCGAAGGCGGGGGACGTTCTCGCCAGGGCGAAGCGGGCCTGCGGCCTTTCCCGGCTGCCGGGCAAGCCGGCCGGAGGGAAAGGATGAACGTCCTCGGGATCGGCACCGACATCACCGAGTGTCTGCGGATCGCGCAGATGATCGAGCGCCACGGGGAGCTCTTCGTCGGCCGCGTCTACACCCCGGCCGAGATCGAATACTGCCGCAGCCGCAAGCAGGCCACCCAGCACTTCGCCGGCCGCTGGGCAGCGAAGGAGGCGATCCTCAAGGCGCTCGGCACGGGCTGGCGGCGGGGGATCAGCTGGCGCGACATCGAGGTGATCAACGCCCCCGGGGGCCGCCCGCGGGCGACGCTCTTCGGTGGGGCGGCCGACGTCGCCGAGCAACTCGGCATCGCCTGCGTGCTCGTGAGCATCTCCCACTGCCGCTCCCACGCCACCGCCTACGCGATGGCCCTCGACGACCTCCCGTCGACCTTCGAGGACGATCAGGACGACGACGACGAGGAGTGAGCGGCGCGGCTCGTCAGCCGGCGAACGGCTGGAGTTCGGCGACTCCCCCCTCCATCGTCAGCATGGCGATGGGGGTGCCGTCGGCCACCGGCGTGAAGCCGTCGCGGCGCGTCAGCGCCAGCGCCGTTCGCCCCTGGAGGTGGATCGCGAGGGCCTTCGTCAGCTCCTTTTGCCTCGGCTCCGGGAGCTTTGTGAAGGTCTCCCGGCCGCGGCACTTCGGAAACGCCTGGCAGCCGAGCCACGGGCCGCGCTTCCCGTCGCGGAGGTTCATCATCGCGCCGCACTTCTGACAAGCGATGTCGGTGACCAGCGGCGGCGGCGAGGGAAACTTGATGTTCCCCTTCTTGTCGAGGTTGAGGATGAAGGGAGGGGGCTCGGCCGGGGCCTCGAGCGCCTTCTTCCCCTTCGGCTTCACCGGCCGCGGCTTGTCCTCGACGAGGAAGTCGCCGAACCGGCCAGTTCGCTTGACCATCGGCACGCCGGCCGGCGAGAGGAGATCGATCTGCTCCGGGAGGAGCGGGCGCCGCTGCCGGTCGACCGGCATGGCGAAGCTGCAGGCGGGGCGCGTCTTCGGCTTCGCGGTCCGCTTCGGGGCCTTCTTCCCCTTGGCGGCCGGCGGAGCCACCGGCTCATCGACGATCTTCTCGTTGTAACCCGAACAGGAGAGAAACTCCCCCTTCCCGCCGAGCCGGTATTCGAGTCGGCGGCCGCACTGGGGGCAGGCGTAGGGGGAGGGATCGGCCTTCGCCTTCTCGTGTTCCTGCTCCATCGCCTCGTCGAGCTTCGGCGACAGTTCGTCGTGGAACTCGTGGAGCATGTCGGTCCACTTTTTCGTCCCTTGCGCGACCTGGTCGAGCTCCCGTTCGATCTCACGGGTGTAGCCGATTTCGATGAATTGGTCGTGGAAGCCACGCTTCAAAAAGCCGGTCACCGCCTCGCCGATCGCGGTCGCCTGGAAGCGGCGATCCTGCTGGACGACATAGCCCCGGTTCTCGATGACGTTGATGATGCTCGCGTAGGTCGAGGGGCGGCCGATCCCCTCCTCCTCCATCTTTTTGACGAGCGTCGCCTCGGTGTAGCGCGGCGGGGGTGACTGGAACTTCTGCCGCGGGTCGATCGAGAAGGGGGCCAGTTGCGTCCCCTTCTGGAAGTCGGGGAGGACCTGGTCGCCGTCGTCCTTCGGCGTGCCGCTGATGCAGTAGAAGCCGTCGAAGCGGAGCACCCGGCCGTTGGCCTTGAAGACGGCGCCGGTGTCGCGGTCGCTGCGGCGCATGCGGACGCTCGTCGAATCCCACTCGGCATCGGTCGCCTGGCAGGAGACGAAGCTCTGCCAGATGAGCCGGTAGAGCTTGAGCAGTTGCTCGCCGTCGCGCATGTCGAGGAGGGCTGAGGCGATCGAGTCGGGATCGCGGAAGGCATCGGTGGGGCGGATCGCCTCGTGGGCTTCCTGCGCGCTCTCGTTGGAGCTGGAGTAGGTGCGGGGCTTTTCGGGCACGTAGGCCGCGCCGTGCCGCTCGCCGAGGTAGCGCCGCGCCATCTCGATCGCCTCGCGGGAGAGGTTCGTCGAGTCGGTTCGCATGTAGGTGATCAGGCCCACCCGCCCCTCGTCGGGGAGATCGATGCCTTCGTAGAGCTGCTGGGCGATCCGCATCGTGCGGTCGGTCGACATCCCCAGCCGGGAGCTGGCGGCCTGCTGGAGGGTGCTCGTGATGAAGGGGGGATAGGGGCGGGAGCGCGTCCGGGTGACGTCGATCGAGTCGACCGTGTAGCGGGCCTGCGGGTCGGGACGCCCCTGGAGGCGGATGATGTTCTTGCCGCGCCCCTTGGCGGTGGCGTCGGTCTCCGGAACGATCTCGATGTCGACAAGCCCGGCGGCCTCGGCGGCCGCCCTGACGGCGGCGGTGAGGTCCTCGGTCGACGTGTTCTCCGCCTTGATCGCGAGCGTCTTGCCCCCGACCTCGACGAGATCGCATTCGAGCGAGCGGTGATCGGCGAGCCAGGCGGTGCGCTCGCGCACCAGCGGCGGCTTCCCCTTTTCGTCGCGGCGGGCCATGAAGGCCGTCCATGCCTCGTGGAGGGCCGGCGCCGCCTTGACGTCGAAGGAGAGCCCGGCGGAGATCTCCCACGACTCGGCCGGCGTGAACGCCCGGATCTCCTGCTCCCGCTCGACGACGATCCGGGTGGCGACACTTTGGACGCGGCCGGCCGAGAGCCCCCCCGCGACCTTCTTCCAAAGGATTGGCGACACCTGGTATCCGACGATTCGGTCGACGATTCGGCGGGCCTGCTGAGCCTCGACCCGGGGCATGTTGATGGCGCGGGGATTCTGGAACGCCCGCTGGATCTCCGCCTTGGTGATCGCGTCGAAGGTCACCCGCTTGGCGCGGAGGGGATCGACGTCGAGGACTTGCGTGAGGTGCCAGGCGATCGCCTCCCCCTCACGATCCAAGTCGGTGGCGAACCAGATCTCGGCGGCGTCCTTGGCGAGCTTGCGGAGCTCGGCCACCTTCTTCTTCTTGGCGTCATCGATCTCGTAGGTGGGATTGAAGTCGTGGTCGAGGTCGACGCCCGGGACAGGTTGCTTCGAGCCCTTGGGGGCCTTGCTGGGGAGATCGCGGATGTGGCCGATCGACGCCTCGACGACGAAGCCGGGGCCGAGGTATTTGCCGATCGTCTTCGCCTTGGCCGGGCTCTCGACGATCACCAGTTGATAGCCGCCTCCCCTGGCTTTCGAGCCTCCCGAGGGGCTCGAAGAGGTGGTTTTGCGCCGCGTCGGGGAGGTTTTCTTGGCCATTCTTGTGTCCGTCTGACGCGGCGGTGGGGGAAAACGGGGAAACGAGGGAGCGGGGTGATCGAGGGCTCGGGCGAGCCAGAACGGCAAGGAGCGGGGCCTTCGAGGAGGGGCCCCGCCACGGTTTGACAGCATACGCAGGACTTCGGTCCGCGGCCGGGAGGCGACTCGGGATTGGCGCAACCCGGCACACCCCTACAATTTGCGGCCTGTTCCGTCCGGGGAGCAGAGACAGCGTTACCCTCCCCTCTCTTTCCTTGTCAAGGCTCGGCGGTTTCCCCCCGTCTGAGATCAGGCAGTGCCATGGCTGGCTTCGGAATCTTTCGCACCTATCAAAAGGCCTCGATGGTGGCCCTGGCCATCCTCGCCATGCTGGCGTTCTTCGTCCTCCCGCCCCTGCTGCAGTACGGCGGACAGGCGGCGTCCGTGGCCGACACGCCGGTGGCCAAGTGGCGCGGGGGAGAGCTGCGGGAGAAGGGGCTCGACCGGGCGGTGACGATGAAGACCGTCCTCAACCGCTTCCTCTTCGAAGCGACGATGGCCGCGGGGCGCGATCCGGCCCAGGCGCCCCGCTACCCGGCCGACGAGCAGGCGGTGGTGAGGACGATGCTCCTGGCGGAGGAGGCGACGAAGAACGGCATCGTGGTCAGCGATGCGGCCATCAACGATTACCTTGCCAAGTTGACCAGCGGGCAGGTGCCGGCCGACCAGTTTGACCAGATCATGAAGGGCCTTCGGGCTGGCGGTGCCGGGGTCTCGCAGCACGATCTCTTCGAGGCCATCCGCCACGAACTCCTCGCCCAAAACATGCTCATCCTCCTCCAGCGGGGCTTCTCCGGGGATCCCCCTGGCCTCCGTTGGGACTATTTCCGCCGGCTGACGCAATCGGCCACCGCGGAGGTGGTGCCGGTCGACGTCCGCAGCTTCGGCGATCAGATCAAGCTCCCCGCCGTGGGAACGCTGCGGACCTTTTTCGACGAGCACAAGGAAGAGCTTCCCGACCCCCGCAGCGAGAAGCCGGGGTTTCGCGAGCCGCATCGGGCCCAGGTCGAGTACCTCGTGGCGAAGCGTGGGCTGTTTGTCGATGAGATCGCCAAGGAAATCACCGACGCCGACATCAGCGAGTTCTACGAGAAGAACAAGACGACGCAGTTCCGGGCCCGCCCCGGCGCCGCGGCCACCACGCCGCCGGCCGCGGAGGCCACGGGCGTCGCCGAGACCCCGGCCGAAGG
>CAJBCV010000014.1 GCA_903951635.1 uncultured Planctomycetaceae bacterium
GCGAGCCGGCAGGCGATCCCGGCGGTGCCGGCATCTCGATCGCTCTCGGTGGCCGCTCGGCCGAGAGCCTGCTCGAGCGCCTTGCCGATGAAGCCCTTCCGCGAGTGGCCGACGAGGATCGGGCAGCCGAGGTCGAGAAACCTTCCCGCGTGGGACACCAGCGCCAGGTTGTGGGCGTGGGTCTTGCCGAAGCCGATGCCGGGATCGAGGCAGATCCGCCCCCGGTCAATGCCGGCAGCGAGGAGCGTGTCGCGCCGTGCGGTGAGCCACTGGAAGATCTCTCCGACGACATCGTCGTAGCGTGGGTCGATCTGCATCGTGGCGGGGGTGCCCTGCATGTGCATCGCACAGATGCCGGCCCGCGACGCGACAGCAAGCGCGAGCATCGCCGGATCCCCTTCGAGCCCGGTGACGTCGTTGATGATCTCGGCGCCGCACTCGAGGGCGCGCTCGGCCACGGCGGCCTTCGAGGTATCGATCGACACCGGCACTCCCGACTCGCGGGCGAGCCGTCGCACCACCTCGGCCGTCCGCCGGATCTCCTCGTCCGCCCCAACCGGCGTCGAGAACGGGCGCGTGCTCTCCCCACCGACATCGAGGAGATCGGCCCCTTCGGCCACGAGGCGCAAGCCATGCGCCACCGCCGCATCGACCACCGCGTGACGGCCGCCATCGGAGAAGCTGTCAGGGGTGACGTTGACGATCCCCATCACCAGCGGCCGGCGAAGTGCGCCAGCCGGATGCGGCAGCGCCAGACGCGTTGAACGGAGCTGCCAGGCGGCGGGGAGCGGGGTGGTTGTCATGCCCTCACTTTACCCGCAGCACGGCTCCGCCGGAGGGAACCGTCGCCTGCTCTGCCGGAGATCGCGGCCGATTCGTTGGCGGACTGGCGGCGGAGGGGGGTAGGATGGACGAATCATGAAACAGGTCGCGAAACAAGACTCCATCGACTGGGTCGATCTCGTCGGGGCGGAATGGGCGGAGTGGTACTCCCTGACCCCGGCCCAGCGCCTCGAGGAATCCTCCCGGCTCTGGCAGACCTATCTGGAACTGGGAGGGTCCCTTGACCCCGAGCCCGATTCTCAAAGTCCTTTCTACTCTGACGAAGAGCGGCGTGCGTTCGCTCCTCATGGGCGGCCAGGCATGCGTGTTGTACGGCGGGGCTGAGTTCAGCCGCGACACCGATGTGCTCGTGCTCGCCGACGACGCGAACCTCGAGCGCCTCACAGCGGCCCTCGATGCCCTCGAGGCGGACGTGATCGCGGTGCCGCCGTTTGAGCGCCGGCATCTGAAACGGGGGCTCGCCATCCATTTCCGCTGCCGCGCCCCCGGCGCCGCTGGCATGCGCGTCGATGTGATGGCAACGCTTCGCGGTCTCCCCGGATTCGAGACGCTCTGGGATCGACGAACCACGATCGAGACCGACGGAGGGGCGATCGAGGTGCTTTCCCTCCGGGACCTCGTCACGGCAAAGAAGACCCAGCGTGACAAGGACTGGCCGATGATCGCGAGGCTCGTCGAAGCTGATCTCGCCCGCCATGGCGAAGCGCGTGACGCCAAGGCCGTCGCTCTGTGGCTCGAGGAACTGCGCACTCCATCCCTGCTCATCGGCCTGGCCCGCGAACTCCCCGACGCTGCGACGGCGGCGATCCCCCGCCGACCGTTGTTGACGCACGCCCTCGCTGGTGACGCCGCGGCGCTCACGGCAGCACTGCGTGTCGAGGAAGACGCTGAACGCGAGGCTGATCGCCTCTACTGGGCCCCCCTCCGGCTGGAGCTCGAACAGATTCGCCTCGGCAGGCGCGGCCCCGCCTGATACCTGCTTTCGGATTACCTCTGTTGATCATCCCGATCTGGCCGAAACCAGACACTCTTCGTGATTACGCTGGCCCGCCCTTGGCGTGAATCAACAGGCTCCGGAGGGAACGCATGCTCACTGACATCACCGGAAACAAATCGGTCGCCGAACAGTTCCTCGTCCGGAGCCTTGAGATCTGCGCCCACGATCATGATCTTTCATCGCGAATCCTCGACGTCGTCCGAAAGCGTTCCGGGAGGGTACAGGTCATGTTCGAGGCGTGGTTCGATCCCAATTCGGCCGATCGATTCGACGCCTTTCCAGCAGAACCCCCGGGCACGGTCCGAAGCAGCGACGCCAACCCCTATGACGAAATGGGGCGATTCGTCGTTGACTACCATCGCCACACGGCGGCGGCCCTGACGGTCGCCGAGGATTGGGCTGCAGATTCAAAGACGCCTCTCCCTAGGTTTCCCGAACTCTCCGCCGAGGATCGCGCCCAGTACTCCCTTCCGGCTGAGGATCGAGTGCTTTATTACGGCAGCCGCGACTTCTACAACTGCGTCTCCGGCCGCGACGTCCTGCTGGAGGATGCGGAGTCCCTCGTCCGGCCCGGCGCAAAGTGGCAGACACACCTCTGCACCACCTGCTCTGCGGTGCCCAAGTGGGGTTCCAGCGTCGACGGTGCATTCGTCGATGGCCTCGTGGCGAATCTCCGCCACGTCTTCGTGCCCTGCTTCGACACGTCCGGCTATCTCATCTGGACGCCGGCCTGACCGGCGCTCACCACGGCTCTTCCATGAGGCCGACGATTTGCTGGGCCATCTTCACCATCCCCTCCTGCTGCGTGCTCACGACCGAGCGGCCGTATTCGGGGACGAGCACGGCCGCCTGACCGACGTCGACGCTCGCCGCCGGCAGGGGGACGGCGCCGGTGGTATGAGCTGTGCCCCGTAACCACGCAGCCTCATCCGCAGTCACCTGCTCCAAAGTCTTGACAGCCAGGAGGGGGGGTCCGCTCCTTCTGCGAGGGGTCATTCTTGCCAGCCGGTTGATCCTTGCCGCTTCTACGAACCCTTAGAAGGGACCAGATATGTTTTTTCGAACACGAGCGGGATCGCCAGCTGCACGAAAGTCGGTAAGGCGTTCGCTGGCACTCCCAGGAGCATTCGAACGGCTCGAGGCCAAGTTCACGATGGACGGCGACGGGGTATCACTTGCAACGCCACTGGCTCCACGAAGCCCCTCAGGAGGTGAAGCGTGCCCTCCGTTTCCAGTCGAATGGTCATCTCCGATGCCATTCGGCGGCACATCAGCTGCTCTCGGAGCTCTTGGAGACTGTGAGTCGACTTCTCATAAGAACGGCGAGGCTGGTGTCGTCCCGCCTAAGCCTGCGGCTGGCGACCAATCATCCGCCGTGCCCACGGAGGAGAGTGCCCCAGAGGCTGATGCAAAGTTCGAGTTTCCAAATATTCCTTCGTCGCCTACAGACTCACCTGGCCCGGGATGGTTCTGGAACGGCGAAGACCTCGCCCCAGGAAGCCCAAGGGGACAATGGGAACACCCTGATGGCCGTAAACTTCATCCCGATCTTGATCATCCGCTACCCAAAGGCCCGCACTGGGGAGTAACTTTTCCAGGGGGAAATCAGTGGGACTTTTTCCCTGATTCGGGAAAATGGGTTCCGGCAAAGCCTTTGAACCCCAAGAAACCGGGTTTCGATCCTCCGGCGGAGACCACCCCCGATCCCAAACCCGTTCCCAGGAGCCTTCCAAAGACTGAGCCGGCGCCGATGCCACGATCACCGCTGATTCCGTTCTGGATGTGGCCGGCTATCCCTCCGTCCCCCGTTCTTCCTCCGCCACCTGCGGCTCCAGCATTCGTTCCGGGTCTACCTCTTTTTATAATTCCGATCTTTCCCAAGGGGCCTGATGGCATTGAATGTGCCTGACCGACGGCCGCTGAACATCGAAAGCCGGTGCGAACGTGTTTCGAGAACTTCTCTCCGGCGATTCACGTGCTCGCACGATGATCCTGGACAACGCCCGCGCCCTCGGCCAGGGCGATTCGATCTCGAGCCGATTCATCGCCGCGCATGCAACACTTGATGGGAGCTTTCACCTGGCGTGTGCGCCATCGGTATCCGTCGTCGCACTCGATACGTTCCGCTTCGCGCCCCAGTGGCCCGCCGACGAGGGCTACAACCCCGTGGCGGAGATTGCAGGCCTCGGTCAGGCTCACCTTGAATCCGCGGCTGATGCTTGCGTGGTGTGCCAATTGGGGTCAGGCCCAGGAGCGATGGGCGAACTCCAGGCCTGGACGTGGTCAGCGCCCCCGAAGCACTTTCTCTACGCGACGGCATCCTCGCGATCCGTTTACTATTTCGCCCTGGCGGGCGATCAAGATCGCACCGCGTCACTCGCGGAAATGCTCCAGAGCTCGCTCTGCGGTCCGTTCGGTTGGGTGGTCTTCGCTCGAAGCCGAGCCCTCCGCGAAGCGGGATGCGACGGCCCGGAACTGATCACCGACATCGCGGCCCATGTGACGCAGGTGATCGTGCCAGCCCTCGATGGGCAGGGGGCCGTGCTCTGGACGCCGGCCTGACCGGCCTTCACCACGGCTCTTCCATGAGGCCGACGATCTGCTGGGCCATCTTCACGATCCCCTCCTGCTGCGTGCTCACGACCGAGCGGCCGTATTCGGGAACGAGCACGGCCGCCTGACCAACGTCGACGCTCGCCGCCGGGAGGGGAACGGCGCCGGTGGCGAGCACCGCGCCACCGCGGTCGGCCCAGGTGACGAGCACCTGGATGTTCATCTCCACCATCCGCGATTGGTCGGTGGGGCTCTCGACCTGCATGCGCTTGGTGTCGGCGACGATCCGCGCCGTCAGCACGCTGTCGGCCTCGGCGTTTCCCACCACCTTGAAGGGCGTGCGCTTCTCGATCTCCTTGCAGACCGCCTCCGTCAGCCGCTCCCCCAGATCGACGCCGGGGACGTTGCGGAAGGAGTCGCTCTGGATCATCGGGACGTAGACGGTGCGGACGTTCGGCGCGTAGAGCGTGTTGTTGCCGAACCGGTAGCCGGCACAACCGGCCGTGCCGAAAGCGACGCCCGCGACGGCCAACAGCCACACCCGGCGGGAAACGGCGTCGCCGGTGGGCATGACTCGGGATCCTGGCAAGGTGGCGACGGGCAGTCCGCACGGAGCGCCCACGAGCGTGCTTCGCGGAGACGAGCGATCAGCGGATCGGGCCAGAGGCGCCGGAATTGTTCTCGCGGGCGATGACGGCGTCGGCTTCGGCCATGGCGTCGAGCTCCGCCTCTTTGAGCGAATCGGGATTGAGCCAGGCGGTAAGCGTCGGGAAGGGATTGTCGGAGACGTCCTCCTTCCCGGCGATCATGCCGAGTCGCTCGCGGGCCTTCGTCGCCAGGAGCGTCTCGGGGCGGTCGCGCGCGATCAGCGCGTAGTAAATCCTCGCCGAGGTGTAGTGCTCCCCCTTGGCGTAGAACTCCGCCCGGTTCCAGTGGCGCAGCGCCTGCTGGGCATGGATCTCGGCCCGAACACCGAGGACGCGGTCTTGATCGGTACGGGCGAGCTGGTCGGGGAATTGCACGAGCGTCTGATCAGCGAGCACCTCCGCCTCGTCGAGCACGCCCCCTTCGTAGCCGGGCCCCTGGTAGGCGCGGAGCTTCGCCTGGAGACCGAGGAGATGGGCCTGGAGGAGGAAGTCGCTGTCCGGGTATTCACTGCGGAGGAGGGAATAGAAGTAGTCGGCGTCGATCCACTGCCGCTCGAGGAAGTGGGCGTTGGCCTGGGCCATGATGCTGTCGTCGGCCAGCTGCCCGCGAGGATCGTTGATGCGGACGTGATCGTAGGCCTTGAGGGCCCGGCCGCGGGTGTCGAAGATCGGCCGGGAGCGGTCGAAGGCATTGGGCACGATCGTCAAGTAGTGGTGCTTGTCGTCGAGGGCGATCCAGTACTGCGCGATGACGAACTGACGTTGGGCGATCCGGTCGAGGTAGCGCGTGTTGGCATATTTCTTCACGATCTCGTCGTAGGCGTCCTCCGCCTTCGGATACTGGTCGGTGAAGAACCAACACTCGGCGAGTTGCCACATCGCCTCTTCCTCGATCGCCGAGTCGGGCCAGCGGTCGATCGCCACCTTGTACTTGGCGCTCGCCTCCTTGAACTTCCGCTGGTTGTAGAGACCGTCGGCCTCGGCGAGCGCCCGCCGTGCCACCGGCTCGTTGGGCCCGCGCCCCACGAGCCGCTTCCAGCGGCGTTTGACGTTGTCCCCCTTGAACCAATCCCAGCCAGGATCAGGGGGCGGCGTGTATTCCGACGAGATGATCTCGCTGTCGGCATCCTCGCCGAGCTCACCGGCCACCTTTCGCCCCGCCTCGTCGCCGCGCTTCGACCAGGGCCAGGAAGGCGACTTCAGCGTCGTCGCGCAGCCACCGAGCAGGACCGCCAGGGCGGCGGCCAAAAGCAGCGCGGGCGGCTGGCTTCCGGAGCGGCGGGGATGCGTGGAACGCGGCATGGGGTGGGCACCCGGGGTGTGTCGGCGCTGCCGGCCTTGGAGGGCCGGCGGGAGATCAGGCGTCGCGGGGGGGAGCGGGATTGGCGCGGGGGGGATACACCGGCATCAACCGCGGGCTGAGCCGCGATTTCCTCCCCAGGACGTGGGCGACGTAGGTGTTCATGACGGCCCGCAGCTCCCCGAGGACCGAGGGATCGATTGGCTTGTCGAGCGGGCCGGTGCGGAGGCCGCGGAGGACAGCCAGCGCCGCCGACGACACCGAGACGACGACCCGGCGACCGCGGCGGCACTCCGCGCAGAGCACGCCGCCGTCGAGCATCCCGAAGGCGATCCGCCCCGTGTCGGGAACCGCGGCGCGGCATTCCGCGCAGCGTCCCAACGCCGGCGCCTGGCCGACGGCACGGAGCGCGGCAAGCTCGAAGCGGACGACACTCGGCCAGACGAGCGCGTCGGGGCCTTCGTGATTCGAGAGACGGAGGAGTGTCGCGTCGGCCGCATCGAACAACTCCGGCTGCGGATCGGCGTCCGCGGTGAGGGCATCGAGCAGTTCGGCGACATACATTCCACCATGGACCGCGGCCAGACTCGTGGCGACGCGAAACCTTCGTTCGAGGAAAGCCTCGGTAAGCAAGTCGAGCCCACCAGACGATCTGCGGAGGACGAGTACCTGACAGGTCGAAAGCAGGTCAAGGGCGCCGTCAAAAGCGCTCTTCGGCCGCCACGCCCCCTTCGCCAGGGCCCGCAGCTTGCCGAGCTCGCGGGTGTAGAGCGTCGCCACGGCGCTGGTTTCCCCGAACGGCACGGCGCGGATCACGACGGCGTGGGCCTTGTCCGCAGCCATCGGGTATCAATCCGGGGGGGAGAGGCGGGTGACGCGGACCCGGTCGACCCGGTTGCGCGTGGCGGCGAGCACCTCCCACCGTCCGCCGTGCGATTCGAAGCGTTCGCCGGCGACCGGGATCCGGCCGAGGTGGTGGAAGACGAACCCGCCGACGCTTTCGTAGTCGGCTTCGATCGGCAGGTCGAGACCGGTGGCCCGGGCGAGATCCTCGAGGCGGACGTTGGCCATCGCCTCGCAGACCCCCTCCGACACGTGACGGAGTCCGTCGGAGAAGGCTTCGTCGTGCTCGTCGGCGATCTCCCCGACGATCTCCTCGAGTGCATCCTCGATCGTCACCACACCCGAGACGCCACCGTACTCGTCAGTCACCACCGCCATGTGCGTGTGCGTCCGCTGGAACTCGCGGAGGAGGTTTTGGACGCTCATCGACTCCGGCACGAAATACGGGGGGCGGAGGAGCGGCCGCAGTGCCGGCGGCGCCGACGGAGCCGTTTCCCCGACCGCGGCGGCGAGGTGCGTGAGGAGCTCGCGAGAATGGAGGATCCCGATGACGTCGTCGGGGGAACGGTCCCAGACCGGCATCCGCGTGTGGGCACTCTCGGTGGCTACGGCGAGCACCTCCGACCAGGCGGCGTTCAACGGGAGGGTCACCATCGACGTCCGCGGAGTCATGATCTGGGCGACGCGGGCGTCACGCAGATCCATCACGCCTTCGATCATGTCGCGCGCCGCACCCTCCAGCCGCCCGTCGCGGAGGGCGTCGTCGACGACCTGCCGGACCTCCTCCTCCACCGTCGGCTCGTCGGTCTCGCCGGCGCGCCTGCCGAACGCACCACCGAGGAGATTCGCAAGCCAGGCCACGCCGACCACGAACGGCTTCACTGCCGCGACAAGCGGCCTCCAGATTGGCCAGATGGCGACGAGGATCCGCGGGCCAACC
>CAJBCV010000015.1 GCA_903951635.1 uncultured Planctomycetaceae bacterium
GAGCAGCTCTCGGCCGGCGCCGAGGCCGACGGGGAGGATGCCGTCCCGCCGATCCCGGCGCTTGCGTCGCTGATCCAAAAGATCCTCGCGCCGAGCGACGACGACCGGATGCTCGGCCGCCTCGGCCCCTACGAGATCACCGGGATCATCGGCTCCGGTGGAATGGGGATCGTGCTCAAGGGGCACGACCGGGCGCTCGACCGCTTCGTGGCGATCAAGCTCCTCAGCCCCCACCTCGCCTCGAGCGGCGCCGCCCGGCAGCGTTTCCTCCGCGAGGCGAAGGCCGCGGCGGCGGTCGTCCACGACAACGTCATCGCCATCCACGGTGTCGACGAGTTCGCCGGTCTCCCCTATCTCGTCATGCCCTACTGCCGGGGCACGACGCTCGAGAAGCGCGTCCGCGATGCGGGCCCGATGACTCTCCGCGAGATCCTCCGCGTCGGCCTGCAGACGGCGCGGGGCCTGGCCGCCGCGCATGCCCAGGGGCTCGTCCACCGCGACGTGAAACCGGCAAACATCCTCCTCGAAGATGGCGTCGAGCGCGTGCGGATCACCGACTTCGGCCTGGCGAGAGCCGCTGATGACGCGAGCCTCACCGTCACCGGCCTGCTTGCCGGCACGCCGCACTACATGTCGCCGGAGCAGGCCCTCGGGAAGCCGCTCGACGCCCGCAGCGATCTGTTTGCGCTCGGGGCGGTGCTGTTCACGCTTGCAACCGGAAAGCCGCCGTTCCGGGCCGAGTCGAGCCATGCAGTGCTGCGGATGGTGACCGACGTCGAGCCGGCCGATGTACGCCTCGCCAATCCCGACATGCCGGCCTGGCTCGCGGCGATCATCGGCCGGCTCCTCGCCAAGGATCCCGCCGCCCGTTTCTCATCCGCGAACGACGTCGCGGGGATGCTCGAAGCGTGCCTGGCGCACGTGAACGACCCGCTCGCGATCCCGCTGCCCCCCGAGGTCGTCCGCGCGGCTCCATCAAAACCCTCTCCGGTAGCACCGGCACCCGACCACCAAGCCACCCCCCAAACCTTCCTCGCATCCCTGAGGCGAATCATGTCCGACCAGCGGCTCCTGTCGATCGCGGCGCTTGTCATCTTTCTGATGGCGCTGCTTCTTCCCTGGCCGATCCTGGCCCTCGGCCGTGCGGAGCCGGCGATCGTCTACGCCGTCATCGCCATGCTCACGAGCCTCCTCTTCGCCTGGCTCGGCCGCCGCGACTCGCTCGGCCGGCTCGTCCTCAAGCTCGCCGGGACGGCGGCGATCCTCGGTGGCGCCGTCGTAGCCTTTCCAGCCGCCGTTTATGTCCTCTCCGAAGCGCGCCCAAACGCCCAACGCGTCGCCGCGGTCCACGCCGAGAACCTCGCCAAGCAAGCCCAGATGGAGGCTATCGCGAGACAGCAAAACGCCCCGGTGACGATCGCGCCGATGACGATCCCCGTGCCAACTGCCCCGCGCGTCGCCTCCGGCCCCGATCCGATGCCGGTCGTCGGCTGGCCTGGCCACAACGCCCCGGCCGAGATGCCGGTGCTGACGGCGACCGTGCCATCGTCCACGCCGGTGGCCGTGGCCCCGTCGGCTGAAATGTTCCCCTCGCCGCAAGGCGATCCACCCCCGGGGGCGATCCTGCCGCCGCAGGCGGCGCCTGTGTTCCCGACATCGCCTCCCCCCATGGGCGCGGTGCCGCCGCGACCCAACACCCCGACAGTGCCTGGCATCGACATGGCCTTGCCGGCTCCAGGCACGATGCCTCCGGGGGGCACGGGCTACGGCTACCCCGCGGGCGACGCGACCGCCGAACTCGCCGACGCCCTCGATCGGCTCGAGCGCTGGCTCGCAGAGCACCCCCACGAGGTGGTCGCCGACGTCACGATTCACCGACCCGGGGCACTTCCCGATCATCAGACGATGACCATGGACCCCCAGGCCGACATACGATCCTACGTCCTCCAGAGCCTGGAAGACGCCACGACCTGGCAGCAGGAGTTCACGACCGGTTTCCTCGGTCGCTCCCTGGCGGAGCTGATCCGCGCCGGCAGCTTTCCCGTACCGCCGACCGGCGCGGGCGAAGCCGGCGTGCAGATGCGGCTCGAGGAAGGCGACGGATTCCAGCAGGAGGTGTCCATCAGCGGCGATCCGAAGACCGGCGCGGTCACGACCAGGGAACGCCGCGTCCGCTTCACGACGAACGGAACGTTCCGGACGCTCAATCGGACGCTGTGCAAAGACTTCCGCGAGGCCGCCCCCGGCATCTGGCTCCCCCACCGGATCGACATCGATTCCTTCGACATCGATCCTGACAAGCCCGAGAACGTCATCCCGAAGAAGGCCTGCTCGGTGACGATCGTCGTGGAGGAGTGGCGGCCGGCAGAGCGGGCCACGCCTGCCGCCGCGGACGATCCCGTCGCCGCCGAAGCGTCCACCGAGGCTGTCCACGAGTCCGCCACCGAGTCGACCGACCCCACTCCTTGAAAGGAGCGATCATGCCCGCCCCTCATTCCTGGCCTCCCCCGAACTCGGTGATCTTCGTCACGGCACTGTGCCTGATGGCGCTGATCGGCGAGGTCATCGCCACGGCCTATCCCGGCCTCGGCAACCCCACGAAGATCGCGTTCTATTCTTTTCTGCCGGTAGCGCTCTGGATGATGCCGATCGAGCAGCGGCAGGATGCCCGCACGATCGGCGAGCTCGAGGCGCGGATCGACCGCCTCGAGGAGGCACTGGGGCGAGGGGCGAATCACAGCCAGGATCCTCCCGCGTCGTAGACGCATCGTCGTGTCCGCCACTGAAGCGGCCCCAAGGGTATGATCCTTGAGGGCCTTCAAGAGGTCTCCTGCCCGCCGGAGGGTTCCACGATGTCGTCGTCTCCATCGGATCTTGCTGACCGCCAGCATGGCATGGCCCCGTCGCCGGAAGCGCGCCTCGTCGCCATCGCCCACCCGCGCGACGACATCGAAGCGCAGCTGATCACCAATCTCCTCGCCGAGGCCGACATCGAGGCGATGGTCACCGGCGGGGCGCTTGCCGGCTTCCGGGCCGAGGCTCCGGCCAATGTCTGTGTCGTCGTGCGGGCAGCCGATGCGGAAGCCGCCCGCGAGGCGCTCGCCGCCGTGCGGCCAACGATCGACGAGACGGAAGTCGGCGACGACTCCCCCGCCGATACGCAAGCACCGAAGGGGCGAGCCCTCGACGTCGTCTTCCCCGCCGCGCTCCTCGTCGGCGGCCTTTCGACGCTCGGGATCCTCGGCTGGTGGCTCGCTGGGCTGCCAGGATTGGAGGCCGCGCCGCTCGACTTCGTCATCGCCTTAGGCATGCTCGCACTTCTGTGGCTGGTGTGGCAGAAGCGCCGGGTCTGACCCGGCCGCCATCGGCCGGGGTTGCAGGCGTCGGTTGGGATCGCCCCGTAGACTTGGAGCGTCCCGAAGTCGCCTGCCACCCAAGAGCCCCCATGGCCACGAGCCTCCTTCTCCTCCTCGACGACATCGCCAGCGTCCTCGACGACGTCGGTGTGATGACGAAGGCGGCGACCGCCAAGACCGCCGGGGTGATCGGCGACGATCTCGCCCTCAACGCCCATCAGGTCGCTGGCGTCGAGCCGGCCCGCGAGTTGGCCGTCGTGTGGCGCGTGGCGCTCGGGTCGCTTCGCAACAAGGCGATCCTCGTGCCGACGGCGCTCGTGCTTTCCTGGCTCGCCCCCTGGGCGGTCGCGCCGTTGCTCATGCTCGGCGGGGCCTACCTCTGCTACGAAGGGGTCGAGAAGATTCTTCATTCGATGCTGTCGGGGGCGAAGGATGGCCATGGCGGCGTCGCCCCGGATCATGCTCTCCACGCCGATCTCGCCGAAGCGGCGTCGCCACCGATGGTGGAGCGTGACAAAATCGCCGGCGCGGTGCGCACCGACTTCATCCTCTCGGCCGAGATCATCGTGATCACGCTCGGCGTCGTGGCGGGGCAGTCGCTGGGAATCCAGCTCGGGGTGCTCGTGGCCGTGGCGCTGATGATGACCGTCGGCGTCTACGGCCTTGTCGCGGGGATCGTCCGTCTCGACGATCTGGGGCTGGCGCTGGCGCTGCGTGGCTCGCGGGGCGTGCGGGCGATCGGGCGGGGCATCCTCGCCGCCGCCCCCTGGATGCTGCGCGGGCTGTCGATCGTGGGGACGGTGGCGATGTTCCTCGTCGGCGGCGGAATCATCGCCCATGGGGTCCCGGCAATTCATGCGATCACGGCGTCATTCGGCGGCCATGGGGCCGGGCACGGGGCTCCCAGTCATGCCCCGTGGTGGGGAGCGCTGGCGTCGCTTGGCGCCGAAGCGGCCGTGGGGATCCTCACCGGTGGAGTCGCGGCGGCTGTGGTCACCGGCTTCACGTCATTGCGTTCTGAACGGGAATCGCCTCACCGGCAGGCCTGACAGTCGCCCCGACAGCCGTCCCCCATGCTGATGGAAGGGGCCCCCGGCCGTGGGTATCCTCGATCGCCCCCGGCGATCATTCCTCGGCCGGGCTGGACCGTACCGGGGAGCGATCCGCGATGGCGAAAAAGCGATCGGCGAAGCGACTGGCCGCCCCTGCGGCCTCGCAGCGCTCGGGCTACCGGGTGACGCTGCGAACCCCCAAAGGCGCGCAGCTCCGGCTCGCTCTCCAGGGAGACACCCTCCATCGGCTCACCGTCCCCTGGAATACCAGGCTCGTCTCGACGCGGCTGCGGAACGACATTCCGAAGTCGGACCGCCGGAAACTGGCGCGGACGGTGCTCGAGAAGGTCGCGCGGTCCGGCGAGGTCTCCAAGCCGCAACTCGACAGCTTTCTCCGTCAGGCCACGAAGGAAGGGGTCGTGCAGGTCGAGACCGACTGGGAAGGATTCACGGGCCCCGAGACCGATCGTCTCTTCCCCTGGGAGGAGACGCTCGCGCTGGCCTGCCGTAAGACCAGCGACGCCCGGCCTGCCAGCCGGCTCGTCGTCGTCCGCTGGCTCAAGTGCCCGGCCAGACGCACGCCTCCGGCCACGGGCCGAGCGACGATCCTCGTCACGACCGATGCCGCCGAGTCTCCCTTCGGCACCGACTCCGAATACAAGGTCGTCCGTCGTCCGCTCGAGACCGCGACCGTGGGCGTCTCGCCACTGCCGCTCCAGGTGGTCGATTCCCCCGCGGCGATCCGTCGCTCCCTCAGCTCCCGTGGCACCGAGCCGCCGGCCATCGTCCACTGGATGCTCCGCTCGGTCGACCAGGGGATCGTCTTCGATGCCGGCGATCGACGGCTGTCCCTCGGCGAATCGCTGCCGACGGGCGCTCGTCATCCCCGGGCCCTGGCCAGCGACCAGGCCGTCGCCAAGGCGCTCGCTGACCACCAGCCGGCGCTCGTGGCGTTGAGCTCGTGCTATACCGGGCGGAGGCTCGCGCCGCTCACCGTGGCCGCCGGAGCCGATCTCGTGATCGGATTCCACCAGGAAGTCGATGACTCGAGCCTGCCGGCTTTCTTCGCCTCCTTTTACTCGGCCTGGCGTGACGGCACTCCCGCGATGGAGTGCCTGCGCGAGGCGATCGCCTTCAACCGCGACCAGCCCGATCACGAGGGCCTCGGGGCGGTGACGCTGTGGTCGGCGCGCGACCTTCTGGGGGCAGCGCCACGTGCCCCGGCGCCACCGAAACCCGCCCCCTCCACTCCGAAGGCTGCCGTCGCCCCGGCGCCCGAAGGGCTCGTCTTCGATTGCGAGCCGGAGCCGGGGCTCAACTATTCGATTCTCCACTGCAGCCGCGGCGGGCTCTTTCGCCGTTTCGTCGTCACGGCCCTCGACCGCCCCCCTTCCGATCCGCTCGACGTCGTCGCCCGGCTCGACACCGGAACCGGCTCCCCGTCGGAGTGCCGGTTTTCTGTTCCAGCGCCAGCCCGGGCGAATGCCCGGATCGATCTGGCGTCGCTCGTCGCGCTCCCCCTCGGGGGTGCGCTGCTTCGGGAGCGTCGCGAGACACTCAAAGGCGCGGTGACGGTGACGGTCGGTTCGGCCGGCCGAACGCTCTTCCAACAGACCTGGACGATCAATCTCCTTCCCTGCGACGAATGGCAAGACGATCACTACGGAAGCCATTTTCTCCCATCGTTCGTCCTCCCCCGCGACCCGGCGGTCCGGAGGGTGATCGGCCGCGCCCAGGGCTTTCTCCGGGCGATCCTCGATGATCCACAGGGCAGCTTCACAGGCTATCCGTTCAAGGCTCCCGCGGATCCTGCGGATCCCCAGATGCAGGCGATCTGGCATGCCCTCGTCAACGCTTTCCGAATCGACTACATCCGCTCCCCTCCGTCCTACCTCAAGCAGGCGCAGCGGCTCCGGACCCCCGAGGAGGTCCTTCGCGGAAGACGCGGCAACTGCATCGAGCTCGCCCTGCTCCTCGCTTCCTGCTGGGAACACATCGGCTTCCATACGGTCCTGTTCCTCACCTCCAGCCATGCCTTCTGCGGTCTGTGGGCGTCGGTCAAGGCCCGCACACTGTTCTTCAAATCACTCCGCACTCCGGGGGTCACCGATGAGATCCAGGGCCGTCACACCCCCCTCGGCGGGACGGTCGTGAAGCGCTCGGCTTCGGCCTCGTGGATGCTCACCGAGCCGATTCAATACGACGCGATCCTCAGAGCCGTTGAAGGCGGTTCCCTCCTTCCCGTGGAAGCCACCTCCATGGCCCGCCGATCCGGCCTTGAGGCAGCGATCAATATTGCGAAGAAACAACTTCGCGACGCGATCCGAGAAGTCGACGGAGAATATCTCGACGCCATGCTCGATGTCCGCACGGCCCGCGAGCGTGGCGTCACCCCGCTGCCGATCCTCACCGACGGCCCCGTCGCCTGAACCGGCTGTCGCCAGAGTCAGCGCGACGGCATGCCTGGAACCGGCGAAATTGAAAACCGTACCCGGACCTCTGGGTGGGTCGTGTAGAGCCGGTGCCGCGTGCCATCGGGGACGAGGATCGAACTGCTCGTGCCGGGATGGGCATCGTCGACCGGCACGATCGGATTGCCTGAGTACTTCGTCCAGTGGACGAGGTCATCGCTCCGCGCGATGCAGGTGCACCACCGCCCCCGCTCTCCCAGGGCACTGGCATGGTAGTAGGCGTAATACCGGCCGCGGTGCTTGACGATTTGATCGACGGCGATCATTCGGGTGTCGTAGTGGTCGGGGCCGAGGGGGATGACTGGATCGTCCGTGACGTTTCTGAAGGTGACGAGGTCGGGCGATGTCGCCACCCAGATCCCTTGATCGGCGCGCTCGTAGAACAGCCACCACACGCCCTTCTCGTGCCACACCGCCGGCGTGCCGCGCGGCCCCGCCGGGATCGGGGCTCCGGTCGCGAGGCGGATGTCGAGTGGTCCGCGCTCTTCCCAAGCCAGGCCGTCGGAGGAGACGAGGAGATGGGCGATGTCCCCTTCCCCTTCGGCAAACATCACCAAGCGCCCCGCGTCGCGGACGACGCACATGTCCTCGATCCAGTCGCCCTGGACGAGCGGCCCGGCCGGATCGCGCGTCCAGTTGAGGCCATCTCGGCTCGTGGCGTGGCCGAGGAGCCGCAGCGGGCTCTGGTCGTCGTTGTAGCCGGTGTACCACAGCCGCCAGCGATCGGGCCCTTCGCGACGGATCCAGCCGCGCTCGCGGATGTTTTTATCCCACGCCCCATCGCCGCCGCCGGCAAACAGCGGCACGGCAGAGGCAGGGCCGAAGTCGACAAGCTCGGTGGGAAAGTCGGCAGCCTCATCGGCCCGGCAGGGAACGCCCGTGCCGGCGGCGATGAGAACGATGAGGGCCAGACAGATCGTGAGAACGCGCGTGATCATGGTGGGGTGATGATACTTGGATTCCGCACCCCACAACTGCCCCACTTCGGCGGCCTGGAGCGAGGGGTCGCCCGTGTTCCGAGAGCCGGCCTCGCCGGTCAGCGCAGCCCGGAGGGCGAAAGCGCAAGCGGCGCGGAGAGAGCGGAGGGCATGGATGCCCGGAGCGAACGTCCGGCGACGGGACACGGGCGACCCCGAAGCAACTCAAGAGCCAGACCCTGAGTCCAGCCGACGTTCGCCGCAGTAAGATTTGAACTGACGCGGCCGTTGATGTGCCGCGTCGCGCTCCCACCCCGAGCCGATCGATGCCCCGTCCCCCACGCCGCTTGTCGCTCCGTCGCCAGCTGGTTCTGCCGGTGGTGGGGCTCTTGTTGGCCGGGGTGCTCGCCAACGTCGCCTTCGCCTCGTGGCTCGCCGCGCGGCGGGCTGCCGATGTCGCCCGGCAGCGCGAGCGGCAGGTGGTCGAGACGCTCGCTACGTCGCGCGTCACGCTCACGCTCCCGGTCCTCGAGACCCTCGCCCGCCTCACCCAGAGCCGGTTTGTCGTCTGGAATCCCGTCGACGGTTCCCTCGGCGCGACGACGCTCGGGCCCGAGGAGCGCGATGAGCTCTCGGCCTCCGGTGTCGCTGTGGCGCTCGAGCGTGGCACGACAACGCTCGGCGGCCAAACCTTCCGCGTGGCGACGGTGCGATCGGGGAGCGTGCGACCGGAAACGGTTGTCGTGCTCACGCCGCGCCGGTCGATCGCCGCCCTCGCCCTCGAATCGTCGTGGCCGCAACTCGCCGTCGCCGCCATCACGCTCGCCTTCCTCGTTCCCGCCACGCTCGCGGCCACCGGCCGGCTCTCGCGCCGCATCGGCGCGGTCGAGCGCCGCGTCGCCGCGATCGCCTCAGGAGAGTTTGGCGGTAGCGCTGGGGAACCACGGGCGGATACCAAGAGCCTGGCGATCGACGACGAAATCGGCAGGCTCACCCATGGCGTGGAGCAGATGAGCGGGCAACTCGGCCAGCTCCGGGCCCGCCTCCTCTCGGGCGAGCGCGAGCGGCTCCTTGGCCAACTCGCCGCCGGGTTTGCCCACGAGCTCCGCAACGCCGTCACCGGCGCCCGCCTCGCGATCGATCTTCACCGCAGCCGCTGCGCGCCATCGACCTCCGATGGAAGCCTCGCCGTGGCGATCAAGCAGCTCGCGGTCGTCGAGGAGGAGGTGCGGGGGCTGCTCGCCCTCGGGAAGCGCAGCGAGTCGACGCCTGAGACAGTCACCGTCGATTCGCTGTTTGCAGAGGTGGCCGATCTCGTCTCCCCGCGCTGCCAGCATGGCGGCACGGCGCTCGACGTCGCGACGCCGACTGGGATCGGACTCGTTGCCCGCCGCGACAGCCTCCGGGCGGCGCTTTTGAACCTCGTCGTGAATGCGATCGACGCGGCGGGGCGCGGGGGGGCGGTCCGTCTCGAGGCTCATGCCGAGGGGCCCGAAGTGCGGCTCTGCGTCGCCGACACCGGCCCCGGCCCCCCGGACCATCTCCAGGCCACACTCGCCGAGCCGTTCGTGACCGGGAAGACGGAGGGGATCGGCCTCGGGCTGGCGATCGTCACGGCGGTGGCAGAGGACCATGGCGGCAGGCTTGAATGGGGGCGGGTGGCCAACCGCACCCGATTCACCATCGTCCTTCCCGCCCACGCTGTGCTCCCCCGTACCCCACCCCTCCACCCAACCCCGGCCACCCCCACCCCATGAGCCGCATTCTCATCGTCGACGACGAGCCCGCGATCGGGTGGAGCCTCGGGGAGCTCCTCGACGACCGGGGCCATGCCGTGAAGACCGCCGCGAGCGTTGAAGAAGCGCTCGAGATCTGTCGGCACTTTCTTCCTGAACTTGTCCTCCTCGATGTCCGCCTCCCCGGCCGCGACGGGCTTTCGTCGATCCCCGACTTCCGCGCGCTTGCAGCCACAGCCCCGATCGTCGTCATGACCGCCTTTGGCGACCTCGACACGGCCGTCCGGGCCGTCGAGGCTGGCGCCGCCGAATACCTCGTCAAGCCGTTCGATTTCTCGCAGGTGACGACGATCGTCGACCGGCTCCTCGAGCAGGGCGCCGCGGCCACGGCATCGGCCCCGCCCCCCGGCGGCCTCGTCGGCAGTTCCGCCGTCATGCAGCGCGTGTTTGCGCGGGTGGCACTGGCCGCCTCGAGCGATCTGCCGGTGCTCATCACCGGCGCCACCGGCACCGGCAAGGAGCTTGCCGCCCGCGCCATCCATGCCCACTCGGCGCGGCGCTCAGGGCCATTGGTCGCCGTAAATCTCGCTGCCCTCCCGCCGGCGCTCGTCGAAGGGGAGCTCTTCGGCCAGGCCAAGGGGGCCTTCAGCGGGGCGACGGCGCGCGACGGGCTGTTTGCCAGCGCCGA
>CAJBCV010000016.1 GCA_903951635.1 uncultured Planctomycetaceae bacterium
CCGGTTCCCGGGGGGGCCAAGCCTCGCGGGCGAAAGTCAAGGCGATCCTCTCGCAGAGCTCCACCGGCTTGGTGGTGGCTGGTGAATCGATCGTCCTCATTCGCTCCAGCGCCCCTCCCCTGCGGACGCCGCGGGAGGCGGGGGTGCGTGTCTCCATCGCCGACTGTGACGATCCGGTCCAGGACGGAGGCTCGACGCGGATCGTCTGCACGGTGACCAACGACGGCAGCCAGGCTTCCGGCCGGCTGCGACTGGTCGTCAATCTGCCCAGTCAGGCCCGCATCATTGGTGATCCGATCCCGCCGCGGGTGACGACCGAAGGGCAGACGCTGACGTTCGACGGTATCACTTCGATCCCTCCCGGTGGGCACTCGACGTTCGAGGTCACCTACAAGCTCCCCGCCGGAACAGGCACCCGTGCCACCGCCGTGGCGACGCTCTCCGGCGATGATCTCGAGGGGCGGACCGAGTCGGAATGCACGACGACCTTCCTCGGTCCCTGACGCTCATGCCGGTAGGACCGGTGCGACCGGGGCAAACGGTTTCGTCGTCCCGGCGAGACGGGGCGTGTGATCCGGGGGCCGATGGAGAGAAGGTGGGGGTGTTTTCCTCCGTCGTCTTCCCTGGCCCCGTTCACCATGATCGTCGTCACCGCCAACTGGGAGATCGGTGACGGCTCCCTCTGGCCGGGGCTTGCCGCTGGGATCATGGCGCGCTTTCGTGCCGAAGTCGCCCGGGCCGCGCTTCGTGCCGGTTGGCAAAACGACGGCCGCTACGAGCCCGTGCCGCGGGTCGATGTCGTCTTTGCCGGCGACACCTTCGACTGGCTTGCCTCGCGCGAATGGCTCGGATCCAGCCGGCCGTGGCAAGCCACTGCCAAAGCCCGAGCCATCCACGAACGGGTCGTGGTCGGGACGCTCCGGGCCGGACGGGGCGTGATTCGCGGCATGCTGGCACTGGCTCGCCGCGGGATCGACGTGTCCCGCGCCGACCGGCATGGCCGACCGATTCCCGGGGCGCTCGTCCGCGTTCCGGTGGGGCTCTCGATCCTCGAGGGGAACCTCGATGCCGGGCTCGGGAGGGAGGCCGCCCGGATGCCGGCCGAACGGACCGGGATCGCTGTCGGCGCGGCGTGGGAAGCCCGCGGTATTCGGGTCACCCACGGCGACGGCACCGATCCGATCTGGATGGTGGACCGGGTCTCGCCGAGTGGCGGTGGGCCGAGCCTCGGGGAGATCCTCCGTGTCGATCTCCTCGCCCGCTTCGCCACCTCGCCTGCGATCGCGGCGATCGATCCCGACGCACGGCGCCGGTTCCTCGCCGCTCTGCGGGGCGCCCATCCCCTTGCTCTCGGCGACACGGTCGCGGCTTGGTGCGTCGCCAGTCGCGACCCGGCCATGGCAGGCGTGATGCGGGACGAATGGCTGCGGAGCGTGGCGGCCTGGCATCGTGCGGCGCGGGGCTCGGGGCTCTCTGCGGCAGGGACGTGGAGCGAGGCCTCGTTCGATGTCGTCGATGCGCTCGCCGGCCGGCTTTCAACGCTCGACCGGCTTGCTTCGGCCGGGCGTCCTCCCACGGGCACGGTCGATCACCTCGCCGACCTCCTCGGGGCTTCGCCGCCGATCGCCACGGTCGGGGCAGGTTGCGGCTGCCTCGTCCTCGGGCATGCGGCGATTGATGCCTCCAGTCCCCTCGGGACCAACCGGGTGATCGGCCTGGGGGCAAGGTCGGGCGTCGATCGCGACCGCGATGGCGTCCTTCCCGGTGTCCGTGAGATCGCCCTGCATCCGAGCACGCCGCGGTTCCCGGTGACGGCGCTGTTCACCGATCGCGGGGAGGGCCCGATGGCGGTCTCGTCCCTCGGCGACCCTGTGGCAGAATGGGCAGAGACCGGACGGCAGCGTGGATGGTCGCCAAGGCGGGCCGACGCCGGAGCGTGGGTCGTCGAAGCAGCGTGAACCTCCGTGCGGCCGGAAAACAACCATGGGCAATCTCTTCTTCGACGTCTCCCTCCATCCGTTTCCCGGCGGTGCGGTCGCCGGCCTGCCGCTTGTCGACCCTCGCGGAACTTGGCCGACGATCGTGCCCCCGGCCGACGCTGCCGGGCTGACGATGGCGAGCGATTTCGAGCTGGCGCTCGAGCGTCTGGCCGCGCTCGAGCGGGCGTTTGTCGAGCCCGACGGCTCGTTCGTGTGGGTGGGGCCGGGGGGCGAGGGGCGGTGGCAGATCGACGGCAATGCCTACGAACGCCACGGCCGCGTCCTCGTCGTGGAGACGAAGGGGACCTGTCCCGAGGACGTTTTCAATCGCTTCCTGGCGGTCTGGGGCTGGCCGGAGCAGGCGCTGGCCGTGCAGTTGGTGCGGGCGGGCGTGTTCGTCGACGAGCCGACCTTCCGCCGCCACGCCGTGGCGGAGGGGCAGACCGAGTAGAGCGCACCGGTCGGTCGTGGGGCGCACGCGAAGTGTCGGATGAGGCAGACTGTGCGGGGGGGAAAGCCTGCGGCGGTGGCAGACTCTTCCGGCGGCCGACCGATTCCGCGCGGTGTCCCGATCGTCTGCCGATACGACGAATGGGGGCACAAACCCCGGTGGAACGTTCGTCACCTCGGTCGGAGTCAGCGGGCATGGAAATGAACAACGGCATGCAGGGCGGGAAGCGGTTCGGCCGCTGGCTGTGGATCGGCGTCACCTGTCTACCGACGGTGGCGATCCCTGGCATCGTGACGCTTTCGGGCACCACCGCAGCGCTTGTCCGAGCCGACGAACCGCTCGGTGTGGCAGCCTCCTACGGGGCAGGAGTCCACGCCTACTACGACGGCAACTACCAGACCGCTTACGACGCGCTCACCGCCGCCATCGAAGCCGGAACGCTCGATCCGCGCGCCTACTATTACCGCGGCCTGACGTCGATCAAGCTCGGCAAGATCGACGACGAGATCAACGGTGACTTCGCCGAAGGAGCCAGTCGCGAGACGATGGGGCGCGGCGGGATCTCGGTCTCACGGTCGCTCGAACGTGTCCAGGGGCGCGACCGCCAGCGGCTCGAAGCCTACCGGCAACGGGCCCGCGTCGCCGCCGTGCAGCGTGACGAGGCGGCGATCCGGCAACGCTACATCGGGGTTGAGGAGACGGCCCCTGACATTCTCCGCCGCCGCGTTCCCGATGCGGTCACCTCGCCGGCCGAAGCACTGAACGCTCCGGCCCCGAAGCCGCGTGGCCCGGCGACCCGTCAGGCCCCCGCGCCGCGAGACGTTCCCGCCGCGCCGCGCAAGGCTCCGGTCGAGCCGCCCGCCGAGGACGATCCGTTCTCGGCCCCTCCGTCCGGCCGGGCCACCGACGATCCGTTCGGCGACGAGCCCCTCCGCGACGACCGTCTCGACCAGCGGGACGAGCGGATGGAGGACAGCGCCGCCGAGACCGACGACGGCTTCGATCAGCGCGATCGGAACAGGGAGGAAAACTCCGCCGAGCTCGACGACTCCTTCGACCAGCGCGATGCCCAGCAGGAACGCGAAGCAGCCGGCGGGTTTTGAGTCGTGACCGACGCCGGGGCCCCCGGGAACAACCGAGGTTCGCCGGTTCGTTCCGGGGATCGGGGCGCTGCATCGCGTTTGCCGGTTCGGCGATCCGCAGTGGAATAGCCGTTGGAACCGTCAGGGGCCCTTCGTCGTGAACGCTTCAACGGCGCTCGTCGCCAGGATTGACGGTGAACTCGCGCAGGCGACGTTCGTCGATTCGCACTCGCACATCGATCCCCTCGCTCCGTCGGCGCGATCACTCGCCGACATTCTCGGCTACCACTACTACACCGAGTTGGTCCATTCGGCGGGGGTGCCGCGGGACGAGATTCAAGGGCCGGGGCTCGACGAGGAGACGCGGGTCGCGCGGATCGTCGCGGGGCTCTCGCGACTCACCAACACCATCCAGCACGCCTGGCTGATGGAGATCGCCCGCGACCTGTTCGGTTTCCCGGGGGACTCGCTCACCCCCTCCAACTGGCCCGACCTCGCCGCCAGCGTGGCGGCGCGTTCGGCCGATCCCGGCTGGACCGCGACGGTGCTCGCGAAGAGCCGCATCGAAGCCGTCTTCCTCACCAACGATTTCGACGATCCCCTCGAGGGCTTCGACACGGCCCTCTGGGTGCCCTGCCTGCGCGTCGACGAACTCGTCTTTCACACCGGGAAGCCGGGCGTTCTCGAACGCCTGGCCCGGACATCCGGCGTGGAACCCGGCGACATCGACCGCCTCGGGGAGGCGGTTGCAGCGGTCGCCGATCGGTTCGTGCGGAGCGGCGCGCGGGCGGCGGCGATCTCGCTCCCTCCCGACTTCCGCCCCCGCCCTATCGATGCCGCGGACGCCGCGCGGGCCTTTGCGGCGGTCCTCCGGGAGGGCCTCGCCGCCCCTGCCGCCGATCGCGCGGCGCTCTCGGCCCACCTCTTCTGGACGGTCGCCGGTATCTGCCAGGAGCGTCATCTTCCCTTCGACCTCATGATCGGGGTGCGGCGGGCCGTCTATCCCGGTGGCGTCCACCAGGGGCAGGATCTCCTCGACGGAAGGTTGTCGCTGGCCGACTACGCGCCGCTGTTCAACGCCTTTCCGGGAGTCAAGTTCCCGGTGTCGGTCCTCTCCAGGCCGCTCAACCACGAACTCGTCAGCTTCGCCTGGATCTTCCCCAACGTTCTCCCGTTCGGCCATTGGTGGTATGCCAACACGCCGTCGACGATTCATGCCGATCTCGAGCAGCGGATCGAGGCGGTGCCGCGGACGAAGCTCCTCGGCTACTACAGCGACATGTACAAGGCCGAGTTCGGATATCCGAAGTTCGCGATGTATCGCCGGACGCTCGCCCGCGTTCTCGCCGATCGGTTCGTCGTCGAGCGCGGATGGGAAGAGGAGCGGGCGGTCGACCTCGGTCTCGACCTCCTCGTCCGCAATCCGCGGCGTGTGTTCTACGACTCCGATCCGAGCTGAAGCCCGGCGGCGAACAACCAGCCCCAGCCGGCGATGAGGAGCACGCCGCCGATCGGCACCACCGCGCCGAGGATCCGCAGGCCGGTGAAGGCGAGGACGCCCAAGAGCCCGCTGAAAATCAGCGTGCCGGAGAAGAAGCAGGCCCCCGAAGCCCACAGCCGGCGACGGCAGATGGCCGTGGCGGGGAGGGCGGAGGCGATGGCCACCATGAGCAGGACCAGCGCGTGGAAGAGGGCGTAGCGGACGGCCGTCTCCCAGTTGGCCGCCTGCCCGTTGGCCTCGAAGTGGGCCTTGAGTCCGTGGGCCCCGAAGGCCCCGGCGGCGACGCCGATGCCGCCGAGGAGGGAGCCGGCGAGAAACCAGATGCGGGCCATGGAGGAGAGCCTGGGGAAGCGTGCCACCCGAATCGTCGCGGGGTTGTTTCGGTCGAGCTCACTTCGAGGCTTGTGAGGCACGATCGGCCAAGGGTCGGGGGCGGCCATTCGGAGGCCCCACGGCGAAGGCGGTCAGGGACGGTTCACCCCGAGGAGTTTGTCCTCCTCCTCCTCCTGGATGATGATCCGCGGCGTGACCATGAGCATCAGGCTGTCGGTCGTCCGCCCCATGCCGACGTTCTTGAAGAGTCGGTTGATGTAGGGGATCTTCGAGAGGATCGGCACGCCGAACTCGTTGCGACCCTCGCGGAGACGCTTGATGCCGCCGAGAAGCACGGTGCCGCCGTCAGGCACGCTCACGGTCGTCGTCACGGACGTCGTGATGTACTCCGGCTGCTGGATCGTCGTGCCACTGGAGCGGACGGTCTGTTCGTTCGACGTCTTGGCGTTGATACCCAGCGAGGCCCCGAGCGGGTTTTGGCCCTGCTGGCCGACGCCGCCGTCGAGCCCCGACTTCTCGTCGGCGCTCTTCGTCGAGGTCGAACGGGAGCCCTCGAACTGGAACTCCTGCACCTTGCCGATCTGCGAGAAGCGGGGAATGAGGGTGAGGCGGACGAACCGTCGGTCGTTGGAGACGACGGCCTGGACGTTGACGCTCGTGCCCTCGTTGAGGACCGTGATCACCGGCTGTTGGGCGGCGGCGAAGTCGCCGACGACGGGGATCACCGAGGTGACGAACGGCCGCGACACCGAGTCGTTGATGAAGGCATTCTGGCCGTTGAAGAGCGTCACCTTCGGGGCCTGCATGACGTTCGAGCGGGTGTTGCCCTGGGCGGCCTGGATGAGGAAGTAGGCTTCGATGTCGGAGAGGATCGCGAAGCCGAACGTCGCCGCCGACGTCGTCGGATCGGGGAGGCCCGGCAGCGACGGCACCTGACCGGCTCCGAAGCTGTTCTGCCGGAAGGGGATCGAGTAGAAGTTTTGAACCGGCTGACCATTGAGCGTGGCGTTCTGGCCGACGTTCCCGAGGCGGGCCACGCCCGGATTGCCGGAGTTATCCAGGCCGATCGTCTGCGTCGGGCCGCCGGGGCTGGCGGGGATGCCGAGCGTGTAGGGGGAGGTCGAGCCGCCGCCCGCACCGGGGACTGCGGTCATGTTGAGCGGATCGCGGACGTTCGACTGGATGTTGAAGTCGAAGTCGACACCGATCCGCTCGAAGAACGTGTCGTTGAGGCGGATGAAGCGGACCTCGATCGCCACCTGGAGATCTTGGAGGCGACGGAGCTGCTGGAGGAGGTCGGCGATCTCGTCGTGCACCTCCTGCGTCTGGCTGACAACGATGCTGAGATTCGTCGGGAAGGGTTGGATCGCCCCCTGGCCACCGACGGTATTCCACGTCTGCGGGGCGACGGTGTTTTGGATCAGGTCGATGAGCGACTGGAAGTCGGCCTGAGCACCACCGACCGCCGAACCGCCGCCGAGGAGCGGCACCCCTCCGGAGCTGCCGACCTGCGGAGCATTGCCGCCGACGCCGGGGATCTGGGCGAGGGTGTTGCCGTCGAGCGGGGTGTCGGTGCCGGCACGGGCGACGGCGCCGGGGGCGGGGCCGGTTTGAACGGAGAGGTTGGAGAGCGTCGAGAGCCGCGAGTAGCCGCCGTTGATGGCGCCGTCGAGACCGGTGTCGTCGGAGACGAAGTTCGGGATCGGGATGACGAGATCCGCGACCTGATAGGAGACGCTGAACACCTGCCCCTTCATGAGGCGGGGGCTCGTGACCTTGAGGACCTCGTCCTTGACGCAGTAGTCGAGGTGGAGAGGCTCGAGGAGCAGCTTGAGGGCGCTCTTGAGCGTGATCTTTTGCTCCAGCGAGATGGTGACGGGCGTATCGCTCCTCACCCCCTCCGACTCCATCCCGACCATGTCGAGGTGGATCGGCACCTCGGCCTGCTTGGCGAGCGAATCGAGGACGGCCGCGAGGGGCTCGCCACGGTGGACGGCGACGACCTGGGCGGAGAGTTTCTTGTGGATCGCAGCCTCGGCCGGCGAGGCACGGCCACGCCCCTCACCCTCGAGTCGATTACGGTTCTTGGTCAGATCCTCCCAGTCCTTCGTGGCCGGGAACTCGATCGGCCCGACGAACGGCGTGCTCGAACGATCGACGTCGACCATCGCCTCGATGAAGCCGTCTTCCTTGTCGCCCGCGATCGACTTTTGCGTGTCGAGACGGCGGATCATCCGGCTCTGCGAAAGGAGCTGGCGGACGACCGGATTGTCGGGGGAGAGTTGGGCGGCCTTCTTCGCCAGCGCCTCGGCCTCGGCGTAGCGTCGCTCGTCGATCATCGTGTTGTACTCGTCGACGATCATTGCCAGTCGCTGGTCGACCTCGACCTTCTTGGCCCGCTCGCGGTTGATCTTCGACTCCACCTCGGCATTCTTCTTGTCGAGGGCGATCTCCGAGGCACGCTTGCCGGTCGTCTCCTCGATCTCGCGACGGGCGCGGTCGATCCGCTTCGTGAGTTGGGTGCGGGTCTCGGTGGGGATGTCGGCGGCCGCCACGTCGGCGGCGGCGGCATCGAGAAGTTCGAGGGCCTCGGCAGCGGATCGCTGGGCCGCCCGGCGGGCTTCGAGTTGACGGGCAGCGACCTCGGCCGAGAGCCGGGCGACGATCAAGTCGCGGGGGAGGCCAGCTTGGCCGGTGGGGGCAGCCTGGGCTTCGACGGGCGTCGGGGTCTGACGCTGGGCCGCTGAACGGCTCAGGGCCTCCTCGATGACACGGCGGGCGTCGGCGGCGCTGGCGGTGCCGGTGTCCTCGGCAGTAGCGGGGACTTCCGCGGCGGGAACGGGGAGCGTTTCCACGACGTCGTCGGCGACGAGGGGCGCGGGGGCGGAAAGCACCGTCAGAGACACCCCCGCCAGCCAGACCCAGCCGGAGGCCGAGGCCTGGTAACGGACCGACTGCAGGCGCGACGTTGGCCGACCGGTGCCGGTTGCAGCGTGGATTTCGCGGAAGCGTGCCATGAACATGATCCCCGTGGATGGGAGAACCGTGAGGGCGGGATAGGTACTGGCCCCGGGGGGAACGGGTCAAGGGCATCCATCGCCGCGAAAAACGAGGTTTTGCCCTCCCGGGCAGGCCCGATTCGGGGGCCCCGCCGGGAATTTGCGGGATCGGGGGCGCCGCCGGGCCCCCGTCTGCCCCCCATGGCGAAGGGGCGACTTTTCCGAAATCCCAGCCGGGCTTGTCAGCCGGTGCCGGTTTTCGGGCGTTCGAGGGCCCGCTCGAGCGTGTCGAGGAGCTGGTCGACGCGGAACGGCTTGAAGAGGACGAGATTGATCCCCGCCTGACGGGCTTTCACGATCGAATGCCCCGGGTCGTAGCCGAAGCCGGTCATGAGGACCAGCGGCACGTCTTCAAGGATCTCACTGAGGCGGAGAAAGAGCTGGTAGCCCGACATGTCGGGGAGGCGGATGTCGGAGAGGATCACGTCGTAGTCTTCATCCCCGGCGGCGCGCACCATCGACGCGGCTTCGGCGCCATCGCGGGCCGTTTCGACGATGCTGCCGTTGCGTTCGAGGAGGCAGTGGGCAGCCGCTCTGACCTGTTCGTCGGCATCAACGACGAGGATCCGCTTGCCGGTCAACGCCCGCCGCCGTTCGCCGCGGCGGTGTTGGGCGTGGGCCGTGCTCGGCGTCATCTTCTCCCCCACCTTCTGGATCGCCTGCTTGATGTCGCGGGCGTTGCGAAGGATCCGCTGGAGCCGCTCGACCACATCGGCGTCGTGGCCGATGTAACGCTCCATGACATTGACGGCGTCGTTGAGGATGTCGTCGATCGGCAGGGCGACCGCCCCGTGGATCGCCTCGACGCTCTCGGCGGTGGTGGAGGCCTTCTCGGCGACGAGGAGTTCGAGGGTGTTGAGGGCGGCAGCGACGTCCCGGGAGAAGATCTCGAGGAACTGCATGTCGGTGTGGGAAAAGCCCCCCGGCTCGGGGCTCTCGACGTTGAACGTCCCGATCACCTGATCATGGAGCATGAGCGGCACGGTGAGCGAGCTTTTCGCCCCCTTGCACCCCTCGAGATAGAGGGGGTCTTTCGTCGTGTCGTTGCAGAAATAGCTTCTCCCCGTGGAGGCGACGTAGCCGGTGACCCCGTTGTGCTCCGTGCGGGCGAAGAGGATCCGGGCCTCCGCCTCCGGCTGCATTCCCTCGGCGAGGAGCGGCTCGAGCCGGCCGGTCTTGCGATCAAGGAGGCGGATCTCGACGACGTCGAAGAGGAGGAGATCGCGGGAGTAATGGAGGATGTTGCTCTTGAGGAGATCGATCCGCTCCTCGATCGTCATGTCGGCCAGTTCGGCCGGAGAGAGGTCGGCCAGCTTTTGTCCGGCCTGATGGATCGCGGCCCGCTTTTGCTGCTCGAGGATCGTGTGGGTGACGTCGCGGATGCTGACGACGACATGGTCGGCGGCGGGCCAGGCGGACGCGGCGGAGGGATCGGTGGCGAGGAGCGGGGCGGCGTTGAGGTGGAGGTAGCGGTTGTCGGCCGTCCGCAGCGTTGCCCCCGAGATCCGCCCCGAGGCCAGGGCGGCGTGAAAGGGGCTGAACTCGGGGCCGAGGATCTCGGGATTACCGAGGGCGGCGAGGAAGCCGACCCCGCAGAGTGCCTCGCAGCCGCACCACTGCCGGAAGCGGGCGTTGGCCCAACGGATCGTGTCGCCGGCGTCGAGGAGGACGACGCCATCGGGGACGTTTTCGAGGATCCGTTGCGCTCGAACCGAGGTGACAAGCGCTCCATCCGGCGCCACGAGTCCCCCGGTGAGGATCACGCCCGCGACCCGTGGGCCGCGGCCGATCCGGGCCACGGCGGCCGGCAGGCTGTCGATCGCCTCGAGCGGAACGCCGGCGACGACGGGCGGCGCTTCCCCGGCCGGGAGGGAAAGTTGGGCCGAATCCTCCGCGGAGGGGCAGCCGAGTGGATCGCCTGAGGCGGGGGGATCCGCATCGCGGACGACGAGATAGCTGGGTGAGTCAGGCACCAACGGCCCTCCCTGGGGGCGATCCCGATCCGCAATCAAAGTATAAAATTCGTCGTGGCGGCCGCCAAATCCCATCGAGCGTTGCCGCCCAACTCCACAAATCTATACTCCCAACGGCATCCCTTCCTCCGTTTGGAGAAGCCGCGCGTGACCCTGCCGTCGTTCGTTTCCCGCAACCAGTTCCTGATCTACCGGCTTTTCTCCCTCTCGGGTCTCGTCCCGGTGGGGGCCTTTCTGGTGGTGCATCTGCTCACCAACGCCTCGGTGCTGGGGGGAGCCGCTTCCTTCCAGTCGCGGGTCGACCTGATCCACTCCCTCGGGCCACTCCTCATCCCGGCGGAGTTCGCGTTGATCTTCCTGCCGATGCTGTTCCACGCAGCGGTCGGGTTCGCGATCATCGCCGGTGGTCTCCCGAACGTCGGCTCCTATCCTTACATGGGGAACGTCCGCTACACGCTCCAGAGGGCGACGGGGATGATTGCCTTCGCCTTCATCCTCTGGCACGTGATCCAGCTCCATTGGCTGGGGGCCCCACTCGGCGGCGGACGCTTCGATCCCCACCATGCCACCAGTACTGCGGCGACCGTCATCGCTCCCCTCGGCGTGTCGCTGCTCTACGCGATCGGGGTTCTCTCGGCTGTGTTCCACCTCTCCAATGGCCTGTGGACGATCGGCATCACGTGGGGGCTGTGGACCAGCCCCGCGGCGATGCAGCGGGCCAACGTGATCAGCATCGCCGTCGGCGTGGTACTCGCCGCGGCCGGCCTCGGGGCGATCGGCGGACTCCGGTCGACCGACGTGGCCGCCGCCCGGCAGGTCGAGACCCGGATGGACGACTTCAAGCGGATGATGGAGGGGAAGGCCCCCGGGGCCGACGCCGGTGGACATGGAGCCCCCGGCTTCCCGGCCACCGTCCCTGCGGCCGACGCCATCGACCTTCGTGCCCCCTCCGAACCCTCGGCTCTCGTCATTCCCACTCCGACCACTTCCTCCATTCCAGCAGGAAACTGACCCACCATGGCACAGCCCCGCGTCCTCGTTGTCGGCGGTGGTCTTGCCGGGCTCGCGGCCTCGATGCGCCTGGCCGAGCTCGGCGTGAACGTCGATCTCATGAGCCTCGTGCCCGTCAAGCGGTCGCACAGCGTCTGTGCCCAGGGAGGGATCAACAGCGTCAACGCCCTCACCCGCCAGCAGGGTGACAACGAATGGAAGCACCTCGACGACACCGTCTACGGCGGTGATTTCCTCCAGCACCAGCCACCGGTCAAAGAGATGGCCGACTGGGGCCCGCGGATCATCGATCTCATGGATCGACTCGGGGTGCCTTTCAACCGCACGCCGGAAGGGTTTCGCGACCAGCGTCGCTTCGGCGGCACGCTCTACAAGCGCACCGCGTTTGCCGGCGCCACGACCGGCCAGCAACTCCTTTACGCCCTCGATGAGCAGGTGCGGCGTTTCGAGGCCGAGGGAAAGATCCGCAAGTACGAGTTCTGGGACTTCCTCACCCCGGTCTTGGACGACTCCGGACGGTGCCGTGGAGCGGTCTGCCAGGACATGGTCTCGATGCAGTTCCGCTCCTTTGCCGCCGACGCGGTGGTCCTCGCCACCGGCGGCTGCGGGCTCGTCTACGGCCGCTCGACGATGTCGATGGTGTGCACCGGCAGCGCCGTCAGTCGCGTCTATCAGGCTGGGGCGGCCTACGGGAACGGCGAGTTCATCCAGGTGCATCCCACGGCCATCCCGGGCGCCGACAAGCTCCGCCTGATGAGCGAGAGTGCTCGTGGCGAAGGGGGCCGGGTGTGGGTGCCGCGGACCCCGCAGGATCCGCGCGATCCCCGCACGATCCCCGAGGCGGATCGCTATTACTTCCTCGAGGAGCGCTATCCGAAGTACATGAATCTCGTCCCCCGCGATATCGCCACGCGGGAGATCTTCGACATCTGCACCACCGATGGCCTGTCGGTCGAAAAGGATCGCCTCTGCGTCTACCTCGATCTGACGCACATCCCGAAGGAGACGCTCGACCGCAAACTCGGCGGCATCCTCGACATCTACGAGAAGTTCCAAGGGGTCGATCCGCGGACGGCTCCGATGAAGATCTTCCCGGCGGTTCACTACTCGATGGGGGGGCTGTGGGTCGATTACGAGAAGAGCCCCACCGGGGGGATGCTGGAGGGCTCACCGCGCAACCAGCAGACGAGCGTTCCCGGCCTCTATGCCATCGGAGAGTGCGACTACCAGTACCATGGTGCCAACCGGCTCGGTGCCAACTCGCTCCTCTCCTGCATCTTCAGCGGGCTGTTCTGTGCGGCGGGCGTCCAGGCATCGGCCGGGGCGAAGCGGGCCCCGGCTGCCGAGTCGCTGTTCGCTTCGGCGCTGCGTCGCGAGGAAGAGCGGCACGAAGCCCTCATCCAGCGGCGGGGCGGGGGTGAGAATCCCTACGGCATCCACCACGAACTCGGCGATCTCATGACCCGCGTCGCGACGGTCGTTCGCCGCAACGATCAACTCGCGGCGGCCTACGACGAGACCTGTGCTCTCGAGGAGCGGTGGCGGCGCTGTTCGCTCTCCGACACCGGCAACTGGACCAACCAGAACGTCGTGTTCACGAAGTCGCTCGGCGATATGTTTCCGCTCGCCAAACTGATCCTCAAAGGGGCCCTCCTCCGCGACGAATGTCGGGGCGCGCACTACAAGCCCGACTTCGAGATGCCGGGGATCGCTGCGACCGATCCGGAAGGAAAGCGTCGCGAGGCAGAGCAGTGGTGCGACCGATTCGAGGCCAACACGAACAAGTGGCTCAAGTCGACGATCGCCAATCACGGTGCCGACGGCCACCCGAAGATCACCTACGAGGATATCGACACCTCGCTCATCCCTCCCCGCCCCCGTCTCTATGGACTCGTCGGCGGCGAGGTGATCGAGGAAGTGTGGAAGGAGCGGCTGCGGGCCCGGGAAGCCAAGGGGGGGCAGGCAGCGGCACGGGAGGTTGGGGTCGGGGCGGCCCAGTCCTGACCGGTGGCCGGCAGGTGGACGTGACAAACCGCACACGGAGTCAAGCAACATGATCATGAAGACCGACGACCACGACCACGGCGGCCAGACCTCCGCCCGCACGATCCCTGTCCGGGTGCTGCGGCAGGACGCCCCCGGTCAGGAGAGCTACTGGGAGCGGCACGACGTTCCCTGGGAGCCGAACATGAACGTCATCAGTGTTCTCCAAAAGGTGGCCGCGATCGCTCGATCGCAGGATGGCCGACCGGTGGCTCCGGTGGCCTGGGATTGCAACTGCCTCGAGGAGGTGTGCGGCTCCTGCACGATGCTCATCAACGGCCGGACGCGGATGGCCTGTTCGGCGCTGGTCGACCGTCTCCTCGAGGAGCATCCTGACGGGATCGAGTTGCGCCCGATGTCGAAGTTTCCGGTCGTCCGCGATCTCGTCGTCGATCGGCGGCGTCTTTTCCACTCGCTCGAGCGCGTCAAGGCTTGGGTGCCGGTCGATGATTCCTTCGACCACGGCCCCGGGCCGCGAATCTCGCCGGAGGATCAGGAGGAGGCCTACCCGCTGTCGGAGTGCATGAGTTGTGGGTGCTGCCTCGAGGCCTGTCCGCAGTTCACGCGGATCGAGACGCCCAAACGTGAAGGGGAGACCGAGGAGCAGTTTGCTGCCCGAAGGGCCGCTGCCTTCGACCAAGGCTTCATCGGAGCGCACGCCGTCAGTCAGGCCGTGCTGTTCAACAAGCACCCTACCGGCAAGATGATCGCCGACGAGCGGATGGCCGCCCTGACGGGCCAGGGGGGGATCCAGATGTGCGGAAACGCCCAGAATTGCGTCGCCGTCTGCCCCAAGCACATCCCGTTGACGCGCTCGATCGCCCGTGCCGGCCGGGCCGCGACGCTGTGGGCCCTGAAGAAACTCTTTGATCGTTGATGGATCGTTGTTCGGGGCTGGAAGAGCGGAAGAAACAGGGAAACAGGGCCTCCGGAGAGGCCACCAGACATCCCCGCCGTCGTGACAACGATTGCCTGCCCCCGCCAATCGTGGTAGTTTTCTTCCACGGATGTTCCCTCTCGAGCCGGTTCGGCTGTGGGGCGGGGCGTCGTGAGCGGTTCAGGACAGAACCAGGAAGGACTACGAGTGGCTTTGGAATCCGGCCGCGGGGCCCGTGACGACCGGCGTTCCAGGGATTGGTCGCCCGAAGAGTGGGCTGCCCAGAGCTGTGGGAGCCCTGCCTCTGCCAATTCCGACGGGATCAATCCTGTCGCCTCGCAGGCCGCCGCCATCGCGGGGGACTTCGCCAAACTCGGCCTCGCGCCGGCCACGCTCGCGGCCGTCGATCGCGCCGGTTACACCGTCCCCACGCCCGTTCAGGCCGGGCTCATTCCCAGGGCGCTGAAGGGGATCGACGTCCTCGGTCAGGCCCGCACCGGCACCGGCAAGACGTGCGCCTTCGTCCTCCCGATCCTCGAGCGCGTGTCGCAGCCGTCGGAGCGGGGGGGCATCGGGCCGCGGGCCCTCGTCCTCGTTCCCACCCGTGAACTCGCCGTTCAGGTCCGGGACGAGTTCGAGAAGCTCGCCCACGGCTCGAAGATCCATTGTGTCGCCGTTTACGGCGGCAAGCCGATCCGCGGGCAGATCGACAAACTCGCCAAGAATCCGGCCGTCGTCGTTGGCACCCCGGGCCGCGTGCTCGACCACATGAGCCGCGGAACGATCCAGTTCTCCGGGCTCGAAATCGTCACGCTCGACGAGGCCGATCGGATGCTCGACATCGGCTTCCGACCCGACATCGAAAAGATTCTGCGCCGTTGTCCAGACAGCCGTCAGACGCTCCTCCTTTCGGCGACCGTTCCGCCGCCGGTGGCCAAACTCGCCACCCGCTACATGCGTGATCCGGAGATCCTCGACTTCTCCACCGGTGAGATCGCGGTCGAGACCATCGAACAGTTCTATTTCACCGTCGATCCGACGCGGAAGTTCGATCTCCTCGAGCGGCTCCTCGACCGCGAGCAGCCCCGGCAGGTGATTATTTTCTGCCGCACGAAGCGCGGCACCGATAAGGTGTTCGAGCGGCTCTCCCGGCGTCGGGCGCGGGATGGCGGTGAGGAGCAGGTGGGCTGCATTCATGGCGATCTCGCCCAGAATGTCCGCGACCGGGTCATGAAGCAGTTCCGCGAGGGGGCGGTGAAGGTTCTCGTCGCCACCGACGTCGTGGGCCGCGGCATCGACGTCTCCGCGCTGTCGCACATCATCAACTACGACATCCCCGAGTTCTGCGACGACTACGTTCATCGTGTCGGACGCACCGGTCGGATGGGACGCGAGGGGGTGGCCTACACCTTCGTCGCCCCCGACGAAGGGCCGCAGTTGACGCGCATCGAGATGCGGATCGAGAAGCTTCTCCATCGCGACGAGATCCCCGGCTTCGAGGCCTTCGATCGGCGACCCAAGGCGGCTCCGATCCAGCAGACGGGCCCCGGGGGCGCTTTCGTGGCTCCCGAAGGGCAGGCTTCTGCTCCGCCGGCCGAGCCCGAAGCGCCGAAGAAGCCTTCGTCGGCCTCGCTCCTCGGCAAGGGGCGTGGTCCGAAGCGGCATCGTCGGGCCCTCTGAGCCCCGCCGCCCCGTCGCCCCAGACCGAACGGAGTCGCCGATGGCCCGCTCGACATCAGGTGATTCATCGGGAGGGGGACGGAAGCGTGCCGTTCCCCGCTCCCCCCGCGCGGTGAAGCAGCGCCTCGAGAGTCTTGCCGACGCCGGGGTACTCGATCTCCCCCGCGCCAAGCCCGGCCTCCCCGACGAGGATGGCGGCGATCAGGTCGGGCCGACCGCTGCGGTGGTGTCCCCTCCTCCTGCCCAGGCGCCGCCTCCGGTTTCCGCGAAGCGCCCGGCGAAGGGGGAGAACCGGGGGGCAGTCGCTGCCCAACGGCTGGCGACCCTCGAGATCCTCCGCAGCGAGGTGGCCGGCTGCCGGGCCTGTGTCCATCTCGCCGAGGCCCGCACGAACACCGTCTTCGGGAGCGGCAATCCGGCCGCCAGGCTCTGTTTCCTCGGCGAGGCTCCCGGCGCTGATGAGGATGCTTCGGGGGAGCCTTTCGTGGGGCGGGCCGGGCAACTCCTCACGAAGATCATCGAGGCGTGCACGCTCAGCCGCGACGATGTCTACATCCTCAACGTCCTCAAGTGCCGTCCTCCCGAGAACCGTCGGCCCGAGCCGGACGAGGTGGCCAACTGCAGGGGCTACTTCGAGCGGCAGATCGAGGCGATCCGGCCGGAGTTCATCTGCTGTCTCGGGGCGTCGGCCGCCCAATCGCTCCTCCGCACCGACGAGACGATCGGAAAACTCCGCGGCCGCTGGTTCGAGTATGGCGAGGCGACGGTGATCTGCACCTATCACCCTTCCTACCTGTTGCGAAACCCCGCTGCGAAGCGGGACGTTTGGGACGACATGCAACATCTCATGGGCAAGATGGGGATCGCCATGCCCAAGAAGGGCCTGAGCGGCTGAGCTTCTCTCCACCGCGATCCCCGGTTTTTCCGGTCCGCGGGTCTGGCCGTGACGGTTCGGCTCAAGATGCCGATCGTGCCGGTCCGATGGAATGGGTGGGTCTTGGGAGGGAACAGCCGCTGCTGGCTGTCGTCGACGGGGTTCGGGTCGGCTCACGCCGCCGTCCGTCGGTCGCGATGTCGCCTGGGGAGGCGATGTCGCGACACCTTTGCCGCCGGTTGGCGTTGCCACTCGGTCGGAGCGGATGGCCTCGGGCCGAACAGGGGGAAAGCATGATTGCCAGGAACTCCACCGCGGTCCGGGGCGGGCGAGGCTTGAGTCTGGCGGCGATTGCAGTGAGCCTTCTGGCCACCGGCTGCACGATGTGCCCCGACCCGTTCGACTACGCCGGGCCGGTACCCAACGGCGCGGTGTCGCAAAACGACTTTGCGGCGCGGAGCAACGGCATCCTGCCGGTACGGGCCACGCCGCTCCCCTGGCCCCCGATCGTGCAGGCTTCTCCGCAGCAGCCGACGCTCGCCGACGAGCCGACCGAGGGAGAGCCGGCGATGATCGCCGCCTCCCCGGATCTCTCTCCCGTCGTCGAGACGGAGATCGTGCCCGTCCTCGGGGCGTCGCTGATCACCCCCACCGAGCTCGGGGACGAATCGATCGCGGAGCCGGAGGAATTGCCGGCGGAGGGGCTGGATACGGACGACGAGGCAAACGCGGCCGAGCCGGCCCGCGTCCTCTGGCCGACCAGTAGCGGGCAGAGGACGCCCGGCGCAGCGACCGACGGGTCTCTGGGGGGCCCGCGCTACCCCTCCGTTCTCGAGTCAAGGCTGCCGCGGGACAGGCCCCTTGTGCTCCTTCGCTGACGCCGTCCGGACGGCTGTCAGAGGTCACGCCCCGCGGTTGAGCGACAGATCGGGCTGCCACCCATCCGGGACAATCGCGTCCTTGGGAACGATCGCCACGCCGTCGCGGACGGTGAAGGTCGTGCTGTCGCCGATCTCGTCCCAGCCATGGTCGTTGACGATCCGGGTCCGCTTGCCGATGCGGACGTTCTTGTCGACGATCGCCCCTTCGATGATCGTCCCCTCGCCGATGCCCATCGGCGGCAGGCCCCGGGCGGTGTTCGAGGCAATGTCTTCGGTGGTCTCGTAGTAGTCGCTGCCGAGGACCACCGAGTTGCGGATGACGACGTTTCGGCCGATCCGGCAGCGGAGGCCGATGACGCTGTTCTCGATCACCGCCCCCTGCTCGACGATGCAGCCGTCGGAGACGAGGCTCGCGCGGATGCTCGCCCCGTCGATCCGTGTCGGCGGCAGGAATCGGCCGCGCGAATAGATCGGGGCCTCGGCGCTGGCCAGTTCGAACGGCGGCGCGCTGCCGGCGAGGTCGAGGTTGCACTGGAAGTAGGAGCGGATCGTCCCGATGTCCTCCCAATAGCCGTCGAACGGGTGGAGAAACACCCGCTTCGTGCGGATGGCCGCCGGGAAGACCTCCCGCCCGAAATCCTGGTAATCGGTCTTGCGGAGCAGCTCGAGGAGGCAATCGCGGTCGAAGAGGTAGATCCCCATGCTCGCCATCAGCGAGCGGCCGTTGGCCGGGATCCCGTGGCGGTCGATCCACCCCGGATCGGTGCGCACCATGTCGAGCTCGGCCTTCGTCTGCGGCTTCTCGAGGAATCCCTCGACGCGCCCCTCATCGTCGAGCCGCATGATTCCCAGGGCTGAGGCGGCTTCCTCGTGGACGGGGATGCCGGCGATCGTGACGTCGGCCTTCTTCGCCATGTGGGTGGCGAGCATGTCGGCGTAGTTCATCCGGTAGAGCTGGTCGCCCGAGAGGATGAGGACATGGCGGATGTCCGGCTGCTGGAGATAGCGGATGTTCTGCCGGACCGCGTCGGCCGTGCCCTGATACCAGCCGGAATTGTCGAGCGTCTGCTGGGCCGCGAGGATCTCGACGAAACCGCCGCTGAAAGGATCGAAGGTGTAGGTGCGGCGGATGTGGCGGTGAAGGCTGACGGAGTTGAACTGCGTCAGAACATAGATCCGCTGGACCCCGCTGTTGATGCAGTTGGAAAGGGGAACGTCGATGATCCGGTATTTCCCCGCCAGCGGCACGGCGGGCTTGGAGCGGTCGCGGGTGAGGGGATAGAGCCGCGTCCCGCGGCCACCACCGAGGACCAGAGCCAGGACCCGCTGCACGCTCATGCTGAAAAAACCCTTCCCGGAGGTCGGTCGGACACCCGCCAGACGACCATGCTACGGAAACCGGGCCACCCCCGCCAATTCGGTTTTTGGCAGGGGTGGCAAGGGTTTTTCAGTCTCAGCCTCTTGAAGCCGACCCTGCTGCGGGGCCGACAAGTCAACGGACGACGAAGTTCACCATCCGCCCCGGGACGGTGATCACCTTCACGATCTGCTTCCCGGCGAGGAGTTCGGCGATCCGCGGATCGGCCGCGGCGGCCGCTTCGAGGGCCGGGATGTCGGCGTCGGCCGGGACGGTGACCCTCGCCCGCAGCTTCCCCCCGACCTGCACCGGAATCTCGACGGTGTCGTCCTTGAGCCACCGCTCCTCCACCGCCGGCCATGCGGCGAGCGAGACCGGCGCCGGCTTGCCGAGCACCTCCCACAGTTCCTCCGCCAGATGCGGAGCGAAGGGGGCCAAGGCCACGACGAACGGCTCGAGCACCCCGCGCGGCTTCCGCTCGAGCGGCGTGAAATAGTTGACGAACTCCATCATCCGCGCGATCGCCGTGTTGAATGACAACGCGGGGACGTCCCTGGTCACCTTCTCGAGCATCCGGTGGAGTTCGCGGAGCTGGTCGTCGGTGGGGGGATCGTCGACCACCTGGGGCGAGAGGACCACGTCATCGGCGCGGTCGTCGACCACCAGCCGCCAGCAGCGGTCGAGAAACCCACGGACGCCGCTGACGCCGGTCGTGCTCCAGGGCTTCGTCGCCTCGAGCGGGCCCATGAACATCTCGTAGAGGCGGAGGGAATCGGCACCATATTCCTTCACCACCGTGTCGGGATTGACGACGTTGCCGCGAGCCTTCGACATCTTGTAGGCCCGGCTTTCGACACGGATCTTCGGCCAGTCGCGGAGGACAAAGTGCTCTCCCTGCTTCTCGACCTGATCGGCTGGGAGCTTGGCCGCGACATCCTCGGCCGAGCGCTTCTCCGCCGACACCCAGCCCCCCTTGGTGCTTCGGTAGCCGGTGAACTCCATCTCGCCGAGGATCATCCCCTGGTTGACGAGCTTGCCGAACGGCTCCGGGAGGGAGACGTGGCCACGGTCGTAGAGGACCTTGTGCCAGAATCGCGCGTAGAGGAGGTGGAGCACAGCGTGCTCCGCTCCGCCGATGTAGAGATCGACCGGCATCCAGGCCTTCTCGATCGCCGGGTCGATGAAGCGGTCGCTGTTGCGCGGGTCGAGGAACCGCAGGTAATACCAGCAGGAGCCGGCCCACTGCGGCATCGTGTTGGTCTCGCGCCGGTAGCGCTTCCCGTCACGCTCGACGAACAGCCACTCGGCCGGGGATCGCGACAGCGGGGGATCGGGAGTGTCTCCGGGCTTGAAGTCGGTGAGGTGGGGGAGGTTGACCGGCAGTTCCGACTCGGCGACGGCGCGGATCGCGCCGGTCGGCTTTCCGTCGGGGCCGAGCTCGTGGAGGATCGGGAACGGCTCCCCCCAGAACCGCTGCCGGCTGAAGAGCCAGTCGCGGAGCTTGTAGTTGACCGCCGGCCGGCCGAGCCCGGCAGCGGCGAGATCGGCCGCCACCTTGGCGATGAACGGCCGCGTTTCCATCCCCGTGTAGGGGCCGGAATTGACCGCCTTCCCGTCCCCGGTGAACAGCGTCCCGTCGTGGCCATGGCCAGCTCCAGGCTCGACGACCGTGACGATCTCCAGGTCGAACGCCCGTGCAAACTCCCAGTCGCGCTCGTCGTGGGCCGGCACGGCCATGATCGCGCCGGTGCCGTAGGTCGCGAGGACGTAGTCGGCCACCCACACCGGCACGGGCTTGCCCGTGAGGGGATGGATGCAGTGCGAGCCTGTGAAGACGCCGGTCTTCTCCTTGGCCAGGTCGGTGCGGTCGAGGTCGCTCTTCCGCGCGGCGGCTTCGCGGTAGACCCGGATCGCCTCCTGCTGCTGCGGCGTCGTCAGCGCGTCGACGAGCGGATGCTCCGGGGCGACGACGAGGTAGGTGACGCCGTAGAGGGTGTCGGGGCGGGTCGTGTAGACGCGGAGCGCGTCCGCCGCCGGCTGCGTTGGAAATCCAGCGGCGCGGCGGGCCGACTGCCAGGAGGCGAACGTGGCTTGACCGGAGGCGGAGGGGGCGATGGCGAAGTCGACCTCGGCGCCGGTGCTCCTTCCGATCCAGTCGCACTGGAGCTTCTTGATGCTCGCCGGCCAGTCGAGCGGCTCGAGCTCGCTCTCCAGCCGGTCGGCGTAGGCGGTAATCCGCAGCATCCACTGACGCAGCGGAATGCGCACGACCGGATGGCCGCCGCGTTCGCTCACCCCGCCGATCACCTCCTCGTTGGCGAGCACCGTGCCGAGCGCCGGGCACCAGTTGACGGGGGCCTCCGACTGGTAGGCGAGGCGGTGGGCGTCCTGATAGGCGGTGACGGCGGCATCTCCGCGCGCCGACACCTCGGCGGGAATCGGCAACTCGGCGATCGGACGCCCCTTCTGTTGCCGGGAATCGAACCAGGTGTCGAAGAGGACGAGGAAGATCCATTGGGTCCAGCGGACGTACTCCGGATCGGTGGTCGAGAGCACCCGATCCCAGTCGTAGCTGAAGCCGAGCATCTTCAGCTGACGGGTGAAGTTGGCGATGTTCCGCTCCGTGCTCTCCCGCGGAGGGGTGCCGGTGCGGATCGCGTACTCCTCGGCCGGCAGGCCGAAAGCGTCGAAGCCCATCGGATGCATGACGCTCGTGCCGCGCATCCGCTCGAAGCGCGCCACGATGTCGGTGGCGGTATAGCCCTCGGGGTGGCCGACGTGGAGCCCCTCGCCGCTGGGGTAGGGGAACATGTCGAGGACGTACGTCTTGCGGGCCCCGGGGAGGCGGGGGGTCGCGAACGCGTCGTGCGACTCCCACCAAGACTGCCACTTGGGCTCGATCCGGGCGGGCTGGTAGCGGGGCATGATGGATTCCGGGGGGGCGGCAGGGCAGGCGGCTTTCCTGCGAAAACTCCGCAGATTCTAATGGGTCGTGGCCTTCGGAACAGTCTGGCCCGAAAGCCCCGCCCCGGATCGATGCATGCAACCCCTGACAGCAGCCCCCACGCCGCCCCTCGCCCCGACGCTCCTCGGCACGGGGCCCGATCCCGCCGGCGTCGCCACGCTCCCCCGGGCCCTCGTCCGGGCCTGCCGTCTCGCCGGGGGTCGGATGAAGGTCGCCGACTCCCTCGGCACGCGGCTCTCGGGCCGAGCGCTCCTCATCCGCATCCTCTGCGCCAAGCGGGTTCTCGAGCGGGTCCTCGCCCCCGATGAGCAGCGCGTCGGGGTGATGCTCCCGCCGACGGCGGCGGCGGCGATCGTCAACGCGGCACTGGTGCTCATGGGGCGCGTGGCGGTGAACCTCAACTACACCACGAGCCAGCAGATCCTCGATCTCTCGATCGAGCGTGCGGGGCTGCGGCGCGTTCTCTCGAGCCCTGCCTTCCTCGCCCGCGTCAAGCTCTCCCTCGGCGAACGTCTCCTCGATGCCACGGAACTCAAGTCGCGGCTGACCCGCTTCGACACGCTCGTCTCCGCGGCGCAGGCCACCTGCCTGCCGCTGGGGATCCTCGAGCGGACGCTCGGGCTCGATCGTCTCCGGGCCGACGACGTCCTCACCGTGATCTTCACCTCCGGATCGACCGGCGACCCGAAGGGGGTGGTGCTCTCCGAGGAGAACGTCGCCTCGAACGTCCGCGCGATCGGCCAGATCCTCCACGTGTCGTCGGCCGACGTCGCCCTCGGTGTCCTCCCGTTCTTCCACTCCTACGGCTACACCGCGACGTTTTGGACGCCGCTGGTCCTCGATGCCGGCGTCGTCTTCCACACCAACCCCCTCGATGCCCAGGCGATCGGCGGGCTCGCACGCGAGCACCATGCGACGATCCTCATGGCGACGCCGACGTTCCTCCGCACCTACCTCCGCCGCACCCCCGCCGAGGACTTCTCGACCCTCGAGGCGGTGTTCGGATCGGCGGAGAAGATGCCTCGCGAGGTGAGCGACGCCTTCGAGGCCAAGTTCGGCATCCGGCCGAGCGAGGCTTACGGGGCCACCGAGATGTCGCCCCTGATCTCGGCCAACATTCCGCCGACCAGACACGTGCCCGGATCCCCCGCCGATGCCCGCGAGGGGACGGTCGGTCGGCCGATCCCCGGCTGCCGGGCCAGGATCACGGCACGGGATGGCCTCGAGCCATTACCCGTCGGGCAAGAAGGGATGCTGTGGATCACCGGGCCGAACGTCATGCAGGGCTATCTTGACCGCCCCGATCTCACCGCCCATGTGATCCACGATGGGTGGTACTGCACCGGCGACATCGCGAAGCTCGACGACGATGGCTTTATCACGATCACCGGCCGGGAGAGCCGGTTTTCCAAGATCGGCGGCGAGATGGTGCCCCATCTCCCGATCGAGGAGGCCGTCAACGCCGAACTCGGATCGGGCGAAGACGAACTCATGGCCGTCGTGGCGGGTGTTCCCGATGCCCGGAAGGGGGAACGGCTCGTCGTGCTCCACCTCGAGACCAGCCGCGACCCACACGAGATCTGCCGGGGGCTTGCCGCCCGTGGCCTCCCCAACCTCTGGATCCCGACCCCCGACAGTTTCGCCGTCGTGGAGTCGATCCCGGTCCTCGGGTCGGGCAAGCTCGATCTCCAGTGGCTCTCGAGCGAGGCGCGAAGGCGATTCCGGGCCGGTGGAGGGCCGTCATGAAAGCGTTGTCTCCCGCTCCCTGGATCCGGCCGCTCCTCGGTCGTGCCGACGACATGCGGGCCGAGGTCTGGCTGCGCTGCACGCCACCGGCTGCTGCGAGCCAGGAGACCGTCGTTTCCGGGACGATCGTCGGGCCGGAGTGCTCCACCGCGGCTACGCTCCCCACGACGGTGCAACTCGTCGATCAGGGCGCCGTCGAGGGGCAGCCGGCGCTCGCCCGTGGGGTGTGCACCGAGCCCGGCTTCTGGACGCCGGAGTTGCCGAATCTCTACCTGGCCGACGTCACCCTCCGCCGCGGCGACGAGATCATTGCCGCCGGTCGCCGGAAGATCGGGCTGCGGCGGCTGGGGGTGAAGGGGCGGTCGCTGTGGCTCGATGGACGGCGGTACGTGCCGCGCGGCGTGCCGGGGCTGGCCGATCGGGCGGGGCTCGAGGCCCTCGTGCCGCTGTCGGCCGCGGCGGTGGTCACGGTGTCCGACACGACCGATCTGGCCTCGGAGTCCTTCGCGGCCAGGCTCGATGCGA
>CAJBCV010000017.1 GCA_903951635.1 uncultured Planctomycetaceae bacterium
AGGAGCCAAAGTCTGGGGCGACGGAGATCCCGGGTTTCGTGTCAGCGACGCCGAAGCGGCGAAGCGGCTGACCGGCTTGGCGAAGATGATCTACGACCACGGCCTCCCAGTCTCCAGTCGCTATGCCGACTCAGGCGGGCGAGTGATCGTCTACACGTTCGCCGACGGCAAGAGCTACATGGAGCCCGTCGAGCCGCCGTCGGAGCAATACATCGACTCAGCCGCGGCGATGCTGCCGGGGGCAATCGCTTTGAGAGGTGGGAAGGGGGGTCTTGTAGCCTCCCGCGCAATCGCTGCCGAGGCGATCGAAGATGCGATCGCGAGTGAAGCAAACCAGGCCGCAATCGCCGTATCTGGCGGATACCTTTCTTGGGTTCCAGCCCCAATCATCGCGATCCTCTTCGGAGCGAGGCCGAAGGCAAAGCCCGGGCTCGTTGACGACGCCACCGATGCAGCGAAGAGTGCCGGCACGGCCGCGGCCAAGGTAGATCAGCCCCTCGGTGCTAACATTCCTGCGTCGGGCTTGCCCGACGCAGCAACGCAGAGATTAGAAGCGCAAATTGATGAGATCGGGCGGCGTCGATCACTAGGAACCGACCCAACGGGACAGTGGCGGTCGGCTGAAGAGCAGGCCGCGTTGCGACTTGAGCAACAGGTAGGGCAGTTGAGGCGTGATCCGAGTAAGGCAGGCGATTGGGTCGACAAAAACGGTACAGTGTACGATGCCGTCGGCCCAGTCCCAATCGAACATTTCAATCTGGGCCAATTCACACGCCAAATTATAAAGCATTTCGAAAAACAAGGTGTGGATAAGGTTGTCGTTGACTTAGCCGGACTTCCGGAGGCTGTTCGGTCCGAAGTTCTGAAATTTGTCTCCGGCCTTAGTGATGCCCAGAAGGCCCGGATGATCATTCAGTTTTGACGGGGGGAACCAATGGCAGGGACATTCGAGTTGACCGACCAGATTTGCTGGATGCCTCCGGGGTGGTTCTATGATCCCGTGCTTCGGCGTATCGCGGCGTCTCTTCCAAACCATATGACCGAATTGCGATCCACGCTTTTAGCATCGCTTACTGACATGAATGGTGGCTACTGTGATCTGCGAGGAGAGAGTCTTGATAATCTCCTGTCGCTGCGGGTAGCCGCTTGTAAGACACGAGCTGCACTTGAAAAGGAAGGGCCGGAGTCGCTGGTCATTCCGGATGGGTTTGGGGGCTTGCAGCGTAGCGTGACTGAATTAATCGACCTGCTCGACAGAGCAGTTGTGGAACGTCTTTCGGAATCACAGGGCCCGGAACGTGTCAATGACTCTGAGACACCTGAGTGACGAAGCCCGTTCCGATCGTTGATCATGCCCCAGGCTCGGCTCGAGTCGATGACGACGGCGAGAATTGAGGGCGGGGCGAAAGACGCTTCAGGGGGGGCCGGAGTGGCCTGCCATGAAACCCCTGGGACGGGCGGACGAAAGTTGTGGGCCCCGCCGCCCGCGCAAGTCGTTTGGCTGTCGACGGACGACCGGCTTCACCAGCGTTGCTGCACGAATCGGCCGGTGGATCCACTGAACCGCGGGCCGCACTTCAACACACAATTCGGGGGCCACTATGACGACGGAAGTCTCGCGGATGATGTCGCCTGATCTCTACGTCGACAATGAATCGCTGGCTTTTGATCACGATCGGGCAGAAAAGCTTTCTCGTCCGGCGCCGCCCTTGGCTGCCATGTCGTTTGTTGCAAGGGCCGAAGGCAACTCTTGTGGCCTGCAGGAACTTGCGAGAGCGTGCGCAGACGAGGCGGCTTCGTTCGTCGCCGCCCTCTCCGTGCCTCGGCAAGGCTGGCTGTTTGTTGCCGATGGCCCGTGGAGGGAGGCGACCGCGCATGTGCTTCATCGACGGCTTTGGAAGAATCGCGCCAGCCTCGGTGAATCACACGTCGGGGGGAGGAGGAGCGAAGACGTTGCCATCAGAAATGGTCGTAACGTGAGGTATGCCGGAGTCGTGGAAATCACACCGGAATTGAGGGACCAAGCTATCGACATCGCGAGAACCGATCGTGCTTGTGCCATCATCTTCAGCAGCCGTGTCGACATGACGGATCCGGCCACCATCGAGATCATCTTTCGCAGAGCTTTCTCAGGTGCGAGCGATGAGGCAAGGACTGATGTGGACTGGTTGGCTCTGGCGGTATCGCTTTGTCCGCTGGGGGACGTTCTGCTGAGGGTCAGCGGGCTCTTTGACGATCGAGAAGCCGCGGTGGACGTGATCGCGACGCCCGAGAATCTCTCGACTCGCTGACATGTCGAACATGCCTGGCCTCATAGCCCTCGTCGCGGCGAAAAGACGATCCGGCACCGACGGCCGCCCTCGTGCAGCCCCCGGCGCGGTTGCCGTCACGGCTCGAGGCGGCGGAAGGCGCGGAGGCCGAGGAAGAGGGGGAGAAAGGTCGCCAGGAGGCCGAGGACGACCGCGGCGGTGAGCCCCAGGGCCACGCCCCGGTC
>CAJBCV010000018.1 GCA_903951635.1 uncultured Planctomycetaceae bacterium
ACTGCTGGTCCGTAGACCCGGACAAACTCCCCCCAAGCTTCGTCGTCCCCACGCTTGTCGCGGAGGATTTGCAGGAGCGAGATTCGCGTTGTGGAGGTGCCGTGCACAGAGAGCCTCCTTGCCCATGTTTAAATCTTCCCCGGAGCGTTATCCCCGAGTCCAAAACCCGAGGCAAGGAATACGTTCAGCGCGGCCTGTTTTTGGGAAAAGGAAAAGGTGCCAGCCACCAAATCTGGGCAATCCAGGCGGATCGGTCAGGCGGCCCGGAGCTCGTGGAGCCAGAGGCGGCGGACGAAGTCGCGCCAGGGAAGAATCTCGATGCCGTCCTCGGTGCGACGGGCGCGGGGAGCGCGACAGAAGAGGATGCAGCGGCTGGTGGGATGTTCCTCCCGCCAAGCCCGGAGCCCCTTGAGATGGTCGCTCGTGGGGCGATCGGTCGACTTCACCTCCACCGCCACCTCGGCCGCGCCGAGAATGTTTGGATCTTGTCGACGATGATCGGCTGCCCGGTGCGCGGCAGGGCGGCACACTCCTCCGAAAACACCCCCGGATCGGCCGCGAGACGGCGGAATTCGCGAGCGGAGAGGAGATCGTAGGTCGGAGCGTTGGGGAAGAGCGACCGCAGGAGCGTGCTCTTTCCCGTCTGCCGAGGGCCCCACAGGAAGCAGGTTTCTTCCGCGAGACAAGCGGCATCGACGATGCGTTTTATCATGATAAAACGCAATTCTACTGCCGTTTGTCATCTCGAAAAAATTGGCAAACTTGGCCATCGGTTGCCCGGGCGGAAAAGGGTGCCAGCCACCAAAACTGGGCCCAAATCTGGGCAATCTGGCCCTCTCCGTGCGTCAGCCGGATTGGGCCTTGGTCTGCTCGGCCCTTGGCCTGCCACGGGGGCGTAGTGTTGTCGCAAGATTGAGTTCTGCGGCGACCCGCGTCACCCAGCCTTGTTCACCGAACGGCTGCCCGCGACTCGCGCAGGATTGCAACCGGGCGAGTTCGCCCTCGGTCTGCGGCTGATTGACCCACTCAATCCGTTCCTCGCGGAGTCTTTCGGCAGGCGCCGGCACGGGCCATCCGGCGAGGGGAATTGGTTCGGTCGGCGACGCCTGTCCCAGGCTCGACCAAGGCCAAGCTTCCGCCCGGGCGACGAGATTTGCCCGCAGTGGGTTGCGCTCGACGTAGCGGACAACAGTGTGGAAAGAGTCGTCCGTTTGGATCGGGAACGACTTGAACCGCCCCTGGTAAAGATGGCCATGTCCAACTTCATGGTGGGCCAGCTTCCATCGCTTCACGTGGAGATTCGTGAAGTGCTGCACGAACGCCGAGAGATCGCCATCGTGCTCCGGCCAGAGAACCATGTGCCAATGGTTTGGCATCACGCAGTAGCCGCAGATCCGCATCGGCCTGGTGCGAAGAGCCTCGGCCACCGTTTCGACGAAGGCCTCATAGTCGGCGGCGGATGCAAACAATGTCCGCCGGCCGACGGCCCGGTTCAGCACGTGAAATGGAAATCCGCCAGGGGCGGCCCGATTCGGACGAGGCATGAACGCATGTATACACGCTGCTGCAGCGGAGTCAAACTACCCAGATTTGGTGGCTGGCACCTTTTTTCAAACTACCCAGATTTGGTGGCTGGCACCTTTTTTTTCTTTTTTTTCCATCGGTTGCCCGAGGGGAGTCAGCGGTCGAGGTCGGCGAGGATCTGCCGGGCCTCGTCGGCCTTGTCGGTGGCGAGGGCTCCCTCGGCGGCCGCCCGCGCGGCGCTCATGTTGCCCTGGAGACTGCGGGCCCGGGCGAGGCGGATGAGGAGGTCTGGCTTCCAGTCATCCGGAGCGAAGGAGAGCCCTTCTTCGAGGATCCGCGCCGCCCCTTCGTGGTCCCGCAGGCTCGAGGAGATCGTGGCGATATTCTGCGCCAAGCCAAACACTCTCCAGTTGAGATCCTGCGAGGTGGGATCGAGCTTCTGCCACGGGGCGAGGAGATCGAAATTGCGCCGTTGGTAGGCGAGGGCCCGGGGGAGATCACCCGCCTCCTCGGAGACCTTCGCTTGACAGGCAAGCACGCTGACAAGGAGTTGTGCGCTACCGAAGAGGGCCGGCTCCGCTTCGTAGAGCCGCTCGGCGATCGCCGCGGCCTCGGCAAGAGCGCCCGCTGACTCTTCCGCCCGGCCGACACTCGCGAGGATGTCGTAGGTGGAGATCGCCGCGTCGGCCTGCCGGCGGAGGAAGGTGTCGCGCAGGTCCGGAGCCGCCTCCGCCAGTTCTGCCGCGAGGGCGAAGCGTTTCCGGGCGATCTCGATCGCCTCTTCTGTGTGCCCATGACGCCGCGCGATATCGCCCTGCACCGCCATCCCCGGCAGGAGCACCTGTCCAAACAGCGGCCGCTTCTCGGGGAAGTGATTCTGGGCCTCCTCCGAGAGCGCGAGAAACTCGCGGAGGTAGGCCTCTTGGTCGTCGAACCGGCCGGCCTGGAAGGCGAGATGGTTGGCGTTGAACAGTGCGATCAGCCCGGCGTGGAACACCAGCGGATCGTCGGGAGCGGCCGTGCGGGCGGCGGCCATGGTGGCGAGTCCTTCGCGGAGCAGCTGCGCTCCCTCGTCGGCGACGCCCCGTTGCGACAGCGACGCGGCCAGTTCGAGCTTGGCCTGGGCGAGTTCGACCTGCTTCCCCGGGGCAGATTCCAGAAAGGGAATGATCCGACGACAGGCTTCCTCGGCCTCGTCGATTCGGCCCAGTCTGGCGAGCAGCTGCCGCTCGCGTTTCATCACCACGAGGCGGTCGTTCTCGAGCTGGCTGTCGTGGATCCCGCGCTCGTTCAGCTCGGCGATCGTCGCCAGCACCAGTCGCACGCATTCCAGGGCGTCTTCTTCAAGGCGCAACTGCGCGTAGATCATCGACAGCCGGTCGAGGCCGTGATACCGAAACCGCAGCCCTGCTTCGGCGTCGGGCTCGATCGACATCTGGAGATAGCTGTCGCGGATGCTGCGGAGATAGTCGCGATCGCCCTGATCGGGGGGGTGGCGACTGGCGATGATCCGCTCCGCGGATGCGTTGGTGAGGCTCGTGAGAAACTTCCGGGCCTCTTCGCGGCTGGCGGTGATGCGGACGTTGGCCCGCTTGACCTCGACGACATGGTAGGACCCAGCGGCGATCGCGGCGCAGGTGGCCACGATGGCGGCGAGGCTCCCGCCGGCGGCGAGCGGTCGGCGCCGCGCCCATTTGGCAACGCGCTCGGGAAGCAAGGGGCGCCGGGCACGGATCGGCCGGTGGGAGAGGAAGCGGTCGAGATCGTCGGCGAGCTCGCGCGCGGAGGGGTAACGCCGCGCGGGATCGCGTTCCAGGCATTTTTCGATGATCGTGCGGAGGTCAATCGGGATGCCCGGGAGCCCATGTCCGAGGCCCGACGGGCTGCCGAGCGCCGAGCGCCGCAGGGAATCGGCGGCGGTCTTGCCTTCGTAGGGCGCCTTCCCTGTGAGCATCGCCAGGAGCGTGCCGCCGATGGCGTGGAGATCGGTGAGCGGGCCGACCGGGCCCAAGAGGGGATCGAGGCCGGTCTGCTCCGGGGCCATGTAGCTCGGTGTCCCCATCACCGTCGTGGCTTGCGTGAGATGGCCGGCTGGATCGTCGGGGCGGGCGAGGCCGAAGTCGATGAGCTTCGGCGTGCAGGGATCGGCGGGGGTAGGGCCGGGGGCGAGGAGAACATTCTCCGGCTTGATGTCGCGGTGGACGATGCCGAGGAGATGAAGGGCCTCGAGCGCCCGGGCGAGATCGCGGCCGATCCGGGCGGCCTCTCTGGGCGCGAGCGTGCTCCGCTTGATCCGGTTCCAGAGGGTCTCCCCAGCCACCCACTCCATGACGAGATAGGGGAGCCCGTCGGCGGTGCCGGCCGAGAGGATGCGGACGATGTTGGGATGATCGAGCCGGGCCAGCAGGAGCGCTTCCCGTTCGGCTCGGGACCTGTCGTCGGCGGAGATCCGCCAGGCCCCCCCCAGCACCTTCGCGGCCACGCGTCGATCGAGCGTGATGTCGCGGGCCTGGAAGACGATCCCCATGCCGCCGCGGGCCACGAGCCTGAAGTCATCGAGGCCGGGGATGGTAGGAATCGGCGGCGGGGTGCTTTCGAGGCCGGGTGCGATGGAGATGTCGGGAGCCTTGGTGCCCATCTCCGCCAGCGCGGCCTGGGTCTTGGCGCCGGCCCGCTGTCGTCCGACGTGGCCCCCCAAGCTCCAGGTGCCGGCGATCTCCTCTCGGAGCGCCGCGCAGGTCGGACAGGCTTCGATGTGGGCGAGGGTCGCGGCGCGATCGGCGGCTGGCAGGAGATCGTCGAGGAGGTTTTCGATCGCGGCGCGATCAGGGCAGCCTGGTGACGGTGGCATCCGTGTTACCTCGGCAACCTGGGGTGGCTGTCGATCGTCGCGAGTTCTTCATCGCCGTGAGCGTCAGGGGCTCGCGGCGGGGCGAGCGGCCCCTCAAGCCGGTCGATGATCTCGCGGATCATCCGCTGCACCTTGCGCCGGGCGACGTAGGCGGTGTTGACTTCGATGTTGAGGGTGGTGGCGACGTCGGCGCCACTGCGGTGCTCGAGGGCGAGCAATTCAAACGCCTGCCAGGTGTGGGGGCGAACGCGGGTCTTCACCTCGGCCATGGCGATGGCGACGAGCTCCGTGTCGTAGGCCTCGGCGAGCCGGGCGAGGAGATCCTCCCGCTCAGGTGTCTTTTCCAAAAGCGACCGGGTGGCCTGTTCGTGCGGCGCGCCTGCCTGCTCCGCCCAGCGGACGAGGGCCGAGCGAGCGACCTGCTCGAGATAGCTGCGGAAGCGGCCGCGGGGGTTGTAGTCGAATTGCTTCGACGTCCGCCAGAACCGCAGCAGCACATCCTGCGTGACATCGAGGGCGTCGTCATGCTGGAGCCCGCGCTCCCGGCACCATTCCGCCACCGCCGGCCCATAGACGCGGACAAACTCCCCCCAAGCGGCGTCGTCCCCCGGCTCATCGCGGAGGACCTTGAGCAGCGAGATCCGCGTCGTGGAGGTGCCGTTCAAGAGAGCCTCCTTGCCCGTTCTTAAAGATTCCCCTTGGAGTTATCCCTGAGTCCAAAACCCGAGGCAAGGAATGCCTTCGGCGCGGCCGGAAAACGGGGGGGAAAAAGGTGCCAGCCACCCAATTTGGGCGGGTTGCCGTGGGGTAAGGGGCCCCCCGGCCCCCGGCCGGGAAAACTATTTTCCCGCGATCAGAATCGCCCCAAGCCTCTGGAAAGAAAGGGCTTAAGGCCAGATCGCCGATTTTTCTCGAATCGGTCGCTGTCAGGTTTTGGCTTGGGGACGGCTACTTACCGGTAGCGGCGGTCGTTTCGTGCGACGGCCCATCGACCTTGAGTTTTTGCCTTCACGAGGAAAACGAGCATGAAACGGATTTCGATGCGAGCCGGGCTGCGCGGCTTGGCGACGATGGCGGTGGCGGTGGGGATGATGGGGAACGGGATGCCCGCCCGGGCGGAAACCGTTCTCTCGAACCTGACGGCGACGGTCAGTTCGACGGATTACCTCGAATCGACGTACTGGTTCGCGCAGAGCTTCGATACCAATGCCCAGGCATGGACCCTGAACTCCGTGACCGTGAGTTCCGACGGGGGGAACAGCAACTTCAACACGGGGAACTTCTTCCTCGATGTCTACGACAGCACCGGGAGCGGCGGCAGTCGTACGCCCGGAGCGTTGGTCGGGCATCTGAGCGGCACTGACAAGCCGGTCCTGCAGCAGTTGTATACGTACACGGCAGCCGGCATCAGCCTTGCTCCCTCGTCGCGATACTGGGTCGTCTTCGGCGTGTCGTCCGGCAACCCGGATTACAATTTCAACTACGCCGAGGATATCGCCGCGACCGGCGTGTGGAGCTATCCGTACGGCGGGACCGGGGGGGGCGTCGTCGCGAATTCCTCGAATCAGGGCGCCACGTGGAGCCTCTCGAACTACGGCCCCTTCCTCCTCGAGTTTGACGCCACCGCCGCCGCTGTGCCGGAGATCGATCCGGCATCCGCCGGCAGCGTGCTGTCGCTGGTCCTCGGGGCCCTCGGCCTCGCCGAGCGGAAGCGTCGCCGCGTCATCGGCTGACGCTCGGCCGCTCCGATGAGCGGCCGTGTGGTCTTCGCCGACAGTCCATCCCCGGGCCGGGTATGTCAGGTGCCCGGCCGGGGTGGCTGGCTTGGGGTGAGCGAGATTGAGAACGCGAATGTGGTGTGCTCGCGCGTTAGCCGCTCATCCGTCTCGCGCGGCGCGGGCTGATCGGAGTCGACCCGCGATGTCGGTGTCGATGGCACCCCCGAGTCGCTCGGCGAGCGTCAGGCATGCCGGCCAGTCAATCGTGCCTTGTCGAGCCGCGACCAGACCGCGGATGTCCTCATCGTCTTGGGGACGCCCAGCCAGTGCCTTCATGACGAGGAGATCCTCGATTGACACCACGGGGATGCTCGCGGCTCCGATCATGATCGGCGTGGCCCGGGCGACCGCTTCTTGCTCGAAGCCTGACATGCCGATCGCCAGATCGACACGGATGAGAGTCTGACGATGCCGCAGCGGGAGAATGAACGCCTTGGCGACCACCTCCTCGACGCCCGGAAAGAGCGGGTCGAAGGGCGTGGTGGCGAGGTCGGCGACGAGCCTGAGGGCTTCGTCGACGGTGGCGACGACCACGAGATCGACATCGACGGTCATCCGGGGCTGTCCGCGGAGCGACACGGCCAAGCCGCCGATCAGCGCCGAGCGCAGGCCGCGCGCTGCGAGCAGCGACACCGCGTCAGCCAGGGTTGGCCAGAGGGCTGCTTCCACGGTTTGCCTCGTC
>CAJBCV010000019.1 GCA_903951635.1 uncultured Planctomycetaceae bacterium
CGAGGGATCGAAGACCCGCTCCCCGGTGCACCATTCGACGAGCACGCGGATGCGGTTGATGTTCCAGGTGATTCCGAGGCCGAGGGCGAGGCCGGCGCCAGCGCCGACCAGCCCGAGGAACAGGCCGTAGCCGAGGAAGATGCCGGCTACGCCTGAGGAACTGGCGCCGAGTGATTTGAGGATCCCGATGTCGCGGGTCTTCTCGACGACGATCATGAAGAAGATGGCGAGGATCCCGAATCCGGCGACGGCGACGATCATGAACAGGAGGATGTTGAGAACGGCCATCTCCATGTCGACGGCGGAGAGGAGCGGACCCTGCTTGTCCTTCCAACTCGAGACCGCATACATGTCGGCGGGAAAGGCCTCCCTGAGACGATCGCGGACGGCCTCGAGATCGGCGCCGGGGCGGAGCTTGATCTGGATCGAGTTGACGCTCGCCAGACCCGTCTGCGGATCGATCATCCCCCGCGCCTTCTCGAGCTGCTCGATCGGCACGAAGACGAAGTTCGAGTCGTACTCGCTCATCTTGCTTTCGTAGAAATCGACGATCGTGTAGGTGTCGGTGACCGCCTTCGGGGGCGTGCCGGCGGTCGGGAAGGTGATCTTCACGTCGTCGCCGGGGAGGACGAGGAAACGGTCGATACCGGCGGAGTCGCGGAAGCTCGCCAACCCGATGCCGGGAACGATACCGGTGAACTGCTCCCGGGAGGGATCGAACACGCGCCCTTGCTCCTCCGGCTTGGCGGCTCGGAAGGGATCGAGGGGAGCGCTCGGAGGATGGGCCTCGGCGGTCGGCGGGAGCTCGCCTGGAGGGGCCGCGACCGTGGCGACAGCCGCCGACGTCTCGGCGAGAACCGCATCGACCTGATGATCGACCGGGCGCACCGGGCCGGCGGACGGGCCGCCGGCCTGCTCGCTTCCCTGGAGCTCCGCCTGCCGCTGCCGCCAAGCCCGCTCCCGCTCGACGCGCATCCGACGGTGGGGCCAGCCGGCCCCTTCGAGCGCCGGCCGCGTCGCCACCTGCTGGTCTTCTGTCTGGCTGTCGATCGTGTCGTAGCCGCCGTCGCGAAGCCCGAACGACAGCTGCTGGCGGTTGTCCGGATGCTGGAGATAGCGGCCGAAATCGCTCACCCTCGCGTGGGTCGTCTCGTCGATCCCGATGAGCATGATCTGCCGCGTCACCCACTGGCCGCGGACCTGGAAGTTGAGCATCGCCGGCACGGCCACCGTCGGCGTCATCCCCTCGATGTCGTCGCCACCGGCGCGGAGGATCTCTTCCATGTGCCACTGCGGGTCTTGGAAGCCGGAGAGGGAATGGCTCTCGAAGACGATGTCGGAGAGGATGCCGTGGATCCGCGACTGCATCTCGTGGGCGAAGCCGGCCATCACGGCGTTGACGACGATCATCGTCGCCACGCCGAGGGTCACGCTGATGACGCTCGCCAGGGCGATCCAGCGCGTGCGGAGGTAGCGCCAGCAGAGGAGGAGGGTGTACACAGGCTTCAGTCCTCGGTCTGCGGGCGGTGGATGGGGAAGAGGATCACGTCGCGGATCGAGGCCGACTGCGTGAGGAGCATCACGAGCCGATCGATGCCGATCCCCAGGCCCCCTGCCGGCGGCATGCCGTGCCGGAGGGCGCGGATGAAGTCGGTATCCATGCGGGCCATCGATTCGTCGGCGGCGAGCCCCGCCAGCTGCGTGCGGAACAGCTCCTCTTGGAGGTCGGGATCGTTGAGCTCGGTGTAGGCGTTGGCCAGCTCCATCCCGGCGACATACAGCTCGAACCGCTCGGCGATGTGCGGTTGCCCCGCCTTTCGCTTGGTGAGCGGGCAGATCGCGGCGGGATAGTCGATCACGAACGTCGGGGCCGAGAGGGTCGACTCGCAAGTCGCCTCGAAAAGCTCGCTCTTGATGACGTCGGGGTGGCGGCCGGCGGTGTCGATGCCGCGGTTGGCGGCCGCGGCGACGATGCTCGCCGGGTCGGAAGGATCGCAGCCGACCACCTCACGGAGGAGATCGTCGTACTTCACCCGACGGAACGGCTTGGAGAGATCGATCTCGTGCCCCATC
>CAJBCV010000020.1 GCA_903951635.1 uncultured Planctomycetaceae bacterium
CGTCTTCGAGGCGGCCGACGGTGCCGCCGGCCTGGCGATCGCCCTCAAAGAGCGGCTCGATGCGGTCGTGCTCGACTTGAAGCTGCCGCGGCTGGATGGGATTCATCTGCTCTCGAAATTGCGCGCGGCGAAGGACGTGCCCGTGATCGTCGTCTCGGCTCGACGGACGACCGACGACCGGGTCGAGGCCCTCGAACTCGGCGCCGACGACTATCTCACCAAGCCGTTTGCCATCCGCGAGCTCCTCGCCCGACTGCGGGCCGTCGTGCGGCGAAGCCTGCCTGACACGGCGGCGGAAGTCGCGATCGGCGACCTCGTCATCGATTTCCACGCCATGACTGTCTCCCGTGCCGGCGAGCGGATCCCGCTGACGGCGACGGAGTTTGCGATCCTCAAGCCGCTTGCCCGCCACCGCGGGGAGGTGGTGCCACGCGAGGTCCTCGAGGCGGCGATCCGTCAAGAGGGGAGCGCGCATGTCAGCAACGTCGTCGACGTCATCATCCTCAGGCTGCGGCGGAAGCTCGGCCGCGATCTGATTACGACGCGCCGCGGCCAGGGCTTCCTCATCGAATGGCAGGACGGCCGTGGCTAGCAGCGTGCTCCGCTCGCTCCGCTGGCGAGCGACGATCTCGATAGCCCTGTTTCTCGTGGCGATCGGTATCGCGATCCGCTCCGTCAATTACGAAGTGACGCGGGAGATTCTCCTCCGCGACATCGACACGCAGCTCTGGACGAGGCTCAGCGCGCTCCAAACCCGGCACCTGTTCGCTCCGGAGACGCTCCTCGGAACCGATCTCCCCCTCCCAGAGCTCACCCTCCCCGACGTCGGCCTGGCAAGCGACCTCGAGCCCTCCGTCGCGATGCGACTGTTCATCCCGTCGGCAGTCACCGCCAGGCCCTTCCCCTGGTTTGCCGGCGCCTGGCGCGAGGATGGCACGCTCTTGGCGGCGCTACGGCTCCCCGACGGAATCTCCCACGGCGAGCCGTGGCACGGCCCCATGGAACGCATCCGAACCACGGCCGACGGCAAGGCCCGAGTGGCCACCTGCCGGGGGAGCGACGGGACGGTGCTGCTCGTCGGCACGCCGCTTGCGCCCCTCGCTTTGGCCATGCGGGAGGCACTTTGGTTCTACGTGTGGACCGTCGCGATCGCGATCCCGCCTTTGGCGCTTGCGATGTGGTGGATCCTGTCGCGGATGATGCTGCCGCTCTCGCGCATCTCCCGCACGGCCGAGACGATCGCGGCAGGGGACTTCGCAGCCCGGATCGACCTGGCCGCGGCCGACTCGGAGCTTGTCGGCATGGCCACCGCGCTCAATTGTATGCTCGACAGACTCGAAGCGATCCGGATCTCCCAGGCCCGGTTCAACGCCGACGTCGCCCACGAGATCCTCAACCCGATCCACGGCATCCTTCTCCAGACCGACCTCTCGCAGCAGCGGCCGCGAACGACCGACGAGCTTGCGCGCACGATCGAACACTGCCGCGCGCTCGCGCTGCGGATCCAAAAGCTCTCGGAGGCCCTTCTGGCGCTGTCGAAGGCGGAATCGACGGCGGACGGAGGACTTGCAAGGCTCGACCTCGAGCCGATCGTCGAGGAGGCCGCCACGCAGGTCGAGGATCTCGCCCGGGCACGGCACGTGACGCTTCTGGTCGATGCTCAAAGTGCCCTGGTCGTGGGCAACGCCGATCTGCTCCATCAGGTGTTCGTGAATCTGCTCGCCAATGGAATCGAATACAGCCCGGTCGGCGGGGCTGTCGAGCTCGTCATGGCGCAGGCTGGAGAGCGCGTCGTGGTGCGCGTGACCGACCACGGGGAGGGGATCCCGGCCGACCGAGCCGAGCAAGTCTTCGAGCGATTCTTCCGTGAAGACCCGTCGCGGGTCACGACAACCGGCGGGCATGGCCTGGGCCTGGCCATCTGCCGGAGCATCATGCGCGGCCACGGTGGGGATGTCGTCTGCCGCCCCACTCCCGGCGGCGGCGCAACGTTCGAGGTGCGGTTTCCCGCCGCCCTATCGCCGCCGACGGGACCACCGTGAACGAGCCGTGAACGTTCCGTGAATGGCGCATGAATCCGAGGGCTGTCCAGCGGCCGACGGATCGCCTCGCGTCGCTTGTTCCCCGTCGATCGGCGCTCGGCGCATCGCCAGGAGCCCGAAGCGCGTGCGCTTTTTTGTCCTCCAGGCCGCTGCTTTGAAGAATGCGATGTGGGGCCCTCTTCTCCTTCCATTCATCCAGGTGCATCATGACCCAGCGCAACCGTTTCCAGGGCCTCGGCCGTCGCTTGAAGGGCGTCTTGTTTGCCGATCGCAACCGCTCCCAGCCCCGACGGCGGCACCGCGATCAGCCGACGCTCGCCACCTTCGATCAGCTCGAGAAACGGCTCGCATTCTCCGTCGGCTACGCCACCGTGAATGACTGGGGTTCGGGGCTCCAGGGGGAGCTGACGCTCACCAACGACACGAAGGCGACGCTCACCGATTGGCAACTCTCCTTCAACTACAACCGCACGATCAACGACATCTGGAACGCCCAGATCGTCAGTCGCACAGGCTCGCAGTACGTCATCAAGGGGCCCGCCTGGGATGGCACGCTCGCGGTGGGCGAGGTGCAGGGCGTCGGCTTCACTGCCGGAGCCGGCGCCGATGCCCCGTCCGGTTTCGTCCTCACGGCCACGGGTGCCACGACGACAACGCCGACAACCCCGCCGACGCCGGGCGTCGACCTGTGGAAGGAGCAGTTCTTCGCTCCCTACGTCGATATGGGGCAGTATCCTGTGCCCGACCTCGACGGCCTGGCTCGGCAATACGGCGTCGGGCTCCTGACGCTGGGATTCATGCAGGCCACGCCCACCGGCAAGCTGGGGTGGGCCGGATACGACGTGCTCACACCCGGGAGCACCAATGAGCAGGCGCTGGCCATCCAAGGGGAGATCAACGCGCTGCGGGCGGCCGGCGGCGACGTGATGGTGTCGTTGGGGGGTGCGGCGGGGCAGAGCCTGGCGCAGGCATACGCCCAACGTGGCCTCGGCTCCCAGAGCTTGGCGACGGCTTACGGCGACATGGTCGATACCTTGAAGCTGAAGAAACTCGACTTCGATATCGAGGGAGCCGCCGTCGCCGAAACCCAGACGATCAAGCTCCAGATGGACGCCATTGCTCTGGTGCAGAAGACTCGCCCTGATCTCGGAGTGTGGCTGACGCTGCCCGTGCTACCCCAGGGGCTCACCCAGGATGGCCTGAACGTCGTCAAGGCCGCCCTGGTGGCCGGCGTGAAGATCGATGGCGTGAATGTGATGGCGATGGACTATGGCGACAGCGCCGCGCCTCCGCAGCTCAAGTCGATGGGGGAGTACGCCATCGATGCGGCCAACGCCACCTTCGCGCAGATGACGAGCCTGTTCGCCGGCCACGGACAGTCTTTTGGCTGGAACCAGCTCGGCGTGACGCCGATGCTGGGCGTCAACGACATCAAGACGGAAGTGTTTACCCTGGCGGACGCGGATCGCCTCGAGGTTTTCGCCCGCGCCAAGGGGCTGGGCATGCTCTCCATGTGGTCGCTCAACCGCGATAACCCAGGGACCGCGGGCCAGTTGTCCAACTTCCATACGGGCATTCCGACGATGGCGAAGGGTGGCTTCAGTACTACGTGGGGCGACTACGGCAGTGATCCGGTGATCGCGGGCGCCACGACCGTCACTCCGCCCGTCACTCCGCCCGTCACCACGCTCCCCGGGATCAGCATCGGCGACGTCTCGGTCACCGAGGGCAATCCGCAGGCCGCCATGGCCTCGGGATACCTCCACACCTCCGGCAGCCAAATCCTCGACGCCAACAACACTCCGGTGCGGATCGCCGGCGTGAACTGGTTTGGATTTGAGACGACGAACTTCGCCCCCCACGGCCTCTGGACCCGCAACTACAAGGAAATGATGGATCAGATGAAGTCGACCGGCTTCAACACGATCCGCCTCCCGTACTGCGACCAGCTCTTCGACGCCGGGAGCAAGCCCAACGGCATCGACTTCTACAAGAATCCCGATCTCCAGGGGCTCAGTGGCCAGCAGCTGATGGACAAGATCGTCGGCTATGCCGGCCAGATCGGGATGAAGATCATCCTCGATCACCACCGCTCCGCCGCCGGCAACAGCGCCAATGAATCGGGCCTCTGGTCCACGACGGCCTACCCCGAAAGCACGTGGATCGCGAATCTCTCGATGCTCGCCTCGCGCTACGCCGGCAACGCGACGGTCATCGGCATCGACCTCCACAACGAGCCCCACGGCCCTGCCACCTGGGGCGACGGCGGTGCCCGCGACTGGCGGCTGGCGGCGGAGCGGGCCGGCAACGCCGTCCTCGCCGCCAACCCTGCCTTGCTCGTGATCGTGGAGGGGATCGAGACCGCCTCGTCGGGAAGCTACTGGTGGGGAGGGAATCTCTCCAATGCCGGCGCGGCACCGGTGCGGCTCAACACGCCCGGTCGGCTCGTCTATTCGGCCCACGATTATCCCGCGAGCGTCTATCCCCAGACCTACTTCAGCGACCCGACGTATCCCAACAACCTGCCGGCGGTGTGGGACAAGAACTGGGGCTATCTGTTCCGCACCGGCACGGCGCCGGTGCTCCTCGGGGAGTTCGGCAGCAATCTCGCCACGGCGAGCGATCAGGCCTGGTACGCCAAGATGGTGGGCTATCTCAAGGGGGATCTCGACGGCAATGGCTCGAGCGACTTGGCTGCCGGCCAGCAAGGCATCAGTTGGACGTATTGGTCGTGGAATCCGAACTCGGGCGACACCGGCGGCATCCTCGCCACCGACTGGAAGACCGTCAACACGGCCAAGACCGATCCGCTCAAGGCCGTGCAGTTCCAGTTCCCGGCGGTCGCGGCCACGGGGGGCACGATCGCCACGACCCCGATGACGTTCACCGTCTCGCTCTCGGCGGCGAGCACGCAGCCGGTCACCGTGCAATACGCCACGGCTGACGGCACGGCGATGGTGGCGAGCGACTACACCGCCGCGGCCGGCACGCTCACCTTCGCCCCGGGCGAAACGCAGAAGATCGTGACGGTGCTCGTCAACCGCGACTCGACGGCCGAAGCGAACGAGACGCTGTTACTGAAATTGAGCGCCCCGACGAATGCCACGCTCGTGAAGACCACCGCCACAGGCACGATTGTCAACGACGACACGGCGCCATCCACCCCGACGACGCCACCGACGACCACGCCACCCACCCCGACTCCGCCCGCCGTCCTCCCGACGCTGGCGGTCTCCAGCGGCCGGGTGAACGAGGGGAACACCGGCACGACCACGATGCAGTTCACGGTCACGCTCTCCGCAGCCTCCACCCAGCCAGTGTCGGTGCAGTATTCGACCGCCAACGGCACCGCGACCGCCGGCACGGATTACACGGCCACCACCGGCACGCTCACGTTCACCCCCGGCCAGCTGACCAAGTCAATCACCGTCGTCGTCGCCAGCGACACGACGGTGGAGTCGGACGAGACACTGATCGTCAAGCTCGGCACGGCCCTGGCGGCCACGATCCTCACCGGCACGGGCACCGGCACGATCGTCAACGACGATACCGCGACGGCCGGCACCTACAACTACGCCGACGTCCTGCAGAAGTCGCTGCTGTTCTACGACGCCCAGCGATCGGGCGACCTGCCCGCCAACTTCCCGCTCAACTGGCGGGGCGACTCGGCGCTCACCGACGGCGCGGATGTGGGGGTCGATCTGAGCGGCGGCTATTACGATGCCGGCGACCACGTGAAGTTCGCCCTGCCGATGGCGTCGTCGATGACGCTCCTCGGCCTGGGTGTCGTGCAGTACCGCGATGCCTACGCCACCAGCGGCCTGCTCCCGCAGATGCTCGACGCCCTCAAGTGGGGCACCGACTGGCTCATCAAGGCGCATCCCTCGGCCAACGTGTTCTACGCCCAGGTCGGTAACGGGAGCGCCGACCATGCCTTCTGGGGGGCCCCCGAAGTGATGACGATGGGCCGACCGGCCTCCAAGCTCGATCCCACGCGCCCCGGCTCCGATGTGGCGGGCGAGGCAGCGGCGGCGCTTGCCGCAGCGTCGATCGTGTTCCGGCCGACCGACCCGGTGTATGCCGACCTGCTCGTGAAGCACGCCCGCGAGCTGTTCACCTTCGCCGACACCTCTCGGGGCAAATACTCCGACAGCATTCCCGACGCTGCCGCCTACTACAACTCCTTCAGTGGCTACAACGACGAGCTGGCCTGGGGGGCGACGTGGCTCTTCAAGGCGACCGGCGACCAGGCCTACCTCGCCAAGGCGGAGTCGATCTACGCCGCCAATCTCGCCGGCCAGCAACTCCAGTGGACGCAGTCGTGGGACGACAAGACCTACGGCACCGCCGTCTTGCTCGCGCAGACGACCGGCAAAGCGGTCTACAAGGCCGACGCCGAGCGCTGGCTCGACTACTGGACGGTCGGCAATGCGAGTGGGCGGGTCTCATACACCCCCGGTGGCCTGGCGTTCCTCGACACGTGGGGCTCGCTCCGGTATTCCGCCAACACGTCGTTCCTCGCGCTCGTCTACAGCGACACCGTCGGCGACAAGGGGGGCCGCTACCATGACTTCGCCGTCCGGCAGATCAACTACATGCTCGGCGACAATCCGCAGGGGCGGAGCTACGTCGTCGGCTTCGGCACCAACCCGCCGCTCAATCCGCATCATCGCGGGGCCAGTGGCGTCTACGACGGCAACGTCAACGCCCCGGCCAACAACCGGCACATCCTTTACGGCGCGCTCGTCGGCGGCCCACAGTCCGCCAGCGACAGCGACTACGTCGACTCGCGGGGCAACTACATCGGCAACGAGGTCGCCCTCGACTACAACGCGGCCTTCCAGGGGGCCGTGGCCAGGCTCTACACCGAGTATGGCGGGAAGACGGTGGCGACGATGCCGCCGGCGGAGATCCCCACCAACGAGTTTTTCGTCCAGGCGGCGGTGAACACGGCCGGGAGCGGTTTCACCGAGATCCGGGCGATCCTCAACAACCAGTCGGCCTGGCCGGCGCGAATGTCGTCGAATCTCTCGTTCCGGTACTTTCTCGACATTTCGGAGGTGAAAGCCGCGGGCTACACGGCCGCCGACGTCCTGGTGACGAGCAACTTCGCGCAGGGGGCCACCGTCAGCGGCCTCCAGGCGTGGGATGCCACCAAGGGGATCTACGCCGTGACCGTCGACTTCACCGGCACGGCGATCGGCCCGGGAACGGGGAGCTCTTTCTGGCGGGAGGCGCAGTTCCGCGTCGGGCTGCGAAGCGGCCTGCCGGCCTCGGCCTGGAGCGCCTTGAATGACTGGTCGTATCAGGGGATCGCCACCGATCGCACGGCTCCGGTGAAGACGACCTTCATGCCGGTTTACGAAGTCGGCAAGCTCGTCTTCGGCCAGGCGCCGACCGGCTCGTTGACACCTGTGACGCCCACCACGCCCACCACGCCTACGACGACCGGCGGCTTCGCCGTTACCTACACGCAGACGAGTGCGTGGAACACCGGCTTCGTCGGTGACATGAAGATCAAGAACACCGGCACGGCAGCGATCAGCGGCTGGACGATGGAGTTCGACATGAAGGCAAACATCGTCAACATCTGGAACGCGGTGATCGTCAGCCACGTCGGCACTCGCTACGTGATCCGCAACGCTTCCTGGAACGGGACGATCGCCGCCGGGGCCGAGATCTCGTTCGGCTTCCAAGTCGACGGCATCGCCGGTGAGTTGCCGACCAACAAGAAGGTCAACGGCCGCCTGGTCGCGTAGCCGACGCTAGCCATCGCCAAGGGCCGACAAAGAATCGACCTGACAGCGAAGCGCCGCGGGGTCTGCCGAGGGGCAGATCCCGCGGCTTCCTTTCGCCCCGGCAAGCTGCAAAAGCTGGGGCAGATGGACCGGCGCCTGCCGCGTTCCTGCGAGCGGCTCCACTGGACGCCGATCCTCTGCCGATCCTACAAGACACCTCGTTCGCCGACGGGAGAGGGTTCTTTCCAGGAGAGTGCCGTGAGCAAGAAGAAGACATACGCCCAGCGGGCCGTGGGGCTCGCCTCGCCGGTGCTTCCGGCTCCGGTCGCCAAGGTCGTCGGCACGCGCTGGGGCTCGCGGCTGTTCATTCTCCTCGTGCCGTTCCTCCTCGCCACGGGCGTCCTCACGATCAGCTGGAACAACGGCATCCCGTCGGTGAACTTCGACCGCGCCCGGGCCATGCTCGTCGGCCAGCAGGTGAGCCAGCGGGTCGAGAGCGAGGCGCGCCGCGCGGCGCAGGAGTTCAACGGCCAGCAGCAGGGGGAGCCGACCTATCAGCAGCCGGCCTACGAGCCACAGCCGCAGTCGTGGCAGCCGGCGCCGCAGCCGCCCTACCAGCCCCAATACCAACCCCAACCGCAGCCGCAATACCAACCCCAGTACCAGGGCTATCAACAGCCGGCCCCCCAGCAGCAGGCCACGCAGCCCTTCGGCCCGCGCGCCTATCGCTAGGCTGGATCGGGAGCGAAGCTGTAGATCTCCCCACCCCGCACAACGCCCCAACGCCGCCAAGCGAGGGGTCGCCGGTGCTCCGAGAGCCGGCCTCGCCGGTCAGCGAAGCCCGGAGGGCGAAAGCGCAAGCGGCGCGGAGAGAGCCGAGGCCATGGATGGCAATGGCGAACGTCCGGCGACGGGGCACCGGCGACCCCGAAGCGCACGTTTGACGCCATAGGTCCCAGGAGCGGGCCTGTGGGTCATCCATCGTCCAAGGCCGGCGACAGACGCCCGCCCCGGCGGGTACGATTTTCTTCCCCCGCGCCGAGTCCGGCGCGGGCGCGACACGCCCGAGGAGAAGCCATGCGGCACGCCCCGATCGACAACGCCCTGTTCGTCTCCCACCGCCGTCAGCTCGTGGGTCAGCTCCCCCCGCGCTCGATCGCGATCGTCCACGCCGCCGACATTCTCCCGCAGACCGGCGACGGCACGTTTCCGATCTATCCGGCTGCCGACCTCTTCCACCTCACCGGGATCGAGCAGGAGGAGAGCGTGCTCGTCCTCGCGCCGCAGGCGACCGACCCGGCGCAGCGGGAGATGCTCTTCCTCCGCCAGCCGAACGAACATCTCGCCATCTGGGAGGGGGAGAAGCTGACGAAGGAACGGGCCGAGCAGATCTCGGGGATCCCGCGCGTCCGCTGGCTGTCGGAGCTGCCCGGCGTGCTCCATATCCTGATGTGCGAGAGTGAGCGGATCTATCTCAATTCGAACGAGCACGAGCGCAACAGCACCGAGACCGATCCGCGCGACGTCCGCCACGCCCGCCAGCTCATGGCCCGCTATCCGCTCCACCGCTACGAGCGGCTGGCGCCGATCATGCGACACCTGCGCGCCGTGAAGGATGCGACCGAAGTGGAGCTCCTCCGCCGGGCGATCGACATCACCGACGTCGGCCTGCGGCGGATGCTCTCCTGCCTCAAGCCGGGGGTGATGGAATACGAACTCGAGGCGGAGCTGATCTACGAGTTCACGAAGCACCGGGCGAAGATGGCCTACGAGCCGATCATCGCCTCGGGGAAGAGCGCCTGCGTCCTCCACTACAACACCAACGACCGGGTCTGCCACGACGGCGAGCTGCTCCTTGTCGACGTCGGCGCCTGCTACGCCAACTACAACGCCGACCTGACCCGCACCTATCCCGTCAGCGGCCGCTTCACCCCGCGGCAGCGCGCGGTGTACGACGCGGTCCACCGCGTCCTCGACGCCTCGATCGCCCGGGCCACCGTCGGCACGACGCCGCGCGACTGGCGCCGGGCTGCCCAGCTCCAGATGAACGACGAGCTTCTCGGCCTCGGCCTGATCACGCCGGAGCAGGTCGCCAAGGACAGCCCTGAGGAACCGGCCTGCCGGAAGTATTTCATGCACGGCCTCGGGCATTCGCTCGGGCTTGGCGTCCACGACCTCGCGCCGCTCAACGGGCCCTTCCAGCCTGGCTGGGTGATCACCGTCGAGCCCGGCATCTACATCCCGGAGGAAGGGATCGGGGTGCGTCTGGAGAACGACGTCCTGGTCACCACCGGCGGCCCGGTCGATCTCTCCGCCCACGTGCCGATCCGAGCCGCCGACGTCGAGCAACTCGTCGGCCGGAGCACGAGCGCGCGGGGCTAACAGGCTGTGGAGAACGTGCCCGCCGCTGGGCCGGGTGGCTCCCGGGTCAGTCCCGTTCGCGAAGCTCGTGGAGCCGGGCGGCGGCGGAGCGGCCGATCGAGAACGTATCGGGGCTCCCGGCGAACGACAGGATCGTCTCCTCACGTGACTTCCAGGTGACGAGCGAGAGCCTGGCGAGGCGGATGATTTGCGAGCGGCCGAGCCTGGGGAACAGCTCGGCCGGAAGGACCTCCGCCCATTCGGCAAGACTGCGGCGGACGGTCGCGGGCTTGCGTTCCCCGGTGAGGCAGACGCGCGAATACTTGCCGAGGCCTTCGATCCAGAGAATGTCGTCGCGGCGGAGGATCGCTTTTTTCCCACCGCGGAGCGTGACGGTGAGCGTCGATTCCGCCTCCTTGCCCCATTCCACGGAGGGCGTCGACTCACCCTCCTGGCCGGTCGCGGGGAGCAGCTCCGCCACCCGGATCGCCCGCAGCAGGCGCCCC
>CAJBCV010000021.1 GCA_903951635.1 uncultured Planctomycetaceae bacterium
CTCCGGCCCTCCAGGCCTCCGCTCACTCGGACCCGCCTGCGCTTCGCCATCCATGGCTCCGCTTGTCGGCTACGCCGGCTCGACGGCAGGAGCGACCCCTCCTTCGGAGACTTGGGGGCGAACGGGGGCAGGCTCGCTTGTTGGCGGGACAGGAAACGACCGCGGTGGCCATAATCTTGGGGCGTTCTCCGTCACTTGCTCCCGCTTGCCGAGTTCATCATGTCCGACGTCGACTGCATCATCGTGGGGGCCGGGCTTGCCGGGCTCGCTTGTGCTCGGGAGCTTTCCAAGGCGGGGCGCAGCCTGCTCCTCCTCGAGGCGGGGGACTGCCCGGGGGGCAGAGTGGCCACCGACAGAGTCGAAGGATTTCAGATCGACCGTGGCTTTCAGGTCTATCTCGAGGCCTATCCGGAGGGGCGGCGGCAGCTCGATTTGGCGGCGCTTCAGTTCGGCTGGTTCGAGCCGGGGGCGCTCGTCGTCGATGGCGGCAGGCTCCGCGAAGTGAGCGATCCGTGGCGCCGGCCGTGGGCGGCGGTGAAGTCGCTCCTCTCGGGCATGGTCGGCGTCGGTGACGGTCTCCGAACCTCCCGGCTGCGGAGCCGGCTGTTGGCCGCCTGTCGTGCCGGCTCGCTCGACCCGCAGCTTCCGGGCGTGGCCGGCGAGCGGAGTACGCGCGCGTTCCTCGAAGCGAACGGCTTCTCAGAAGCCTTCATCGCCCGCTTCTTCAATCCTTTCTTTGGCGGCGTGTTTCTCGAGCACGGCCTCGAGACGAGTGAATCGATCTTCGGTTTCACCTTTGCGATGTTTGCCCTCGGCCGCGCCGGTCTCCCGGCCGGCGGCATGGGGGCGATTCCCACTCAACTTGCCGCCACGCTCCCCTCCGGCTCGCTCCGACTCGGCGCCCGGGTCGAATCGATCGCCCCCGGGCATGTCGCGCTCGCCGGTGGAGAGAGCCTTTCCGCGCGAAGCGTCGTGGTGGCGACCGACGCCGACGTCGCGGCCCGGATCCTGCCGGGGATGGTGCCGGCTCCGCGCGCCTGGAAGTCGACGCGGATGGTCGCCTTTGCCGCGCCGAAGTCGCCGCTCGATCGGCCGATCCTCGTGGTGGGCAGCGACGATTCTGGCACGATCGACAATCTCTCCGTCCCCTCCGACATCGCCGCCGGCTACGCGCCGCCGGGTGCCGCGCTCGTGCTCGTGACGGTGCGACCCGAGTGCACGCTCTCGGATGTCGACGCGGTCTTGGCGGCGAAGCGGGAAGCGGTGAAGCTCCTCGGCGCGGGCGCGCAAGCCTGGGAGCATCTGAAAACAGTCCACGTGCCGCGGAGCCTTCCCGACGAGACCCCGGCCGCCCGCCGCCTGCGGCCAGCCAGCCCGCGCGTGGCCGACGGCCTGTTCGTCGCCGGCGACTGGTGCACGAGCGCCTCGATCAACGGGGCGCTCGTGAGCGGCCGCCTCGCCGCGGAGGCGGTGCTCTCCGAGCGGGGGTAGGGGAGTCGCCGATGAGTGGGCCGACGTTGGCGATGGGCAAAAGGGCGGGATAGAACGAGGGTTCCATGCAGCCGTTGAATTCGCAATCGGACGCCACTTCCGCCCGCAGCCAGGAGTAATTCGGTGCGCGCGGGCAACCGGAGCCCAATCCCTATGCGGCGATGACGGTGGCAGAACGCATCAAGCTCGTCTGGCCACTCACCGTCGCAGCGTGGGCCTTCAGCGGAAATCCTTGGGATCAATCGCGACTTCGCCGAGATGTTGAACGCGTTGTCCGCCGAGAACGTTGAGTTTCTCGTCGTGGGGGCGTACGCCGTCGCCGGCCATCGCGTTCCGCGGGCTACAAAGGATTTCGCGATCTCGACGTGCGCTTCGTGTGATGAGGCCGGGTGATGATCCGATTTCTTGACGGTGTTGGGAAAAAGGCGTAGCATCCGCTGCTTGGGGGGGTGGCGCGTTTCCGTACCAATCCCCCGTGCCCGATCACTTCGTGGAGGCGAGACCGATGGCATGCTTCAAGTGGTGGCAAGGGGGGGGGGACTAGGGAAGCTGGTACGCCTGGCGTGGATCTCAGCAGGGTTTCACGGGATTGTGCCCGGGGCAGGCGAGGGC
>CAJBCV010000022.1 GCA_903951635.1 uncultured Planctomycetaceae bacterium
AGACCGCCGGTGAGCGTCGAAATCACCTTGTCTTTGCGCGTTCGGAGGGCCTCGAGCTTGATCTTCGGCTTGCCGAGATCGATCCCCCAGGCCTCCATTTCCCTCGCTTCCGCGAGCACGCGGCCGACGTGGAGCAGGGCCTTGGACGGGATGCACCCGCGCAGCAGGCAGGTGCCGCCGAGCCGGTCCTCCCGCTCGACGATGGCCACCTCGATGCCGAGATCAGCCGCCAGAAACGCCGCGGCATACCCACCTGGGCCACCCCCGAGCACCACCAGTGGAACATGCGTCGTCATCGGCTCGGACTCCAAAAAGGCTGACAGGATGCGGACGGGGCAAGCATGGGTCGTTGTTGTAGTTGCGGTAACCGGTTCCTTCAAGAAACACTCCGTGGACCGACCACCCCCGCCGCCGGGTCACGGCAGCCCCACCCATGCCCTCGAGCCCGCGTGAGGCCCTCCCATGGCGACCGCCCACCCACCCGATCCGGTGATCGGGAGCGATACGGCGTCCCCGACGCCCGCCCGAACCGTTCGATGCCTCCGCCGCGTCACCACGCTCGATCTTCGCAGCCTGCGCCTGTTCCGGGTGCTGCTCGGTTCGATCCTCGTGGCCGACGCCCTCTTCCGTGCGCCTGACGCCCCCCTGACGCTCACGCCCGACGGGATGCTTCCCCCCGACCTCGTCCGCCCGTTCGTCGGCCACCCCTGGTCGTGGTCGATCGGGCTGTGGGTCGATGCCGCCTGGTGGGGCTACGGCCTGCTTGCCGCCGAGGGACTCTGCGGCCTCCTGCTCGCAGCCGGGGTCGGACTCCCGCTGACGACGACGGCGGCCTGGGTGGTGGTGGTGAGCCTCGTCCGCCGCACCGCGCCAGTGACCAATGCCGGCGACGTCTTCCTTGCCGTTCTCCTCTTCTGGGGGCAGTTTTTACCGCTCGGCCGGCGTTGGTCGCAGGGAAACCGGTCGTGCGCCGGGATCGCGGCTGTCGCCCTCACGCTCCAGGTGGCGGCGGTCTACCTCTCGGCCGGGCTGGCGAAGTGCAACGACGTCTGGTGGTCGGGCGAGGCGGTCGGCTATGCGTTGTCGGTTCATGACCACGGCACGCCGTGGGGCAATGCCATTGCCGACTGGGGACAGGGCGCCCGGTGGCTGACGTGGACGACGCTCGCCGTCGAACTCATCGGCCCGCTGCTCCTGCTCATTTCGCGATTGCGGCTCCCGCTGGTCGGCCTGTTCGTGATGTTTCATGTGGCGATCGCGGTGACGATGGATGTCTGCCTGTTCCCCTGGGTGGGGATCGCTGCCTGGGCGGCCCTTCTCCCCGGGACCTTCTGGGACCGGGTCGGGGGAGCGGCGACCGACACCCCGACCGACGCGCCCGTCGGCGATGGCCTCGATCCGCCGCGCCGCCTCCTCTGTGGCGGGGCGATCCTCGTCGCCGTCATCGCCTTTGCCCACGCCAATGGCCCCTGGCGACTGCAGCGGATGCCGGCAGGCCCCAGGCACGCGGTCCAACTGACCTTTCTCGAGCAGGACTGGCGCGTCTTCGGCGACATCCAACCGCAGCGTCAGTGGGTCTACGGCCGCGCCGAATTGGCGAGCGGGGCGATCGTCGACATCCTCCGCCAGGGGAGGCCCGTGGAACTGGTTCTCCCCGCAGGCGGCTTCCACGCGATTGCCAACCAGCGGCGCCAGAAGCTCTTCTGGGAACTCCCCAAACCCGAGTACCGAGCTTTCGCCGCGGACATCGCTACGGCCCTGGCCCGGGAGTGGAACTCCAACCATGGCCCCGATCGTCAGATTGTCTCGCTGGAGATTCACGGGGCACGGATGCTCGCGGCCCCCGAACCGGGCATGATCCAGGACGTCCTGATGGCGACCTGGCCCCCGCGTTCGCCCTCAGGTCAGGGCAACCTGGAGCGGTTTTTGCGGGAGGCTGCCCCATCGCCCGATGCAGCCGCGCCGAGCCGCCCAAAGCCGGGTGGGCGTGGCACCACCCCTCCGTGACACCGACGTTCCCGACCATTCCGGCAGCACAAGCCGTGACTGGCATGGATCGCTTTCGGCCCGGACCCTTTAGACTTGCATCTGGCGAGAGTGGCGAAATTGGCAGACGCGCTGGATTTAGGTTCCAGTGCCGCAAGGCGTGCGGGTTCGAGTCCCGCCTCTCGCACTGGACGGAATCCGGCGGCCGAAGAGCTGCCTGAGCCGCATCAACGGAGAGGGTTCCCCGGCTGCGCCGTCACGCCTCGAAGGGGATTGGCAGCCGCGTCGCCCAAGGCCTCCTCCGACGCGGCAGCCTTCGCGCGCCAGCGTCCCAAGGCTCGATCACTTCCCTCCACCATCCGCTGGGCCGGCGAGCGGAGCTTGGGGCTCTCGCGTCGATCGTCGGAGGGACTGACGTCCACCATGCTTTCCGCCGGACCACTCGTCCGCACGACACTCCCCGTCGGCATCGGCTGCAACTCGGGCGCCGAAGCCCGCGCCCAGTTCGACCAGGCTCCGCCGGTGAGGGATCCGCCGGCCCGCGACGCGTCGGCTCCGGAGGTGTCGAGAAGTCCGCTGGCCTTGGCCGGCGCGACCGCCTTCTCTCCGGACTTCACGTCCTCGTTCTCGGTGCCCTCTGAACTCGGGGCCGACGGCTTCCCGGCAGGCAGGTCGGCCTTCGCTTCGGCGGGATTGCTGGCCCCGTCGGCGGGCTTGGTAGCGGCAGGCTGGGTGTCGTCTGCGGCGGCGTCGCTCGTGCCGGCGGCGTCGCTCTCGCCTTCGGTCATCGCCTCTTCCTCCTCTTCGTCGCCCTCCTCTTCGGCAGGGGCCTCGTCGCGCTGACTGGGAAGGGCGAGTTCGTCCTCCATGCTCGGCACTTCGGATCGGGGGGGCACCACCGGCGTGGTCGCCGGGTCAAAGTGTCCGACCTGCTTGACTCCCTGTCCCGGCCAGGACCGCCAACGGGTCGCGTAGTAGCCGAACTGATCGGGACGCACCGGACAGTGCGCGGGGCACCCCCCCTGCTCGCAAAGGCCGTTGCAAGGGAGCCCCAGACGACCACCCCCCGGGCGGCATTTCGCACACTCCTGCCGACCGCATTGGCGGCAATCGGCCAGAGCCGTGGCTCCCCCAGCCAGCACCACGCCGCCGTCCGCGGCGACCGTGGCGCTGGTCTGCTGGACCGCCGCGGCGGAAGCCCGAGTCCCGGCAGGCGCGCGGGAGCGAGGCACGGCCACGCTGCTCGCCGTTCCCTTGGTCCCACGCTTCGCCGCCGAAGTCGATGCCGTGACCTGCTGGCGGCCCGGAGACGCCTTGGCGGGCGCAGCAGCACGACGGGGCGCGGGGCCTGCTGCCGGCTGCTGGGCCAGCAGGGAAGCGGAGGCACCGATTCCGACGGCAACCGCCGCCATGAGCCCCGCCAGGAACGACCACGGCCGGGCGTGTCGGGAACGAGTGCTGAGGAGTGAGGGGGTCATACGGAGCCTCGCGGTGGATCAACCGTGGTGTCTGCGGGACCAACGGTCATACGACCGACAATCCCGACTCACGAGGAATATTCGTCCTCACCCCTCCCGCTTCTTTGATCGGACTTTTCAGGATTCGCGTCGCCCCGTGCCTTTCCCCCAATTTGCCTCAACGGATAGGATGGCTGAGAAAGCTCGGGCGGAGGCCCTCGGTTCGCGGGAACGGGCTCACTTCCCTGGGACGGCGAACCCCCGAGCGATGGACCCCCGGGAAATCCACCGCGAAGCATGCGTTCCTTCGTTCGAGGCCGGGGACGTCCTCGCGGAAGAGCGCGGCGAGTGGTTGAAGGGATGCACGGCGCCCCGGCATATTGGGGAATCGCCGCGCTCCGGCGATGAGCGGTCGCGAAAGCGTGGAGCCAGGCAACGGGTCCGCGCGGATTTGCTCGAAGCCTCCCGCACCGAGTCATGAGTCCGGCTGGCGACAAGGAAGGATCCGCCCACGACGCGGAGAGTGGCGCACCATGCAAACGGTCAACCTCAAACTCCTCATCGTCCTTGCCGTCCTGGCGGTCGGCGGCGTGGGGGGCGTGTACGCGATCCACGAGTTCCAGGTCTATCGCAATGCCGACAACCTGCTCGTGCTCGCCCGCGAGCGTGCCGACGATGGCCGATCGGAAGAGGCGGTGGGCCTCTACGTCCGTTACATGGGGCTGCGGGAAAACGACAAACAGGCGCGGGCCGAGTTTGCCAAACTCATGCTCCGCAAAGTGGGCGCGACGCGGGCTTCGAAAGTGAGCTATGCGCAAGCCCACAGCGCTCTGGAAACGGCCGTCCGGATGAATCCCGACGACGACGATCTCCGCGAGCAACTCGCCGGATTCCTCTTCCGTACGGGCAATTACACCGAATCACGGCAGCATTTCGGGCTCATCCGCGACCATCGCCTGACGAATCCGGCCACCGCACCGGCCGGCGAGGAAGCCGCAGCGAAAGGTGAAAAGCAGGCGAAGCTTCCGACCGCCGACCACATCATCAACCTTCGTTACGCGACGTCGTGCGCCGGCATGGGACGCTACGACGAGGCGGCAGAAGTCGCCTCGAAACTGATCGGCTTCGATCTCGGCACGAAGTCGTTCGACACGTCCTGGGAACCGCTTCCCGACTGCGCCGACGCCTATCTGCTCATCGCCGAGATCCTCGAACGTCGCTACAACGACACGACCACCGCGTCGCGGGTCATGCGTCGCCTGCCGGAAGTCTATCCCACCGACTCCAATGCCTGGTTGTCGATGGCGTCATGGAGCGTTTTTCACAACGATCTCGCCGCCGCAGGCATCGAAATCGCCAGGGCGGTCCAACTCTCGCCCGATTCCCCGCAGGTGCTGTTTGCAGAGTTTGAGATCGCGATGCGATCGAAAGACTTCACGCGGGCGAGAAAGGTGATCGAGGAAGGTCTGGCCCCCTACGCCGATGACGCCCGCGTGATCCTCGGCCGGGCGGATCTCGCACGGCAGATGGGAGAGCCGCAGGCGGCGCTCGATGTCCTCCTCAAGGGGGTGGAGGCGCTCCCCGACAATCCGTCCATCCTCGGCCGGATCATCGACCTCCTTTTCGACCTCGAACGCGGCGAGGAGGCCATTCCCCACGTCGACGCCATGCGCGAGCTGGAGGGGAACGATAATCCGATCGTGATGTGGGCCGAGGCCCGTCTGCTCATGGAACGCCGGCAGTGGCACCCGGCGCTCGAGAAGCTCAAGGAACTCCGGCCCAATATCGCCACCTCCCCGCAGCTCACCCACGCCGTCGACCTCTCGATGGCCATCTGCCATCAGGCGCTCGGACAATCCGACGAGCTTCTCGAAGCGAGCCGGCGTGTTCTGGCCACCGACCCCAACTCCTACCAGGCCCGAGTCGCGCTGGCCACGGCCCATTCCCAGGCCGGGAGAGTCGACGAAGCCCTGGCGGAGTTCGAGTCGCTGGCGGCGATCCAGTCTGCCGAGGTCCTCCCGCGCATGCAGCTCCTTTGGGCCCCGCTTCTCGATCTCCGGGTGAAGGACCAACTCCGTCGCCCCGAGGCGGAACGCAACTGGAAGAAAGTCGACGATCTCGTCGAGATCCTCAGCACCTCGCCCCACATCGGCGACGCTCAGCTAGCGTCGATCCGATCCAATGTCATGCAACGGCGTGGCGATTTCACGTCGGCCGTCGAGGTGGCATCCCAGGCCTACGAAGCGGCCAAGAACGATCCCCACGTCGCCGCCCAGTTGGTGACGCTCCTCATCGCAGCCAAGCAGTTCGAGCGGGCCCGGGCAACGATCGACGGGATGGATGCCGACGTTCGCCGCGATCCCCGTGTGCTCTCCGCCGAGGCCCGGGTCGCCGCCAGCATGGGGGGCGACGCGGCGGAATCCGGCTTGGCGTCGGTGGAAAAATCTTGCGCCGAGATTCCCACCAGGGATGCCGTCATCGTTCTCCTCACGCTCATGGGGATTCGCGTCCAACAGCAAAACATCCCCGAGGCCGAGCGGATTGCCGCCGTGATCCTCGAACGGGAGCCGTCGGAGGTCCGCGCCCACTCGTCGCTCCTGCAGATCGCGATCGACCAGAAGGATGCCGAGAAACTCGCCACCTACGCCGAACAGATCGGCGATCTCACGGGACGATCCTCGCCGCAGTCGCGCGTCGCCCAGGCGATGGTGCTGATCCTGGAAGTCCAACTCGACAGGGAGAAGCAACTTGGCGAGGACAAAGTTCCCCCGCCGCTCTCGGCAGAGGATCGTCAGTCGCTCGAACAAGCTCGTAACTTTCTCATGGAAGCGGAGAACGACCGCCCGGGGTGGTTTCAGATCCAGCAGTGCTTCGCGGAGATCGCCGGAATCCGGGGTGATAGCGCCTCCGCCATCGGTTATCTCCAAAAGGCGATCGAGCAGGGAGCGACGAATCCCAGCGTCCAACGAATGCTCGCTGGCATGCTGCGCCAAGCGGGCCGCCTCGACGAGGCACAGGACGTCATCGCCTCGATGGGCGGGGCGGCCGGCATGGGGGCCGCACGGATCAGAGCCGACCTCGACGTGCAGGCCGGTCGATACGACGAGGCCGTGGCCTGCGCCGAGGAGATCACCCCGGCGGACGAATCGAACGTCGAGCATCTCCTTTGGTTCGCCCGCCTGCTCCAAACCTGCGAAAGACAACCCCGCGCCGTGGAAGTCTTCGAGCGGGCCGCAGAAATCGCGCCTGAGCGGCTCGATTGCTGGATCGAACTCATCCGCCAGCAACTTTTGCTGGGTTCCATCCAACAGGCCGAGGCCTCGCTCCAACGGGCCACCGCCGTGCTCGGCGGGGCCGACAAGGAAATCGTCACCGCCATCTTTCACGAAATGCGGAGGAACGCACCGAAAGCCGAGGAGGCCTACCGGAACGCAACCCTGGCGGCCCCGACCGACCACCGTGTTGCCAGGCGCCTTGCCGAGTTCCTCCTCCGCCGTGGGCTGCTCAAGCCGGCCAAGACCGAACTCCTCCGGATCGTCGACATGCCCGAAGCGGCGGGCACGACGAGCCTCTATTGGGCCCGCCGCAAGCTCGCCCAAGAGTTCACCAAAAACGCCTCGTACCGCGAACTCCAGGAGACTCTCGACATTCTCCGGAAGAACGTTGACGCGGAAGGAAATCTGACGCAGGAGGACATCCGCATCGAGTTCGCGATCCTCATGGATCGGGAGGAGCCCGCCTGCTGGCGTCAGGCCGTCGCGCTCCTCGACGACCTGAAACGCCAGGGCACCATCGATGCCGAGCAGCGGGTCCTTCTCGCCTGGCTTCAGGACAAGCTCGGCAACTGGCTTGAGTCTCGCGAGACGCTCTTCAACATCGCGGCCGAGCCGGACTGCCCGCCAGCTGTGATCGCGACGCTCGTCGAGCAGCTCATCGCCCACGGCGAGCTCTCTTCGGCACGCACCTGGGCGACCCGACTTCGGCAGAGCGCCCCCGACGTGGCGATGACCGTTCGGCTCGACGCCAAACTCGCCATCGCCGCCGACGACCGTGAAGCGGCCGCCGAAGCGGCTCGGAAGCTCATCCCTCAAGGTCCCACGACGCCGGAAACGGCCGGATCGATGGGCGCCGTGGCTCAATTGGTGGAGGAACTCGGCTTTCCGAAGGCGGCCGACAAGCTCTACGCCGAATACGCCGAGCTCTCGGGCGAAGGAATCCTGGCACGGGCCTCGTTCCTCGGACGGCAGCAGCGTACCGACGAAGCGATCGAACTTCTGCGACAGGCGTGGGACGAGGTTCCGCTCCTCGACATTCTCGGCACCGGCATCGGGATCCTCGAGGCCAACGGCGCGTCGCCGTCGGAGGAGGCCGACACACGCCTCCTGGAAATGTGCGCCAAAGCCCGTCGAGCCGATCCGGAATCGGCCATGATCGTGGTCATCGAGGGAGCCGTGATGGAGTTGACAGGCCGGTCGGACGAGGCGATCGCGACCTACCGGAAGCTCCTCGCGAAACCCGACCTCGATCCGGTCGTCGCCGCGCGGGCCAAGAACAACCTCGCGGCGATCCTCGTTGGAAAGAAAGAGATCGACGAAGCCAAACAACTGATCGAGTCGGCCGTTTCCGAGCTCGGTCCGCACCCGACGCTTCTCGATACCCAGGCGCTTGTCTGGCTCGCACGGGGCGACACCTCGCGTGCGATCGAGGATCTCAAGGAAGCGTTGTTGGCTCCAACCCCCACAACCCATCTCCACATGGCCTTGGCAGCCTACGATTCGCGTTTGACCACGGAATGCCGTGCCGCCCTGATCAAAGCGGAATCGAAGGGGATCCGGGCCGAACGCCTCAACGCCACCGAACGGGAGCGGCTGGCGACGCTCGACAAGGTGCTTGCCGAACAAGTCGACAAATAGTTGGCCCGCCGAGGATCGACGCGCCGCTGCCGCAGGGAACTTCCCCGGATCACAAGCCCGACCCACGCGGATTCAGCGATCGGCTAGCGTCCCTGGAGGGCCCGGGAGCGGGCCAGCGCGTCTTCGGCCTCGGCGATTTTTCCGGCCCGCATACAGGCGACGCTGAGCGCCGTGTAGCTGAACGGATCATGCGGCTCGAGTTCGCAGGCCTGGCGCGCGTGCTTGACGGCATCCTCGTGACGCTCGAGGCGTGTGCACCACGCGGCGAGCGCGGAATAGGCCAGCGCGAAATCGGGGTGGTCGGCCACCACCGCTTCGAGTTCTGCCACGGCCTCCGCCAGTCGACCGGAGTCTTTCGTGGCGTGGGCGGCATCGTAGCGTTCGTCGCGAGTCGTCATCGGTCTGTGTTCCTCGGTTTGTCTCACCGGCGTCTGAGGCCCAATCTTTCCGGCCGACGGCCGAATCTCCCCCAGTCTAACTTTCCCCGGAAAAAGTCATCCGTGCCCTCTTTCCCCGTGGCCCTGCTGCGATTCGCAGGATGCGTTTACCCCGCACGGGGCGAATCGATTCCGGCCCCCGCCGGCTCATCTGGCGAAGCGGGGGAGCTGCGGCCAACGGCGGTGCCGGGGAAACCTGGACGGGCTGGGAAGCCGCTCTTCTCCGCCTGAAAATGCCATTGAATCCTGGCACTCAGGAAGACGATAACCCTGCGGATTCGTTCCGGACATCCGGCACGCCGTTACGCTCTGCCGTTCGTTCGAACACCGACGGGATCGGGCCCACCGCTCGATCGATCCCGGTCTAACGTCCCGAGCTCCTCCCGATCTGGAAGGCACGCCGTGAGCATTCATCCCTTGGCTGCCGTGAGTCCCGAGGCCCGGCTCGGCGCGGGCGTGAAGATCGGCGCTTTCGCTTCGGTGGAAGCCGGAGTCGAACTGGGCGACTACTGCGTCGTCGCCTCGGGCGCCGTGATCAAGTCGGGGGTGACCGCGGGCTGCCACAACGAGTTCTGCGAACACGCGGTCATCGGCGGTGCTCCGCAGCACGTCGCCAGGCCGGCCGATGTCGGCCGCGTGATCATCGGCGATCACAACGTTTTCCGCGAGCACGTCACGGTCCATCGTGGCCTCAAGCCTGGCTGCGACACGGTCGTGGGGAGCAGCAATTACGTCATGGCCGGTGGTCACTTCGGCCACGACTCCGTGGTTGGCAACAGCTGCATCTTCGCCAACGGGAGCATGCTCGGCGGCCATGTTCAGATCGAGGACAAGGCCTTCGTGTCAGGGGCCGTCGCGGTCCATCAGTTCTGTCGTGTCGGCCGCTTGGCGATGGTCGGTGGCCACGCGCGGGTCACGCAGGACATCCCGCCGTATATGCTCGTCGATGGCCAGAGCGGATGCATCGTCGGCCTGAACGTCGTCGGCCTGCGTCGCAGCGGCCACACCGGCGAGGACATCACCGACCTCAAGAACGCCTACCGCATCATTTACCGACGTGGTCTCTCCTGGCAGGAGGTGCTAGAGACGCTGCGGACGGAGTTCCGTGCGGGGCCGGTGCTCCACCTCCGCGACTTCCTCGGCTCCGGCAAGCGGGGATTCACCCAGGAGCGTCGTGCTCCTCCCAATGCCACCCTCCGCCTCCGCGTCGCCGACGACACGCCGGCTGTGGCACCGACGCTCCGTTCGAAGGCCGGCTGAGCGGCCGCCAGTGGCCACTGCGGGGCTGGCACAGCCTCGGTGCGCGCCCGCGTTGTCCCTCCTCCCGAGGGTTGGGCGTGGCGTCCATCCGACGGCCGCGCAGACGGCCAAACGGCTGGCCATCGCCCCGTTTCACGAGGGGCGCTTTTCCCGGGAAAAAGGTCATTCCCCGGAAATCCTTCCCCACTGGGTCGCGTGGCCTGAAAAGATGGGCAAAGATTGACGGAGGCGGAGAGTCTCCGTTGCCCGTCCCCGCACGCGCCCACGGCCACCATGTCTCGACGGAAATCCGATCCCGCGAATGCCCCGATCGACGCGTCGGCCCCTCCGTCGCCCCGGCATTCGAGCTGGCCATGGATCCTGGGTGCGGTCGCCCTGTCAACCCTCGTCGGATGGTGGATGAGCCACTGGCTCGGCGAACGGGAGCCGATCGTGGTCGGGATTCTTCACTCGCGATCCGGCCCGACAGCCGCACAGGAGCGCCCCCTCATCGACGCCGAGGTGATGGCCCTCGAGGAGATCAACCGAGCCGGCGGACTGCTGGGCAGAAAGGTCCGCTGGGTGATCGCCGACGGCGGCACCGACGGCAACTCCTTCGCCCGACAGGCGGAGCGGCTCATCCGGGATGACCGGGTCGACGTCCTGGTCGGTTGCTGGTCGACGGCCAGCCGGCGAGCCGTGGTGCCCGTCGTCGAGGCCAACGACCATCTTCTCGTCCACCCCAACCGCCACGAGGGTTTCGAAGAGTCACCCAACGTCGTCTCGATCGGGCCCCTGCCGAACCAGCAGGTCGCCCCGGCGGTGGCTTGGTGCCAGGAGACGATGTCCGCTCGTCGGTTCTATCTGATCGGCACCGACGATCCATGGTCGAGGTCGGCGGGAGCGTTCCTTGGAGACCAACTCGTGGGCATCGGTGCCACGCTGGTCGGGGAGGAGTATCTCCCCCCCGGGAGTCTCGACGTGGCGGCAACGATCCAGGCGATCGGTGCCTCGAAGCCCGACGTCGTGTTCAGCCTCCTCGGCGGCGACCCGACCGCGGCGTTGCTCCGCCAACTCCGAGAGGCCGGTGTCCGCCCCGCCGATCTTCCCGTGATGATGTTCTTCGTCAACGAGGACGAGTTGCGCGCCATGCCGCGGGACGATGTCACGGGCAACTACGTGGCCGCCAACTTCTTCCCCGGCAACAACCGGGCGGTCGATCCCGCGCTCGTCCGCACCGTCACCACGACGTCCGGTGGCGAGCCTCCGACATCGGAGCAGGCCATGGCCGCTTACAGCGCCGTTCGCCTCTGGGCGGAGGCGGTCAAAGGGGCCGGCGCTGCCGACGTGTCGACGGTCCGTTCGACGATCAGCCACCAGACCCTTCCGAGCCCGGAGGGGGTGATCGCCGTCGATCCGGACAGTCGGCACGCCTGGCGCAATCTCTCGGTCGGAAGAATCCGTTCGGATGGGCAGGTCGACACGCTCTGGTCGACGCGTGGGCCGACGCGTCCGATGCCGTTCCCGGCGACGCGTTCTCGTCCCGAGTGGACGAAGTTCCTGCTGTCAGTCCAACGCGAGAAAGCCGCCCGTCGCGCCCCCCCGTCGTCCGATCCCCGGCCGGGGGCCACACCATGAGTTCCCCACGCGTCCTCCCGGCCGCGAACACCGCGAAGCGGTCGATCGTCGGCAGACTGCTCTTTTGGTTCCTGATCATCGCGCTGGTGCCCTGCGCGATCCTCACGGCGACGACGGCACGTCTGGCGACCCGGACAATGGAGGATTCCGTCCAGGTCAATCTCGCCCGGATCGCCGTCACGAAGGCGGCCGAACTCGAAAACGATGCGGCCGAACGGATTCGTGCCGTCGCCGGCCTCAGCCAGGCGCCGGACCTCGTCCGGGCCCTCCGACCGACCGATGGCGAGACCGGTGGCACTGGCTATCTCGATTCGCTCGCCGCGTCGATGGCGTTCTCGCACGCCGTTCTCATCGATGCTGACGGCCGCATCGTCCACTCCGGGGACGATCTCCTCCCGGTGGGTTCCTCGGTGCTCAGCGGGGGACTGGCCACATCGGAACTCGCCTCGGGCTTCACCCAGGCACGCTCGCTCCTCCAGGCCGACCTCACCGGCTTCCAGACCTACGGTTCATCCCAACGGCCGCTCGCCTTCGCGGTCGGCCCGATCCTCGACGGAGGCCGACTGGTGGGGGTTCTGGCCTTGGGTTTCGGCACGGAGCGGATCTTCTCCGCCCTCGACGCCTTTGCAGGACTCGGCAAGACCGGGGAACTCGTCGTCGGGCTCCGGTCGGGTGACGACATCCTCGTCACGGCCCCCATCAGACACGTGCCCGACGCGGCCTTTCGGATGCGGATCCCCGCCACGTCCGATCGCGGGACGGCCCTTCCCGCCGCCACTGCCGGAGAGCGTGGTGAGGGCGTGATCACCGACTATCGTGGACGCAGGGTCGTGGCGGCCTGGTGCCATCTTCCCAGTTATCGATGGGGCATGACGGTGAAGCAGGACGCCCAAGAGGCGTTCGCACTCGTCGATTTTCAACGGGCTCTCGTCGTCGGCCTGTCCCTCGCCACGATCGCCGGAGTGACCCTGGCGGCATTCGTCGTCGCCCGGACGATCTCCAATCCGATCCGCACCGCGGTCCACATCGCCAGGCAGGTCGCGGCCGGCGATCTGCGGGGGAACGTCGTCGGCCATTCCGACGATGAGACCGGCGCCCTGCTGACCGCCATCCAGACGATGACGAACGATCTCCGCGGCCTCATCGGCCGGATCCAGAAATCCTCGGTGGCGCTGATCTCCACGGCCACGGCAATGCAGGCGACGAGCGCCGAGCAGCAGCAGGTCATCGCCGACTACGGTGCCTCGACGAGCCAGGCGGTGGCAGCGGTCAAGCAGATCACCGTGACGAGCCAGGAGCTCGTACGGACGATGACGGAAGTCAACGACATGGCCGCCCACACCGGGGACATGGCCGCCGGTGGCCGCGTCAATCTCGCCAGCATGGACGGCACCATGCGTCACCTCGCCGACAGCACGACCTCCTTCAGCGCCAAACTTGCCGTCATCAGCGAGCGGGCAGCCCACATCAACCTCGCCGTGACCACGATCGCGAAGGTGGCCGACCAGACGAACCTGTTGTCGATCAACGCCGCCATCGAAGCGGAGAAGGCAGGGGAATACGGCCTCGGCTTCCTCGTCGTGGCCCGCGAGATCCGGCGACTCGCCGACCAGACCGCCGTGGCATCGCTCGACATCGAGCGGATGGTGAAGGAGATGCAAAACGCCGTATCGGCCGGCGTCATGGAGATGGACAAGTTCAGCGAACAGGTGCGCGGCGGCGTCAGCGAGATCGGCGAAATCTCGGCCCGACTCGGCGACATCATCTCCGCCGTGCAAGGAATCTCCGGACGCTTCGGTCAGGTCACCGAGGGGATGAGGGCACAATCGCAGGGCGCCGAACAGATCCGCGAAGCGATGGTTCGGTTGGCCGAAGGCGCGGCGAGGACGGCGGAGTCGCTCAACGACTTCAACGGCGCCACGATCCACCTCCGCGAGGCGGTCGGCGACCTCAAGGAGGAGGTGTCCAGGTTCACGATTTGATCGCTTTCCCAGATCGATCGCGATCGCCGGGCCCCGCCACCATGCAACTCCTCACCTTCACCGCCGGAGGACAGACCTACGCCATCGAGGCCACGTGCGTCGTGGAGGTCCTGCCCGCAGTGCCGGTTCGCGCGGTCCCCAGACTCCCCGATTACGTTCTCGGGGTGGTCGACTACCGGGGGAGGCTGATCCCGGTCGTTGATCTTGCCAAGCGGCTCACCGACGATTTCTCGGCCCGCCGGCTGAGCACGAGGCTGCTGGTGGTGGAGTTTCCCTGGCGGGGGCGGCCTGACACCGGGCAACCCACGCCGAAGGCCCGGCTGGGCATCGTCGCCGAGAACATGGTCTCGACGCTCCGTTCCGACGACGTCGACACGGTGTTTCCCACGATGCATCTGGAAAATTCCCCCTACTTGGGGAAAATCCTTCGGCTCAACGGTCAGACGGTGCACATGCTCATCGTCGAGAATCTCCTCCCGGCAGAACTCGCTTCGGGTCTGTTTGCGGCTGCCCCGGAGCCGCCATCGTCATGAATGAGATCCCCGCCTTGCCTTCCACAGCGGCCGAGGAAGTGCTCCGACGCTGGATCGGACTTGATCCGCACAGCATCGGCGAGGCGGCGATCCGCCGCGCCGTTCGCCTGAGGATGCTCTCGCTGGGGCTCGACGACCTCCAGGCCTTCGTCCGGTTGGTCGAGACCGACCGAACGGAGCGGGATCGGCTCGTCGAGGAGGTCGTGGTCGCGGAGAGTTGGTTTTTCCGCGATCAGCAGGTCTACGACCATCTCCGGCGATTCGTCTCAGCGCGGATCGCGGCCCGCCCCGCCGATCCGGTGAGGATTCTCAGTGCCCCGTGCGCGGCAGGTGAGGAGCCCTACTCGATCGCGATGGCACTCCTCGATTCCGGACTTCGGCAGGAGCAGTTCCGCATCGATGCCATCGACATCAGCCGAGTCGCCCTTTCCAAGGCGCAGACGGCGCGCTATTCCCCGAACGCATTCCGCAATGCGGACAGCGGTTTCCGCGACCGCTGGTTCAGGATGGATGGAGGCAGCGCCGTCCTCGACGAGGCGGTCTCTCGCTGCATCCGTTTCGCATGGGCCAACATCCTCGAAGAGTCGTTCGTGTCAGCGGCCCTCGACTCCGGAAGGGCCCCGTATGACATCGTGTTCTGCCGCAATCTCCTCATCTATCTGACCCCCGACGCCCGTGCAGCCGTGGAGCGATCGATCGATCGGCTCCTCAAGCCGGATGGCATCGTGGTCCTCGGGGCGGCGGAACCAGCGATCCTCCAAGGGAACTGGGTGGCCGACTCCGCCGGATCCACGTTCACGCTCCGGCGGGGAGGATCCGGGGAGACCTCCCGCTGGCCGTCACGGACCGGAGGCCACACCTCCCTCCCGCGGCGCCCGGTGTCCGCCACCGCTCCGCGCGGGCTTCCTCAGCCCGCCCGCGGCCGTTCCGCATCGCGTCCGACGCCCCCGCCGACGCCGACGCCCCCCCCTTCACTCGATGGTCAGGGCCCCGCCGGCCTACCTGCACCGACATCTCCGCCTCCCCGTCCCGAAGCATCCGCCCATGAACCGAGGCCCGAGAGCGTTTCCGAGACGCTGGCCGAGGTCAACGCCCTGGCCAACGCGCGGAGATTCACCGAGGCAATCGCGCTGTGCGAGTCGGCCCAGAAGGACCTCGGTCCGTCGGCGGAGTTGTTCTTCATCGCCGGAATCATGCACCAGTCTTCCGGGAGCCTGACGCTGGCCGAGGACTGCTTCCACAAGACGCTCTACCTCGACGGCACCCACGACGAGGCCCTCCTCGCCCTTTCGCTCCTGGCCGAACAGCGTGGGGACCGTGGCCAGGCCGATCAGTACCGGCGTTCGGCTCTCCGGGTCGCGGAACGGAAGGGGGACCGATGATCGACGCTTCCTCCGGCCATCCCACGAGGCATCCCACGTCTCTCCCGGGTGATCCGTCCCCACGTTCCCCGGAGGCGCTCGAAGTGCTCCCTTCGACGGTGGCCGGGCCGGCCGACCGGGAGGAGTGCTGGCGCCGGATCGGCGTCACCGGCGACCGGAGTTGCCGGGAACTCGAAACCTACATCCACTGCCGGAATTGCCCGGTGATGGCCGAGGCGGCGCGAGCTTTCTTCGATCGCCTGGCGCCGATCGGCTATCTCGAGTCATGGTCGGGGATCCTCGAGGAACGTGGTGCCCGCCGCGACCTGGAGGTCGTCAGCGTCCTGGTCTTCCGGCTCGCCGACGAATGGCTCGCGCTTCCGACGACCGTGCTCGTCGAGGTCACCAAGGAACGGCGTTGCCATCGGGTGCCTCACCGGACCGGTGGCGTGCTCGAAGGCCTCGTGAACATTCGCGGGCAACTTCAACTGTGCGTTTCCGTGCAGCGGTTGCTGGGTATCGAGGGGAGCGCTTCGGCACCGAAGGCGCCGGCCGCCGACTCGATCCGTGTCGACGATCCGGAGCTCCGCCGCCTCCTCGTCGTCGAGCGGCCCGGACGCCACGGCCCCGACCGCTGGGTCTTCCCTGTCGATCAGGTTGCCGGCGTGATCCGCGTCGGCCAGGCCACGCTCCGTGCGGTTCCTGCGACGGTGAGTCAGTCGGGGGCCCGGTTCTGCCAGGCGCTGTTCGACTGGCAGGGCGTGATGGTAGGCATCCTCGACGAGACCCGGTTTCTCGACGGCCTCAACGACCAGGTCCGTTCGACCTGACCCTCCCCGCCGTATCGGACCCGAAACAGAAAGGAGCATGCCGTGGCGGAGGATCTGAGCGGTTTTTCCATGCTCGAGCTGTTCCGGCTCGAGGCCGACACGCAGACCGCCGTGCTGTCGGCTGGGGTCCTGGCCATCGAGCGTCTCGACCTGTCGCCGCAGACCATCGAGGCGATGATGCGCGCCGCGCACTCGCTGAAGGGAGCCGCCCGCATCGTCGGCGTCGAGCCCGCCGTCGAAGTGGCTCACGCTCTCGAGGACTGTTTCGTTGCTGCCGGCCGGGGTGAGATCCAGGTCCGCCCCGAGCATGCCGACGTCCTCTTGGCGTGCGTCGACTTCCTCGCATCGATCGGCCGGGCCGACGACGCGCTGCTGCCGGATGGCCCCTGGCCGGGGAAGGCCATGGCCCTCGTGGCGGCCCTTGGAAGGATGCATTCGCTCCCCGACGAACTGTTCTCCGCGCCCCCGGCGCCGAGCGCGGCGCCGTCTCACTTCCAAGGGATCCCGCACGAGATCCCGCACGAGATCCCGAGCCGCTCCCCCGAGCCGTCCCGGCCGCCCGAACCATCCCGAGACGAGCCATCGCCGGCCGTGACCACTCCGTCCGACGAGGCGCCGGCAGCCACGGCGGCGGAGCCCGCCGCGGAGGCAGCGATCGAATCGACCGACCGCGTCGTGCGGGTTTCGGCGGACAGCCTGACGCGCCTCGTGGGCCTCGCCGGCGAAGCGCTCGTGGAGACCAGGCAACTCCGTCCCTTCGTCGATGGTCTCCTCGGATTGCGGGCATCCCAGATCGAACTCTGCGACGCTCTGGCGGCGCTCGAGGATCGAACGGCGGCGGATGGTGTCGCCCTGCCGGCATCCGTGGCGATGGCCGTCGAACGGGCGCGGACGCGGGCCGACGCGACCCTGACGGCGCTCACGAAGCACGTCGACGACTTCGAGAGCTTCGCCCGTCGCAACGAAGACCTCTCCGGTCGGCTCCACCACGAGGTGATCGTCAGCCGGATGCGGCCGCTCGCCGACGGCATCCGGGCGTTCCCGAGACTCGTCCGCGATCTCGCCCGGTCGCTCGACCGCCAAGTCCGGTTCGAGGTGCGTGGCGAGCAGACCGGCGTCGATCGTGACATCCTCGACAAGCTCGAGGCCCCCCTCTCGCACCTCGTCCGCAATGCCATCGACCACGGCATCGAATCCCCCGACGAGCGGATCGCCGCCGGAAAGCCTCCCGGCGGCACGATCATTCTCGAGGCTCGCCATCGCGCCGGGATGTTGCAGATCCTCATCACCGACGACGGCCGAGGCATCGATGTCGAGCGACTCCGGGCCCGCGCCATCGAACGTGACCTCGTCCCTCGGCACGTCGCCGAGCGGCTGACCGAGTCGGAGGTGATGGAGTTCATGTTCCTGCCCGGTTTCTCCACCCGCCAACGTGTCACGGAGATCTCGGGACGCGGGGTCGGCCTCGACGTCGTGCAGAGCATGGTGAAGGCCGTCGGTGGCGGTGTCCGGGTCTCGAGCCAAGCCGGCCGCCAGACGGTGTTCACGCTCCAGTTGCCGATCACGATGTCGGTCGTCCGCGCCTTGTTGGTCGAGATCGCGGGCGAACCGTATGCCTTTCCCCTGACGCGGATCGACAACATCCAGTTCGTCGATCACGCCGACGTCCGCACCGTCGAGGGTCGGCAATTCTTCCGCCGCGACGACGAATCGATCGGGCTGGTGATGGCCGAGCAAATCCTGGGAACGGGCACGGGAGCCAGCCCTCCCGCACCGATGCCGGTTGTCGTCGTCAGCGACCGGGGACAGCAGTTCGGCATGATCGTCGACGCTTTCCTCGGAGAGCGCGATCTCGAGGTTCGCCCCCTCGACCGGCGACTCGGGAAGGTCGCCGACATCAACAGCGCCTCGCTCCTCGAAAACGGCGACCCGGTGCTGATCGTCGACGTCGAAGACCTCGTGCTCTCGATCGACAACATGCTCATGGGACGAAGACTGTCGCGGGTCGACTTCGAGCACCTCGTCCGTCGGGCACGACGAACGAAGCGGGTTTTGGTCGTTGACGACTCCGTCACCGTCCGGGAACTGGAGCGCCAACTGCTCCATTCGCGGGGTTTCGACGTCGACGTTGCCGTGGATGGCATGGACGGCTGGAATGCAATCCGTGGTGGCGACTACGATCTGGTGGTCAGCGACGTCGACATGCCCAGGCTCGACGGGATCGGCTTGGTGTCCCTCATCAAGGGGGACCCTCTCCGCAAGGACCTTCCCGTCGTGATCGTCTCTTACAAGGATCGCGAGAGCGATCGGATCCGCGGGCTCGATGCCGGGGCGAACCGCTACCTGACGAAGACAAGTTTCCACGATCAGACTTTCATATCCACGATCATCGACCTGATCGGTGAGCCGAACGCGTGAACCGCGATCGGACACCTTGGGGGGGGGCAGTGTGCGAATCGGAATCGTCAACGACGTGCGGGCCGCGAGTGAAGCGCTGCGGCGGATCGTCACCGGCCTGACAGACCATGAGATCGCCTGGACGGCCAGCGACGGCGTCGAAGCGGTGGCGGCGGCCAAGCGCGACCGACCCGACCTGATCCTCATGGATCTGCTCATGCCGCACATGGACGGCGTTCAGGCCACCCGGCAGATCATGCTCTCCGCTCCGTGCGCGATCCTCGTTGTGACCGCGACGGTGAGCGGCAACATTTCGCTGGTCTACGAGGCGATGGGACACGGCGCGCTCGACGCCGTCGATACGCCGGTGCTCGGCCCGTCGGGCGAGGTCCAAGGGGCCCAGGCGCTCGTCGACAAGATCGCCACGATCGGCAAACTGGTCGGCGCGTCTCCCGATGCCCGCCGCACCAACCGTGTCACCGCCCCGTCCGGCCCGCCGAAGCTGCTCCTCATCGGCGCTTCCACCGGCGGACCGAAGGCGATCTCCGAGATCCTCCAACCGCTCCCCGTCGACTGGAACGTGGCCGTGCTGATCGTGCAGCACGTCGACATGGCTTTCGCACCGGGGCTGGCCAAGTGGCTCGGCGACCGGACCGGGCGGTCGGTGCGCGTGGCGGAGGATGGCCAACAGCCCCTCGCCGGGGACGTGCTGGTGGCCGGCACCAACGACCATCTCGTGTTCAACAAGGACCGGACCCTCGCCTACCGCGAGGAACCGAAGCACCTTTTCTTCAGGCCCAGCGTCGACGTCTTCTTCTGGAGCGTAGCCGAGTACTGGCCCCAGGCCGGCACCGCGATCCTTCTCACCGGCATGGGAACCGACGGCGCCAAGGGGCTCCTCGCCCTCCGGGCCCGCGGCTGGCACACGATCGCCCAGGATCAATCGAGCAGCGTGGTCTGGAGCATGCCCAAGGCGGCCATCGAACTCAACGCCGCCTGCGAGGTGCTTCCGGTCGCCAAGATGTCCGAGGCGATCAGCCAGCGATTGGGGAAGTGACGCCGCCACGGCCAGCGATCCCGCGCATCACGCCGAGCACGATCGACTCGGCGATGCCGGGGCGGCGGTCGAGCGCGATCACCTGAACCGCGACCGGCAATCCGGCGCTCCCTCGGTCGGCCGCGATCGCCGCAACGTCGACCGGGTCGCTCGACCGGGGGCGGCCCGACTCCTCGTCTCCCCGCACCGTCGTCACCGGCACAGCTCCTGCCGCGAGGTCGAGAAGATTCGCGAGCAAACAGGGGGACGCCGCCAGCAGGAGGCGGGAAGCCGAGCCGTGACGGAGCGCCGGGAGCGCGGAGACGGGGCAGACGATGCAGTCGTGGGCCGTGGCCCACCGCGTCACCAGGGTGTCGATCGCCGCCCGGCCCGAAAAGAGGCCCTCGCGCGCGGCCCCTCGGCGGGGGCCGGTGCGTCGCAGCGCCCGGGCCTCCAAGGCACGCCCTCCCCAGACACACGCCCCGGCAACGATCCCCCGGGCCCATCCCGGAATCCCCGCCAGCGCGAGGAGCCGACGGACCTGCTCGATCGGGCGCTCGCCGGCGAACAGGCGGCGGATGTCGGCGCCGCCGTCGGATGAAAGGATGCCGAGATGGAGCCACGCCGCCTCGGCAGCCACCTCGGGGTCGAGGCGCGTCACGGTCGCCCCGGCCGATGCAAGACGCTCCACCGCCTCCGCGACGGCCCGCCGGACGGCCGGTGAGGGCGTGAGCACGCCGGCGTCGTCCCACCACCCCACCCGGAGACGATGCACCGGCGTTGCCCCGACGGCGGGGACTCCGCAGAGCCCATGGAAACCTGCTTCGGCATCGTCGACCGTCCGAGCGAGGAAACCTGCCCGTGATCGCTGCCCGACGAGTCGTGGCATCGTCTCGAAGCTCCCGCCGCTGCCGAGCGTCTCCGCACGGGGCAGAAGTCCGACGATCCCGCAGGCATGCGCCGGTTGGCGGATGCTGCCGGCGAGGTCGTTTCCGATGGCCAGCGGAACGCACCCGGCAGCGACGAGCGCCGCGTCCCCGCCACTGCTCCCCCCCGGCCCCCGTTCGGCGTCGGTCGGATGGACGGTTTTTCCCCACAGGGGATTGTCGGTCTCGTGAAGGTAGAGCGCCTGGGGCACGTTCCCTTTCCCGATGACGATCGCTCCAGCGGCCCGCAACCGGGTCACGATTCCCGCGTCATCCCGGTCGAGCGCCGACGCCCGGCCACGAATCCCGAGCGTCGTGACCAACCCGCGGACGGCGAAGCATTCCTTGACGCTCACCGGCACGCCGGCGAGTGGACCGGGGGGCGCTTCGGCGAGCCGGGATGCCTCTGCGATCGCTGCGTCGGCACGGGATTGAACGAGGGCATTGAGCGCGGCGTGGGTGTGGCGGCAACGGTCGACCGCCTCCGTCACCACGGCCACGGGATCGACGGTACCCCGGGCGACCCCAGCGGCGATCTCCGCCACGCTTTCCCGATAGATCGGCTCACCCATCCGATCGATCTCCGCAAGGATGAACGCACCGTCGATCACAACGCACCGGGATCGACCGCTTCATCCGCCGCTTTCCCTGCTGCCGGCAGCGTCCCGATGTCGACGGCCCAGATCGTGCCGGGATCACCGAGAACACCGACCACGATCACCGTCTCGCCAGGCTGGGCCGTGGGGGCACTACGGGCGAGGAACGACAGCCGATGGGGGGCATCACCTCCGACGGCGAGCCGCCCCCCCCACCAGGGACCGACGGGGCGAACGGCCTCGAGCGTGGCGACGACGATCGCTCCGTCCGAAGGGCGTTTCTCGCTGGAGAGCCACATGCTACCGAGAAGTTCCAAGTCGTCGTGTCGTTCGGTGGCCAACCGCGCGCGCAGCGGGGAAAACCGGTCGATGAACTCAGGCGACGGTCGGCCCGACTCGATCGCCGCCCGTTCCACGCTCGCCAACTCGATCGCCACGAGGCTCAAGGCCCGGTACCATCCGACCAACGCCTGCTCACGGGCAGCCGGATCCCCGCCAAAGGTTCCTTCGCCGAGCGTATCGGTGGCGTGCTTCGCCGCGTCGATCGCCGCTGTGACCGCGGCAAGATCGATCCCGGCCGATTCGCCTCCGCCTTCGGCGCCCGCCCCCCCTACAACGACCGGCACAGGATCGACGACGATTTCGACCTCGTCGATCGACTGAGGCTGAGGTGAAGAGGGAAGCCCGCCGGCGGCGGAGAGCTGTGCCTCATCGACGGAAGCGGGGGTGGGCACGCTCGTCCCACCCGCAAGCTCCCCTTCGAGCGACGCCTGGGTTGCGGGTGCCGGGGTGATGCTCGGCTCAGGCGTCGGTTCCGCCGAGGACGATTGTGTGGCTGGCGAGGAAGGAAGCTGATCGAGCGTCAACCTTTCTGGGCCACCAGTCGGCTGGTCGGTGCGCCGCTCCACGCTGGCCGAGCGGAAACGAGACGGGAGCAGAAAACGAAGGCCGTCGGGAACATTCGGAGTGAGGTGAAGGGGATCTCGCTGAAACCCGAACAGCAGGATCGCCAGCGTGACGGGGATCGCGAGCATCCCTCCGATCACCACGCCGACCAGTTGCCCCAGTCCCCCGCCCGCTCTGGTCGGCCGCGACCCCGAGGTCACGATCGCACCGGAAGGCACGAAGGGGGGAAGGGCCGCTGAAAGCGCACCGACGTCGATCGGCTCACCCTGGGATTCGCCGATCCCCTGCGAGTCGCCATGGTAGGAATCGGCCGTGGCGGGATCGACCACCTCCGTCCCACCGACGAACGCACCGAAGCCGACCGATTCTGACGGCACGTCATCGCGCATGGTCGCGACGATGTCCCCCCACTCATCAGCGGGCTTCTCGTCCTCGCCGCGTGGATCTCCATCGGTCGAAGGCCGGTTTCCGGTCGGCCAGCCGGGTTCCGCCTCCGAGGATTCTTGATCCGAGGATTCTTGATCGAGGCGTTCCTCTCCGAGCGAGCGGACCGATCGTTCCTCGGGTGGACTGATCGCCGAGCCGACATCGCTCGGCGACACGATGCCCGATTGACCGGTGCCGATCTGTACCCGCGAGGAGTGGGACACCCCCGAAGCCTCGGGATCGTCATCGGCGTTGGTGAAGGCGAGCGGATCGGGGCCGGTCTCGATTGCGGCAGCGGAATCATCCGGCCCATCGAGCCAGCCTTCGGGCATGCCGTCGACTCGGGAACGTTCTGCGTCAAGCGAATCGCCGGCGGCGACCGGAATGTCCTCGATCCCGAGTTCGAATCGATCCACGTCGGCGGGTTCGGTCGCTTCGAGGCCGTCCCACGCCTCCGGTGGATCCCGGTCGGGCGGGGAAGAGGCCCCGTCCGCTGAAGTCGGCGTTTGGTCGTCCCCGTCCTGCATCCGTCGGTCGTCGTCGAAGGTCATCGTCCGCTCCAGCCGCTCGTGATCGGCGATCTCCAACGGGGAGGGTGTGTCCGGGGCGGGGCCACAGGTCCCTGACATCCCCGGATCGATCGCCTTGCTCCCACCCTGACCGGGTCGATTGTACCACCGCGGCCGACGCCGCTCCTTCCGGACGGCGGACGGCGCTCACCCGGGCCAAACGGTGACGAGGGTCACGCCGGGGGAGATGTTCCGACCCCGTGGGCAGGTCCGTAGCGGTTCCACAGGCTCTCCATGAGCCACCGCTCCGAGACGGGCCTGCCGGTGGCGTTGGTGACGAGCGGGCCGGGGTCGAGCAAGCGCCCCTGGGCATGCACCCGCTCGCGGAGCCAGTGCAGGAGCGGCGCGAACTGCCCCGTGGCGATGTGCGTGGACAGCTCGGGAAGGTCGGTCTCGACGGCGGCCATCATCTGGGCCGAGTAGACGTTTCCGAGCGTGTAGGTCGGAAAATATCCGATCAGGCCGCCGCTCCAGTGAATGTCCTGGAGAACACCCTCGGCCGCGGTGCCCGGGCGGATCCCAAAGTCCTGCTCGAATCGGTCATCCCAGGCCGTGGGGAGATCGGCCACGGCGAGGTCGCCACGGATGAGGGCCCGCTCGAGATCGAAGCGGAGCATGATGTGCAGGTTGTACGTCACCTCGTCGGCCTCGACGCGAATCAGCGATGGACCAACGACGAGCATCGACCGCTGGACGGCCTCGGGGGATGCGTCCGAAAACGCCGCCGGGAACGCCTTTCGGGCCAGCGGCAGGCACCATTCCCAGAACGGGAGCGAGCGGCCGACGAGATTTTCCCAGAGCCGCGATTGGGACTCATGAACACCGAGCGAGGCCGCCTCGCCGCGGGGCAGCCCGAAGGCATCGGGCCGCAGGCCCTGCTCGTAGAGGCCATGACCGGCCTCATGGAGGACGCCGAACAGGGCGGTGGGGAGATACGACTCGTCCCAGCGGGTCGTGAGACGGCAGTCGTGCGGTCCGGCGGTGCTGCAGAACGGATGCTCCGACGAGTCGAGCCGTCCGCGGGTGAAGTCGAAGCCGATTCTCTCCGCCACCATCCGCACGAAACGTTCCTGGGCCGAGCGGGGAACATGCTGCTTGAGCAGATCGTCCCGCGGTGGGCAGGTCGATCCACGACAAGCCCGGAGGAGCGCCACGATCCCCGGGCGCAACCGGTCGAAGAGCGCCGAGACGTCGCTCGAGCGGGCGCCTGGTTCGTAGTCGTCGAGAAGCGCGTCGTAGGGATCGAGGTCGGGGGACTGAGCGGTCGCCTGCTCCCGCTTCAGCTCGACGAGGCGGGCGAGCTTCGGGGCGAATCCCTTCCAATCCGAATGCCGTCGGGCATCGACCCATGCCTGCTGGCCATCGATGCAGGCCCGTGCGATCTCCTCGACCAGTCGCGGGGGCAAACGGAGCTGCTTGTGGAGATCGCGGAGGAGCCGCACAACGGTGGCGCGCTGCTCGTCGCTCCAGTCGCCCTTTCCACCTTCCATCGAGGCGGCGAGCCGTTCCAGGCGATCCCGCTGCGCCGGATCGGTGCGTGCCGAGTGCACGAGAGAGGCAACCGCAGCCACCTGATCGGCACGGTACGCCCCGCCCCCTTGGGGCAACATCGTTTGCTCGTCCCAGCCGAGAAGGGCTTCGACCGAGGCGAGCACCGCCGTCCGCTGCGCGTGCGCGGCCGCGGCGGCATAGTCGGGTCTGAGATCGGGAGGGGATCGGCGGGGGTGGTCGGAGGTGGTCATGGGGGGAGAGTATGCTCCCGGGGAGCCCCCTGACAACCGGCCCCGTGCCATCCGTCCTGGTCACCCGCGGAGGATCCCATGCTCGACGCCCTCGTCATCGCCCCCCATCCCGACGACGCGGAACTCGGGATGGGGGGCACCATCGCGCTCATGCTGGCACAAGGGCTGAGGGTCGGCGTCCTCGACCTCACCGATGGTGAACCGACGCCACGCGGCACGACGGAGATCCGCGCCCGGGAGACCGCGGCCGCCACCGACGTTCTCGGGATCGTGTGGCGCGAGAATCTCGGCCTGCCCAACCGTCGCCTCCGGGCCACGCTCGCCGCCCGCGCCAGCCTCGCCGCCACGATCCGCCGCACCCGCCCGCGATGGCTGTTCTCGCCACACTGGGTGGATGCCCACCCTGACCACGTCGCCGCCACCCGCCTCGTCGACGCGGCGCGATTCTGGGCAAAGCTCACGAAATGCGATCTGCCCGGTGAGCCGTGGCACCCATCCCGCATCTACCACTACTCCTGCGTCCATCTCAAAGTCCTCCTCCGTCCGGCGTTCATCGTCGACATCAGCGGGACCTGGGAGCTCAAGGCCCGGAGTCTTGCCTGTTACGCCAGTCAATTTCCCCAGCCGGCTTCCTCCCCATCCTCGTCCCCGCCGACGGTGCTCGAGAATGTCGATGCCGCGGCTCGGTGGTGGGGCTCGATGATCGGTGTGGCCCGGGGCGAGCCGTTCACCACTCGTGAACCGATTGGACTGCGTGGTCTCGGCGATCTTTTCTGACGACGCCCGGAAGCTGCGGACGCGGAATCGGCCCCTCGGGCAAACTGCACCGGCGCCCGGCACCGAGGGAAGACGAAGGCGCCGCAGGGACTTGGCCGGATGGGAGCGATTCGGGGGGCGAACAGCGGAATCGTGTGGCTCGCGCGCGTGCCAGGCCGATACCCTTCGTGCGGACGCTTGCGCGCCTGCCGCCGCTCCCTCGGCCCACAGGGTCTCCACCATGCCCGCCCGAGACATCAACGTCATGGCCCTGGTCAAGGGGGGCGAACGGTACGTCTTCCTCTATGACGACGAGAGCCGTGCCGAGGCCCTCCGCACTCTCGGCCGCTTCGCGTCCGACCCCGATCTGAGCTTCACCTGGCACGACGCCGCCGTCCTTGGCGAAAAGGTCCGTCACGCCACGCCGCGGGTCAATCGGGTGCGGTTCGTCCCCCCGGCCGACCGGACGGCCTGATCGCGCCCAAGCTGTCCTTGGAAAAACTCCGAGGTTCTCGAGCGCTGCGCACCCGCGACCGCCGCCTGCGGTCGGGCCGGAACTTTATCCATAGCCTCCTGGGGCAGGGATCGCGATGCCCACGCCGCCAACCGACGCCACGACCGGATTCGCGCCGGTGATCGAGCGGTTCCTCGGGGCCATGGTCGCCGAGCGGGGATGCTCCCCGTTCACGGTCAAAAGCTATCGCGAGGATCTCCTCCAACTGTCCGAGTTCCTCGCCTCGGCTGGCTGCCGCAGCCCCGGCGATGCGACGAGCACGATCCTGCGGCGATTCGCCGGTGGTCTCCATGCGGCTGGTTACGCCTCGGCGACGGTGGCGAGGAAGCTGGCAAGCACCCGCAGCTTCTATGCCTTCGGCCAGCGCGAGGGGTGGGTGCGGACGAACCCCGCCAAGCCGCTTCGGGGACCGAAACGGTCACGGAAGCTCCCCAAGTTCCTCACTGGCGAGGAAATCGGCCGCCTCCTTGCGGCCCCCCAACCGAAGGCCGCAGGCGGGCTGCGCGACCGGGCGATCCTCGAGCTGATGTATTCCGCAGGGCTCCGCGTTCGCGAACTCGTCACGGTCGACGACGCCGACTTGGATCTCCGCGGCGGCACGGTGAGGGTCCGCGGCAAGGGGCGCCGGGAGCGATTGGGAATCGTCGGTCGCCACGCCCGAGCCGCGCTCGAGGCTTGGCTCGCTTCGCGGCCCCGCCCCAGAGCCGCGCCAAACGCCCGCGTTCAGCCGCTGTTCACGAATCGTTTCGGAACGAGGCTGTCGGTGCGGGGCGTCGCCCGACTCCTCGAGAAACATCTCCTCACCGCCGAGCTCGCCGGGCGGGCCAGCCCCCACACGCTGCGCCACAGCTTTGCCACGCATCTGCTCGACGCGGGCGCGGACATCCGCAGCGTCCAGGAACTCCTCGGGCACAAGAGCCTCGTCACCACGCAGATCTATACCCACGTGACGACCACGCGTCTCCTTGACGCGTTCGACAAGGCCCATCCCCGCGCCCGCTAGCCAGTCCGCAACGGCGAGGTCGCCTCGGATGGGTGATGAAAAAGTCAACGATGACTTTTTCCACCGACCGTCAGACGAGCCCCCGGCGGACGGCCCAGACGGCCGCTTGCGTGCGGTCGGTGACCGCGATCTTGCGGAGGATGTTTTGAACATGCTCCTTCACCGTCTCGACGCTGATCGTCAGAGACTGGGCAATCTCCTTGTTGGAGAGCCCCAATGCCATATGGCGGAGAACCTGCGTCTCACGCTGCGTGAGGGGGATGTCGGGATCGGGTGTGGCTACACGGTTGGCCATCGTCGTGGCCACGCGGCGCAATTCACCGGCACGAGCCGGAAGTTGACCGGCGGCTGCCCCGGTTATCGCGGCGATGATTTCGCTGCGTGAGGCCCCCTTGAGGATGTAGTCGTGGGCCCCCGCTGCCACCGCGCGGGCGACGTAGGTGGGGTTGTCGAAGGTCGAGAGCATCACCACGCGAACGGTGGGGAGGTCGGCCCGGATCTTCTCGAGAGCCGCCAAGCCGTCCTTGCCGGGCATGCGGATGTCGAGGAGTACGACATCGGGCTTGAGCTTCTTTGCAAGCTTCAGCGCCTCGTCGCCGTTGGAAGCTTCGCCGAGGATCTTGACCTCGGAGCCGGCAAGCAGGCTCGCGAGCCCCCGGCGAACCACTTCATGGTCATCAGCGATGAGGACTTTGACGGACATGCTCTCTGGCTCCTTCGACGGTTGTGGGACGGCTACGGTGTGCCTTTCATCCTAGCTCCCTCGCGCCCGACCTACAACGAGGCGGTCGAAGCCCCCTCGCACGGAGGCACAGCCCCCGCCGAGGGGCCAACCCTAACAGGCAACTCGGAGGGACTACGCCTCCCTTCGTCGGGCCTCAGCGACGCGTCCGAGGGCGAGGAGGCCTTCGGCCCCTTGACGGCACAGGTCTGCTGCCACCCTGGTGCCGAGATCCTCCGGTGTCTCGGCGAGAGCGCCGACGGCCCGGCTCAGGATCGTTGCGACTCCCTCGCCGTCGGGCCCGAGGACGCAAGCTCCGAGGTGGAGGAAGCTTTCTTCGAACCTGGCCCAGGCGCCGACCGGCGCCAGGCATCCCCCCGCCAGCGCCGCCAGACAGGCCCGCTCGGCCCGCACCGCGGCGTGGGATGCCGGATCGTCGATCGCACCGACCACAGCCGCCATCCGCGGATCTCCGCTGCGGATCTGCACGACCAGGGCCCCCTGGGCGACGGCAGGCCAGAAGGCATCGGGACGAAGGACCTCGGTGATCCGCGACTCCAAGCCGAGACGCCCGAGGCCGGCGGCCGCGAGGATCAAGCCGTCACAGACCCCATCGTCGAGCTGGCGGAGACGGGTGTCGACATTGCCGCGCACCGACCGGACGAGAAGATCGGGCCGGAGGGCCTTCAGTTGCATGACACGACGGACACTCGACGTTCCCACGACGGCCCCGGGGGGCAATTGATCGATCGTCGGCGCCGAACGCCCCACGAAGGCGTCGAAGGGGGATGCCCTGAGGGGGACGCAGGCCAGTTCGAGACCCGGCGTGACCGCGGTCGGGAGATCCTTGAAGCTGTGAACCGCCGCATCGATCCGCCCGTCGAGGAGGGCACGCTCGAGTTCGCGGACGAACACGCCGTCCCCACCCCGGATGCCGGCGATCGGGACATCGGTAACCACGTCGCCCCGGGTCGAGACGAGTTCGACCGACACCTCGTGCCCACGGGCCCGGAACTGGTCGACCACCCAGCCCGTCTGCGTCCGCGCAAGGGTGCTTCCCCTCGTCCCGACACGGATCTCCGTCCGTTCCATCGCACATCCCTCGTGGAAAGCGCCAGCCTCGTGGCGCGGTGGTCGTCATTCCAGGGCAACCGCCTGCTGGTCGCCGTCGTCCCCGCCGTGATCGGCTCGGGCGAGAACGGCGACATGCACCGCGGCGGCTCCTGCTTCCGAGAGTGCCCGGCGACAGCCCGCCAGCGTACCACCGGTGGTGACCACGTCGTCGACGAGGAGCACCCGTTTTCCGGCGATCCCGCCGTACCGGCCCCCGAAGGCGTCGCGGACGTTGGCCCGGCGCTCCTCACGCGGAAGGCGGTTCTGCATGACGGTGGGGCGTGTGCGCCGTAGCAACCGGCGCACCGGAAGCCCCCCGAGCCCCCCCAACCGCCCGGCGATCACGTCGGCCGCACTCGTGCCGCGCACGACCCGTCGCCACCAGTGCATCGGCACCGGCACGATCACGTCGGGAGCCCAGGCGGCGATGGTCTCGGCATGGCGGCTGAGGAGCAGCGCCGCCAGCGCCCCGGCGACATCCTCGCCGCGGGGATGCTTCGCGCGGAGCACTGCTTGACGGAGCGTGCCGCCATACCCTCCCAGCACGACGATCCCATCCCAGTCGGGGCACCGACCAAGGCAAACCCGGCAAGGCTCGCCCCTTCCGCGCTCCCCACACCGGAGGCAGCGCGGGCCACCGGCGGTGAGTTCACCGATACACCCCCGGCACAGCGGAATCTCGATCCCCACTCCCGGCACGGCGCTCGGGCCGCCCGCCAACGACGGCGTCAAGTCTTCCTCGCGACGGCAGAGGACGCAGCGTGGGGGGAAAAGGAGGTCGAGCGCGGTGTCGGCCCACGCCCCACGCTGCCGCTCCAGCCACATCCAGCCCCGTGTCATCGCGGCGGAAATCCCGTTTTGAGCCAGGTTGACGCTGTTTCCGGACCGCCCTATCCTCCGCCCCTCCCTCAAGCCCGAGGCTTCCGCCGCCGGGCCCACCCACGCCGTCCGCAGAGCCCAGGCCCGGCATGCTGATCGACCGCTACATCGCCCGCGCCCAGTTCCACGCGTTCGTGATCGTGTTCGTCAGTCTGGCAGGACTGACGTTCGTTGTCGACGCCTTCACCAACATGGAGGAGTTCGTCACGCATGCGGCCGAAGCGGGGGGATTGTGGAAGGTCCTCGGCAAGTATTACGGCTACCGCCTGATCTCGTTCTTCGACGCCACCAGTGCGATCATTTCCCTGGCCAGCGCCATGTTCGCGCTGTCATGGCTGGAGCGCCACAACGAACTGACGGCCCTCCTCGCCGCCGGGGTCACCCGCTGGCGGATCGCCCGCGGATCGATCGCGTTCGCGGCCGTCGTGGCGATCATCGCCGGTGCCAACCGCGAATTGGTCCTCCCCCGGATCCGCGAGGCGTTCTCCCGCAACGCCCAGGACCTCAAGGGCAACAAGGATCAGCCGTTCGAGGCCCGCTACGACCACGAGACCGAGATCCTCTTCCGGGGCCGATCGGTGCAGGCCGCCCCCCGGCGGATCGAGTCGCCGAGCCTCCTCCTCCCCCAACCGCTGGCGGAACACGGGACGCAGATCGACGCAGCTGAGGCCCACTGGCTCCCTCCCGACCCAAACCACCCGGCCGGCTACCTCCTTGGAGCGGTCCGCGAACCGGCCGGCATCGACCGACTCACCCCGATCGAAGCCGGTGGCAGGACGATCATCCAGACGCGGGCCGGAGCTGACTGGCTGGAGCCGGGGCAGGTTTTCGTGGCCAGCGACGTCTCCTTCGAGCAGCTGATCGGGTCTTCGAACTGGAGCCAGTATTCCTCCACGCCCGAACTCGTCGCCTCGATCGCCAATCCCGCCCTCGGGGTCGGCGCCGACATCCCGCTCCGCGTCCATGCCCGGTTCGTGGCGCCCTTCCTCGACATGTCGCTGGCGCTCTTGGGCATCCCGCTGGTGGTCGGCCCGAACCGGCGTGGGATTTTCGTCGCCGTCGGCCTGTGCGTCGCCATGACGGTGTTCTTCTTCCTCGTCACGCTCGGCTGCCACTCGGCAGCCTCGAGCTACGTCATCAGCCCATCGGTCGGGGCCTGGGCCCCGCTGCTGATCCTCGCCCCTCTGGCCGCCTGGCGTGCCCAGCCGATGTGGCAGTGAACCACGGCGGCCGTGATCGGCCGGTGGTCCGGCTGGAGCGGTGATGACAATTTCCCGGGGTCGGCAGGGCTCGAGGGGGTCGCCACGGACGCTCCCATCCCCCCTGGGCCGCATCTCTTGCCACACCCTCCCCGTTTCGCCAAACCTTTTTTCTCGACCCGGACACCCCCGTCGGCCGATCTCTACTCCTACGAGAGGGCACCGACACCGGCGCCTTCCCGCACCGTCCGGCAAAGGAGTGCCCTGGCCATGCGCATCAACACCTCACGATTCGGGCGCATCGACATCGACGCCGCCGACATCATCAGCTTCCCCAGCGGACTCCCCGGGCTCGAGGGATGCCGCGAATGGGCCCTGCTGGCGGACGCGACCAACGACGCCCTCGGTTGGCTTCAGAGCACGACGCGGGGCGACATTGCCCTGGCCGTCGTGAGCCCGAGACGATTCGTGCCCGACTACCAAGTGCGCATCCCGCGCAGCGAACTGACGCCGCTGGCGATCGCCGATCTCCGCCAGGCCCAAGTGGTGGTCATCGTCGGCAGCAACGGCAGAACCCTCACCCTCAATCTCAAAGCTCCGATCGTCATCAACCTTGAAGCCCGCACGGGCCGTCAAGTCGTTGCCAGCGGCGAGCTTCCGATGCAATACGAATTGCCCTGCGCGACTCCCGGCCTCAAAAAGAGCGCATAATGACAGTGAAAGCCGACCGGGGAATGTCGGCTCCACGACAGGATCAGGAAGGATCGACCGATGCTCGTGCTCTCCAGACAGCGTGATGAAAGCATCATGATCGGTGACAACATCGTTGTCACGATCGTTGATATTCGTGGAGACAAGGTTCGCCTTGGCATCAACGCCCCTTCCGAGATCCCGGTTCACCGCCAGGAGGTCTACGAGGCCATCCAGCGGGAGAACCTCCGGGCGGCGCGTCTCGAGCCGGGCGACACCGAGGGGCTCGGCCGGCTGGCCGATCGAGCCGCAGTCCAGGGCCCGAAGAAGCCTACCGACGGCCCGCGCCGCTGATTTCGTCTCGGGCGTTCTCAGCCCCCGACGAAGTACTCCGGCTCCTGCCCGGGTTTCCACTTGATGTTGCAGCCGAGGCTCGGTCGCTGCACATCGGCCGGCTTTCTTGCCGCCACCAGGGCGTCGAGCGCCGCACGGAGATCGGCTCCATCCACCGGCACCCCGTTGCCGGGGCGGCTGCCGTCGAGTTGCCCGCGATAGGCCAGCTTGCGGCCGGCATCGAAGGCGAAGAAGTCGGGCGTACACGCTGCCCGGTAGTCGCGGGCCACCTCCTGCGTCTCGTCATAGAGATAGGGGAACGGATAGCCGCGCGACTCCGCCTCGTGAACCATCTGCTCCGGCGAATCGGCCGGATGCCCGGAGACGTCGTTGGAGCTGATGGCGACGAATCCGATCCCCAGCGGGGCGTAATCCCGCCCGAGTTGCGCGAGCTGATCGGCCACATGCTTGACGAACGGGCAGTGGTTGCAGATGAACATCACGACGGTGCCGCGCTGCCCGACGACATCCCCGAGCGACAGCACGCGGCCGTCGACATTGGGGAGAGAAAAGTCGGGGGCGGAGGTGCCCAGGGGGAGCATGGTGCTCGGCGTGCGGACCATCGGATGTGTCTCCGGGGGCGGGAAGAGAAACAGGAGGATAAAGAGGCGACCCGGGGAAAAGCCGCCCAGAAGTCTCAGCGGCAGCGAAACAGCGTACGGGCATTGACAGCCGTCGCCGCCGCGAGCACCTCGGGCGGACACCCCCGTGCCAGCGCCAGGCAGCGGGCCGTATGGACGACATTCGCCGGTTCGTTCCGACGCCCGCGCAGCGGCTCCGGGGAGAGGAAAGGGCTGTCGGTCTCGACGAGCAGTCGGTCGATCGGAACGGTGGTCGCCACCTCGCGGAGTTGGGCCGACGAACGAAAGGTCACCATTCCGGCAAAACCGAGGTGACAACCGAGTTCGATCGCCTCGGCAGCCTCCGCCACCGTGCCGGTGAACGCGTGGAGAATCGCCGCAAGCGGCGCCCGGGCCACCGCCTCGCGGAGCATCGCGAGGACGTCGGCGATGCTGTCTCGGGTGTGGATCACCAGCGGCAACGACAGACGCTGTGCCAGTCTGATGTGCCGATCGAACCACTCCCGCTGGAGGTCGTGCGGGGCGTGATCACGGTACCAGTCGAGCCCCGTCTCACCGATGGCGGCCACCCGCCCCGACTCGGCCAGGGCCACGATCCGATCCCATTCGCCCGCGACGACCTCGGCGACGTCGTTGGGGTGAATGCCTGCCGCGGCCACGATCCCTGCTTCACGGGAGGCAAGATCGGCCGCAGCCTCGCTGTCCATCGCCCGGGTGCCGATCACCGCCATCCCGGTGACCCCCGCGGCACGGGCCCGCGCCACCACCTCGGGAAGCTCGTCGAGATAGCGCATCGGATCGAGATGGCAATGGCTGTCGAAGAGGTCCATGCCTTCTCTCTGCACCATGGATCACCGCGCCACATCCGACCACGTCCGTCACACGCAGCAGTTCAGGGAGCGGGCGTCGCGGTCCCAGCGCTCCGGCGGGCCAGTTCCTCGAGCACGTCGGCGTGCTGGAGGGCGCCCTCACGGGCTTCCAACACCAGTTCAATCTCGCCTGGCGCGCCACCGGCGTCGACGAGGCGCTGCAAGTGGCCGATCTGACGGCGCAATCCGTTGAGCACACGGGGGAGCATCGCACCCAGGTCGACGTCGTGCGTGGCGGTGTAGCGGATCGGAAAGACCGGTCGCGGCGGAGTCTCTCCCCGCTCCTCGAGGAGTCTTCCGGCCCGGTCGGCGAGGCTCCGCTGATCGTCGACGAGATCGACGATCGCGAGTTTGATCGCCTCGTCCCCGGGGAAGCTCCACACCCCTGCCGCGGCGAGATACGTGTGGAGCGACGAACCGAGGGTGTCGACGAGGTCGGCGAGAGTCGTCTTCATGGAGGGGCTTTGCCGTGGCAGGTGGTTCAGGGTCAGGAGGCGAACGCCCCGGCGAGCCTGGCAAAGGCATAGAGCCCCGACCAGAAAATGCCGAGCGACACGACCGGGACGACGAGGGCCGTCACAAGCGCCCCGGGGATCGACACCAACGGAAAGGCGTCGGCAGTGCGTTCGGCCGGCGGCGGATCGAAAGTCATGACCTTCAGCACGCGGAGGTAGTAAAAGAGGCTGATCACGGTGTTGATGCCCCCGACTACGAGGAGGACGAGCATCAGCGGGCGCTCCGCATCGAGCGAGACCGCCTCCATGACGGAAGAGAAGACGAGGAACTTCGAGATAAAGCCGGCCAGCGGCGGGAGCCCGATGAGGCTCACGAGAACGATGCCGGTGGCAACGACGATCCCCGGGTTCGTCCGGATCAGGCCGGCGTACGACGCGATCTCCTCGCTTCGCAACGAGTTTCGCAACAGCGCCACGATGGCGAAGGCCGCCAGATTCATGAACACGTAGGTGCCGAGGTAGAAGCAAACCGCCGCAACCGCCGAACGGCTCGCCCCGGCATCGCGCCCCGCGAGAGCCACCGCCGCCGCCACGCCCATCATCAGGTAGCCGGCGTGCGCGATCGTGGAGTAGGCGAGGAGCCGCTTCATGTTCGTCTGCCCGTAGGCGGCGAGATTCCCCAACGTGCAGGTCAGGGCGGCAAGGAGGGCAACGATGCCGACGATGAAGTGCCTCGTCTCTCCGAGCGCGGCCAGCGTTCCATCGTGATCGGCACCGGGAGCGGGCGTTCCCAGCCCAAAAGCGACGCGGAGAAGGAGCGCGATGGCGGCAGCCTTGCTGGCCACCGAGAGGAAGGCCCCGACCTCGGCCGCAGCACCGGCGAAAACGTCGGGGCACCAGAAGTGGAACGGCACGGCCGAGAGCTTGAACGCCAAGCCTGCGGCAACCAGCAGCCCGCCGATCGCCAGCGCCATCCCCGTCCCACCCGGCATCCACATCGATCCGAGTGAGGCGAGTTCGCGGGCCATCGTCGGCATGTGGCAGGTACCGAGCACGCCGGCCAGGAGGCTCAAACCGTAGAGCATGATCCCCGCGGCCCCGGCTCCGTACACGGCATACTTCAAGGCCGCCTCGGAGCTCGCTTTTCTCCCCTTGAGGAGCCCGGCGAGGGCATAGGAGGGAACGCTCGCCATTTCCACCGCCATGAACACCATGAGGAGATGGTTGGCGGAGGCCATCAGACACATGCCGAGCGTCGCCCCGAGGACAAGGGTGTAGAAGTCGGCCCCGTCTTCGGAATCGGGAATGCCGGAAACCTTCGTGAAGAGGATGAAGAGGACGAGGAATCCGGCCAGCAGGAGGCGGATGTAGGCCGTGAGGGAATCAAAGGCGAGGAGGCCCCCAAACAACTCCTTCCGCCCGGCCAGCAGATCACCGAGCGACGAGGCCCACGCGCCGCCACCGAGGGCGAGAACGTCGTCCCAGGCGAAGAACAAAGAGAAAAGCACCCCGCCGAGTGCCAGGAACCCAGAGTCGACACGGCGGAGGAGCGGCAGCATCCGGCAGAGCAACAGCAGGACGATCGTCGCCGCCAGGCAGAGCTCCGGACGGAAATGGGGCAGCGACACCGCGAGGGTGTCGTGAAGCGTGCCATCGAGCAGCGCGCCGAGATTGCGGTCGGGATTCACCGGCCACCCCCCACGGAGAAGGAATCGATCGCGGCCTGGAAGCCGACGGAGCCCTCGTCCGTCGCTGCGGCCGCAGCACCAGCCGCGGCCGGGTGGCCGTCATGGATCGAGCGGGTCCACTCGGCGAGCGTCTCAACCTGGCGGTTCACCGTCGGCGTGATGTAGTTGAAGATCAACTGCGGCGCCACTCCGAACACGATGGCCAGCACGACCAGCGGCACGGCGATCGCGAGTTCCCGACGGGTCATCGGTGTCAGATGGTCGCCGTGCGGGCCCTTGTACTCGGCCCCGAGATACACGCGTTGGATCGCCCAGAGGATGTACGCGGCCGTGAGGATCACCGTGAACGCCGAGCAGACGGCAAGCAGACGGCTGTAATTCCAGCTCGAGAGCGTCACGAGCACCTCACCGATGAAGCCGCACAGGCCAGGCAGCCCGAGCCCGGCGAAGAAGATCGCCACGGCGAGCGAGGCATAGAGCGGCATCCGGTTGAAAATGCCGCCAAACTCCTCGAGGTTGCGGTGGTGGACGCGGTCATAGAGGACGCCCACCATGAAGAACATGCCGGCGGAACTGATGCCGTGGGCGAGCATCTGGAACATGGCCCCATTGACCCCCTGGGCCCAAGCGTCCCATTGGTATTCGTGTCCGGCTACCGCGCTCCAGACACCGAGGCCGAGCATGACGTAGCCCATGTGGCTCACCGAGCTGTAGGCGACCATCCGCTTGAAGTCTTTCTGCGCCAGCGCCGCAAAGGCGCCGTAGACCATCGACACCACGCCGAGACCGCACACCAACCAAGCGAACGACAACCCCGCCCCGGGGCAGATCGGATAGCAGATCCGGAGGATGCCGTAACCGCCGAGCTTGAGGAGCACGCCGGCGAGGATCATCGAGATCGGCGTCGGCGCCTCGACGTGGGCATCGGGCAACCAGGTGTGCACGGGCACGACCGGCACCTTGATGACGAAACCGATGAGGAGGAGGAGGAACGCCCACGACTCGAGCGTCATGCCCCAGAACGACGTGGCCGCGAACGGGGAAGCCGGAGACTGGCCGATCGCCGCCAGAGCCAGGAGATTGAACGTGTGAATCGGCTTGGGAGCCGAGTGGACCGCCGTCAGTGCCGCCGCCCGGTCGGCCCCCTCGAGGACCGGGCTGACGACATGCGTGGCGAGCAGTTGGTCGTCGGAAAGCGTGCGGACGTCGCTGGCGAAGTAGAGCATGAGGATCGCCAGGAGCATCAACACGCTGCCGGCGAGCGTGTAGAGGAAGAACTTGATTGCGGCATACTCTCGGCGCGGCCCGCCCCAGATTCCGATCAGGAAGTACATCGGGAGGAGCATCACCTCCCAGAAGACGTAGAACAGGAAAAAGTCGAGGGAAACGAAGACCCCGATCATTCCGGTTTCGAGGAGCAGGAACAGGATCCAGTAGGGGCGGACATGCTTCTCGATCGGCCAGCTCGCCGCCGCGGCGAGCACCGAGAGAAACGTCGTCAGGAGCACCAGCGGCATGCTGATTCCGTCCACTCCGAGCAGATACTCGATGTGGAAGGCGGGGATCCACGGCTGCTTCACGACGGCCTGCATCCCCGCATCACCGACGGCAAACTGCCCCGGGCTTCCCGCACCGAAAATGGCGGGCACCGCCATCCAGAGCGAGAGGATGAAGACGGCGATCGTCGTCGCCAGACCGACCCAGCGAACCGAGTCGTCCTTGCCGCGGGGAATGATCGGCAGCGCGAGGATCCCGGCAACGATGGCGGGCAGAAAGAGAATGAGGGTGAGGGGCCAGAACGCAGGCTGCGTGACGGCCAGAGTCGGTGCGATTCCCATGGGGCGTTGATCCGGGGAGGAACTGTGTGCGGTGCTGGGGGGAAGAATGGGAAGCCGGGCGGAGGGATCAGCCGGCAAACGACGAACGGAACAGCAATCCGGCGAGGACGAAGATCGCGACGGTACCGAGGGCGATGAACATCACGTACTGGCGGAGTTGGCCGGTCTGCAGCTTTTTCAGTTCGATGCCAGCGCCGTAGGTAGCGCTCGCCGTCGAGTTGACGAGGCCGTCGATGAGCGTCCGGTCGATCCAGGCGTCGAATCCGGCCACCTGCTTGGCTCCCCAGGCGACCCCCTCGATGAACCGATCGATGATCCCCTTGTCGGTGCCACTCACGAGCCGGGAGATGCCGAGCACCGGGAGAACGAAGAGGAAGCGGTAGATCTCGTCGAAGTACCAACGGTTGGCGAGAAAGGTGTAGAGCGGCTTGACGGCTGAAGCCACCATGGCTGGCGGAATGATGCCCCACACATACATCGCCGCCGCGAGGAGCACGCCGGTGGCGGCCGTGGCGAAGGCCGTCAGCGAGGCGGTCACGTGAATGTCGTGGGCATGGCTGGAATGCTCCGCCGGCACGGTGAAAGCCGAGAACAACAGGCCACCGAGTTCGAGCCCTCCGGTGCCGGCGGGCCGGGCCTGCTCGATCATGTTGGCGATGCCAAAGCCCCCGGGCAGCGTCCAACCGGCGATGACCGCCAGGATCGACAGAGCCACGAGGGGATAGACCATGACCGGAGGGGATTCGTGAGCATGTTCGTGAACGTGGTGGTCGCGGGGGCGGCCGGCGAACGTCATGAACCAGAGGCGGAACATGTAGAACGCCGTCAGCATCGCGCCGCCGGCGACGGCGTAGAAGAGGATCGAGTGGGACGGATTCTCGCGGGCGAAGAGGAGAGCCTGGGCGAGGATCGAATCCTTCGAGTAGTAGCCGCTCAAGCCGATGTCGAGGAATGGCACGCCGGCGCCGATGATCGCCAGACAGCCGACGAGCATCGTGCCGCTCGTCCAGGGCATCGCCTTGGCAAGCCCCCCCATCTTCCGCATGTCGTTGGTGTGACAGGCGTGGATCACCGACCCCGAGCAGAGGAAGAGGAGGCTCTTGAAGAAGGCGTGGGTGACGAGATGGAAGAGGCCCGCCAGCCATCCGCCGACACCGAGGGCCAGCATCATGTACCCGAGTTGACTGACCGTGGAGTAGGCGAGCACCCGCTTGATGTCGTTGGCGACCAACGCGATCGTGGCGGCGATGAACAGCGTCATCGCCCCCACATACGCAATCACCAGCAGGGCATCGGGGGTGAGGACGGGGTAGAAGCGCCCCGTGAGATAGACGCCGGCGGCGACCATCGTCGCCGAATGAACGAGCGCCGAGACGGGCGTCGGCCCTTCCATGGCATCGGGGAGCCAGACAAAGAGGGGAAACTGAGCGCTCTTCCCGATGCATCCACAGAAGATCCCGAGCCCAGCCACGAGCAGCAGCCAGCGGCCATAGCCCTCGTCGCGCCAGTCTTCGACCTTGGCCTCCACCTGCTCGACCCCGGCCCGGGGGTCGTCGGCGTGCGACAGAAGGACGCGCTCGACCTTCTCCGCGGCGGCGAACTTCACCATCCCATCGGGCACCCACTGGGCGTGACCAGCAACCGGAGGCCGGACGAGCGTGAACAACCCCGGCCGGACATGACCGTCGGGGCCGGTGGCGTCGGCGAAATGCAGGGTCCCCAGGGCGCCCCACAGGGCCATCAGCCCGATCAGCATCCCGAAGTCGCCGATGCGATTGACGATGAATGCCTTGTTCGCGGCATTCGAGGCACTCTTTCGCTCGTAATAGAAGCCGATGAGAAACCACGAACAGATGCCGACCAATTCCCAGAAGATGAACACCATCGCCAGATTCCCGGCGATGACGATGCCGAGCATCGAGAAGCAGAACAACGACAGTGCCTGAAAGAATCGGTGAAAACGTCCCGGCCGGTGGAGGTGCCCGCCATCGGCCAAGTGGACCTCGTGATCGGTGATGTCGTGCAGTTCGTCGTGCATGTAGCCCGACGCGTAGACGTGGATACAGGTGGCGATGAACGTGATCATCACGAACATCAACACCGTCAGCGCATCGACATACCAGCCGATCGAGAGCTTGAGACGCCCTCCCTCGTAGAGCGTGTACCAATCGCCGGAATAACTCGCCGGCAATCCGCCGTGGCCACCGGCTTCCCCATGCCCAGCGGCGTGGGTTGTGCCGTGCCCCGCCGCGTGATCAGCTCCGGAAGCATGGGACGCGTCGGCATGGTCCGTCGACCCGTGCGCGGCGTCGGCCGAGGCATGAGCGGGGTCCGCCGAGGCGTGGGCAGCCCCATGTTCGGCATGCTCACCGTGTTCGACCGCGCGCACCGGGTGCTGGGCGACCCAGGAGATGAAGGCGAACAAAGAGAGGACGAACGATCCAACGATCGCGGCGGTGGCGACGCCCGCCGCTCCCTTGCCGTGGCTCCCGAGACGGGGGCCGGCAAACAGGATCACGACAAAGGACGCCAAGGGCAGCAGCCAGGCAAGCCCGAGAAGCGTCGGCAGGAGGGATTCGATGTCCATGGGAGTACGGGAGCGGAGCTCACCCCTTCAAGTCGTCGGCCCGGTCGACATCGACGGTGGCGTGGTTGTTGTAGAAATTGAGCGTGATCGCGAGCGCCACCGCGGCCTCGGCCGCAGCCAGCAGGATCACGAAGAGCGCGACCACCTGGCCGTCGAGGCCGAGCGTCGGCGCACCCTCAGCGCGGAGGTACGAGGACGAAAACGCGACGAAGTTGATGTTCGCGCCATTGAGCACCAGCTCGATCCCCATGAGGATCCCCAGGGCATTCCGCTTCAAGGTCATGCAGGCGATGCCGGCGGTGAACAACACCGCGCCGACGATCAGGTAATGGATGACCCCGACCGGCTCGGTGAACGGGTTCGCTGCAAAAAGCGGGACGGTCGCCAGGCAACCGGGCATCGGGAGCCCCGACGGCAGCATGAAAGGGGCCACGGCAAAGTCCATCATCGTCCACCTCCCACGAGCGCCGACTTGGCCCCTCCGGCCGTCCGACCCGGTGCCGCAGCGGCAACCGGCGCCGCGGTGACAGGCTCGACAGGCATCGCCGAAGCCACCGCATCGATCGCCCGCGGTGTCTTGCGACGCTTGGCGCGGGCGAGGTAGGCGGCGCCGACGAGAACGACCAGCAGGTGCACCGACACGATCTCGAACGGCAGCATGTACCCGACGCGGCCCCCGGCAGGCGAACCGGGCGGAGGCGTATCGACGCGGACACCGATCAGCGCCATTCCCAGCGGCGTCGCGGACGGGGCCGGCACCACCTCGGTCCCCGGCGCCATCCAGGCATCGACCGAAAACGCCGCCGTCAGCAGGAGCGCCAGGAGCGAGGCGCCGGCGACGGCCGCGAGTGTCCGGTCGGACGACGACGGCTTGATCGACACCAGCGGCGCCTGGGCCGTGAGCATGACACCGAAGACGAGGAGCACGAGCGTTCCGCCGACATAGATCATCAACTGCATTGCGCCGATGAACTCGGCTCCGGCAAGGAAGAACAAACCTGCCGTGGCCCCCAGCGAAAAGACGAGATAGAGGGCCATGCGGACGACGTTGTCAGCCGCAACGACCCCGACGGCAAACCCGCATGCCAACCCAGCAAAGAGGAGGAATAGCACCGAATGCCAGTTGACTGCGGCCAAGGGAAGCGCGGCGAGCATCGGAGTGGGAAAGAAGTTCGTTGCCAAGGCAGGAACGACCGTGTCTGTCAGGGAGGAGATGTCCATAGCGAGCATTCCCGTCACCGAGGGCTCCGCGTTGCCAGACCGGACGATTCGGACGAAGCAGCCGCCGCCGGAAGGGGAGTTGGAAGCCCCCCCGGCCCTTCAAGCCAGCCTTCCCGGATCTCCCCGGCGGGCCGACTCCAACCGGGCAGAAGGCCGCCTGGGAGGAGCAACTGCCAGAACATCGCGCCGGCGAACATCACCGCGGCGATCGGCGTGCAGTATTTGAGGCAGGTTGTCATCACCTGATCGATCCGCAACCGGGGGAGCGTCCACCGGATCCACATCATCAACAGGACCCCGAGCGTCGCTTTGGTGATCAGATTGGCCAGGCCCAGGAGCCGGACGAAATAGGCGGCACTGTCCCCCGTGCCCTCGCTGAGGCCGACGAGTTGGGCGACCGGCACGGGGCCATTCCATCCGCCGAGGAACAGCACCGCGGCCAAGGCGCTGACGAGGAACATCGAGCCGTACTCGGCCATGAAGAAGAAGCTCCAGCGGAGCCCCGAATACTCCGTGTGGAAGCCGGCCACCAGTTCGCTCTCGGCCTCGGCCAGATCGAACGGGGCCCTGTTCACACTCGCCACCGCACACGTCACGTAGACCCAGAAGATCACGAACGTGAACGGGTCGTGAAACAGATACCAATTCGACATCCAGCCGGCCTGTTTTTCGCCGATCGTGACGAGGTCCATCGTGCCCGCGAGCATCACCGGCACGACGACGCACATCCCCAGCGGCACCTCGTAACTCACCACCTGGGCGGCCTCTCGCATCGCTCCGAACAACGACCACTTCGAGGCCGAGGCATAGCCGGCGAGAATGACGCCGAACACCTCCAACCCGAGGACGGCAACGACGAAGAACACGCCGACGTTGAGCCGCTGACCGACGACGTCGAAGGCGAACGGGAGGGCGATGAACGCGCAAAACGAAGCACAGAAGCTGACGTAGGGAGCGAGGCGAAAGAGCAGACCATCGGCCCCCTCGGGCATCAGGTCCTCCTTGGCGAGGAGTTTGATGCCGTCGGCGAGCGACTGGAGCCATCCAAATCGACCGCCGGTGCGGGTCGGGCCGAGCCGATCCTGGATGCGGGCGGCGATCTTCCGCTCCGCCCAGATAAACACCAGCGCCCCACCGGCGATGACGTTGAGAAGGAGAACGGCCGAAACCAGCGCGGCGATGCTCCACGCCAGCCAGCCCGGCAGTCCCAGCCCGATGAGGAAATCAGCCATATGCCACCCACTTCAAGCCCTGGGAAAACCTCTATCGATCCGGGTTTTTCCCGCCGGAAAGCCACATCGTGAAAAATCGCACGAAGTTTGACCTACACCGCCCCGAATCACAAGTGGCGACGGGAAAACCGCCGTGGCCAAGCCCCACCCGCAGCCCCCCGGCGATCGACGCGCGGGTCAGCGGTCGATCTCCCCCATCACGATGTCGAGGCTCCCCACGATCGCCGGAACGTCGGCGATCAAGCAACCGCGACAGAGTTCGTGGGTCACGGAAAGATTCGAGAAGGAGCTCGAACGGGCCCGGACCCGCCACGGAATCGACGTGCCGTTACCGATGATGTAAAAGCCCATCTGCCCCTTGGGCGCCTCCGTCTCGAGGTAGGCGTCACCGACGGGGAGTTTTTCAGCGAGCTTGAGCGGCTCACCGAGTGGCTCCCGGCAGGCTGCGTAGCGGTCGATCGCCTGACGGATCAGATCCATCGACTGCACGACCTCGAGCATCCGGACGAAGAACCGGTGCCAGCAGTCGCCGAGCACGGCCTCCTTCGGCACGGATGGATAGGTGTGGTCGCGGGGATACCGGCCATCCTTCTGCACGGCCACCTCGAACGCATACCCGTCGTACATCCCGGTGTAGATGCTCTCACCGTCGCGGCGCATGTCCTGGTCGACGCCACTCCCCCGGAGCACGGGCCCGCTGCAGCCGTAGTCGATCGCCATGTCACGAGAGAGCACGCCGATCCCGGCCGTCCGCTTCACGAAGATCGCGTTGGTCGTGAGGAGGGCGTGATATTCCTTGATGATCGGCTCGAACTGATCGAGAAAGGCCTCACACTTCTGCAGCCACCCCGGCGGCAGGTCGGCCGTGGCCCCACCGACCGTGAGGTAGCTGTAGGTCAGCCGGGCGCCGCAAGCCTCCTCGAAAAGATCGAGGATTTTTTCCCGCTCCCGGAACGCGTAGAGAAACGGGCTGAACGTCCCCAAGTCGAGGCCATAGGCCCCCATGCCGACGAGGTGACTGGCCACCCGGTTGAGTTCGGCGATCAGCACGCGGAGGTGGCGGGCCTTCTCCCCCACCTCGTGACGCATCAGTTTCTCGACGGTCAGGGCCCAGCCGAGATTCATGTTCATTGCCGCCAGGTAATCGAGCCTGTCGGTATAGGGAATCCATTGCCGGGGCGACACGTTCTCGCCAATCTTCTCGGCACAGCGATGGAGGTAACCGATGTGGGGTTCGGTCTCCGACACGATCTCGCCGTCGGTCCGCAGCACGAGCCTGAGCACGCCGTGGGTACTCGGGTGCTGCGGCCCCATGTTGACGAGCATCTCGTCGGTGCGGACGTCGAACTCGATGATCCGCGGATCGTCGTCGATGAGATTTGACATGGAGGTTGGCTGCGGAAGGGGCAGAAGAAAAAGAGGTTTACGAACACAGCCCGCGGCGAGACGGGAAGGAATCAGCGGCCACGGATGCCGTGGTAATCCAAGGGCATCTCGTAATCCTTGCGGAGCGGATACCCGACCCAATCCTCGGGGCAGAGGATTCGGCGCAGGTCGGGATGGCCAGTGAACATCACACCGGAAAGATCGTAGACCTCCCGCTCGTGCCAGTCGGCGGTACGCCACACCCCTGTCACGCTCGGCAACTCCGGGAGATGGCCGGCCACATCGCCGCTCCACCGCGGCAACTTGACCTTGAGGACGAGGCTCGCGCGGGCCGGCGTACTCCAAAGGTGGTAGACCATCTCGAGATGGGGTTGCCACGTCACCTTGGCGGCCTTCTTGGGATCTGGCTCGAACCAATCGACGGCCGTGATGCACTGAAGCGCGTCAAAGCGAGGCTCGCCGGCGGTTTTCAACCACTGGCAGACATCGGCGATCCGGGCCGGCGCGATCTCGATCCAAGGGTCGATCGCCTCGAGTTGGCTTCCGACCACGGCACCGGGACAAGCGGCCTCGATCGATTCAAGAAAACCAGGGCCTCTCATCGACACCTCTCCTCTCGTTCAGTCCAAGGTCCACCTGCCGGCGACGAGGCCTCGAGGGCCACCCGCCAAGCGTCACCGTCCAGACGCGGCCCCTCGTTCGTTCGACGTCGCCCGCACCCAGTCGAGATCGCCGCGATTCCAGACATAGGCGAAGCCGACCAACAGCACCGCGAAAAACGTCACCATGTCGGCGACGGCCAACCGGGCAAGCAAGCCTCCGGCCCGGGAGACATCCCGCTCGGCCGAGGCCTTTCCCCGCTCGACCACGGCGACGCCGGGTTCCGCTCGGGCAGGATCTGAGGCAGGATCGACAGATGACGACGAAGGAATGACCGCCGCCGAGAAGTCGGGCAAAACGGGGTGCTCGAGCCCCAACTCCCGGAGCACGCCGGCAGCGGCGGGCGTCAGCGTCATGCCGTCAGCCTGCACCGTCTGCAGAGCCGGATCGGCCAACTGCGTGGCCTTGCCGAACACGGTCGCCCAAGGAAAAAACAGCGCCACTTCGACGTCGAAAATGATGAACAGCAAGGCCACGACGTAGAACCGAAGATCGAACTGCACGAAACTCGACCCGATCGCCGGTTCGCCGCACTCGTAGACCTCGAGTTTCTCGGCGTTGGGCATCCGGGGACGGACGAGCCACCCGACGAGCAGATTGACCGCCAGAAAGGCGCCACCGATCGCCACGAACAGCGCTACGAAGCCGGCCAGAATCGTTGGGTCGAGAAAGGAGGGCATGGGAGTTGACTCGAGGCGGAGTTTCGGCGGATGACAATCCGGGGGAAGCAGGAACGGGAACCGCAAGGGACGGGGACCGAACGGGGCTTTTTTTGGCTCCCAGGGGACTGAAACGACGGGAAACACTGGTCTCCCCGGCATGCCTCGTGACCGATCCGGGAAGGCTGCGGAGTGGCATTCCCCGCCAAGGGGAGGCGAGAGCGGCCTCCGAGCCGTTATCGGCTCCAGCCGGAACGCTTACTGATTAGGCCCCCCATGGACGGGATCGACGATGACCTTCGAAGCCGCCACCGCGGTGGGGTTGAGCGTCGACCGCCCCCAGGCGACATCGACGGGAAGGCGAGCGAAGTCGACGATCGTTCCGTCGCGGCTGTAGCAACTCAGGTCGAGGGTCGACCCCATGAAAATGCAATCGACCGGGCATGGCTCGACGCACAGAGCGCAAAACATGCACTTCGAGTAGTCGATGGTGAATCCACTGACCTGAAATCCCTTGCCTCCGGTGACCCGCTCCTTGCCGATATAGATGCAATCAACAGGACAGGCCTTCGCGCACTGATCGCACGCGATACAGGTCGTGAGGTCGTAGCGATGAAATCCCCGATAGCGGGCCGCAACGGGGGCGGGGAGTTCCGGGTATTCGAAGTGCTCGGTGAAGGTACGACGCTTTTGATCGTAGGTGCTGCTAAACACCCGGAGCGTGACGAGCATGCCCTGCACCACCGTGGCGACGGCCGTGTAGACGTTACGGAACCACTCGGTCATGAGAGACCCACCGCTGGGGGGATAGGCGGACACGCCGCCGGAGGGCTGGACTGCAGGGAAGCACTTGGCGAACGGGTTCGTTCGAGGCCCTCGGACAAAATAGCCGAGGACTTCCTCCGTCGATGGTGTTTCCGCCGGGATCGCCAATGGGGTGAGTATAGGAGGGCCAGTGATCCTCACAAGCCGCGACCACCACGCCCCCGGCTTCCGTCGCAAAAGTCTGCCTCAGGCCGCCGGCCAAAAGGGATCGGTGAGACGTCATGGCATCGGCTCAGCCCCGAGCACTGGCGGAGCAGGGCTCCGGGGTCCTGCGGAGGGAACCCGCCAGAATCCCAACTGTCCACCGGCTTTTTTCAGCCGGCGAGCCGTTGACCGGATTGGAGGATCAGGGCGAAGTGGCAAAACGAGGGCCTGGAAGACGTCGGGCAACTTGACGAATTGGCGGAAACATTTACAAATACTTGGTTTGAATCGAGTGAATCCCTTCCCCGCTGGTCCACCCAGCGGGACCGGCGTTCGTTCGCGGTGACACGCCCGTCAACGGCTTGCGTCTCCGCAGGAACGGCATCCGCCACCACAGTGTTGAGGAAGGCCCATGCTTGTCCTGTCGCGGAAGAAGGACGAGAGCATCGTCATCAACAACGACATCACGATCGTGGTGGTGGAAATCCGTGGGGATAAGGTGCGTCTCGGGGTCGAGGCTCCCAAAGAGGTGCCCGTCCATCGCCAGGAAGTCTTCGAGGCGATCGCCCGGGGGGATGACGTTCTTCTCCCTGAGCCCGATTCACAACCGCTCGGCCGCCCGGAGGTCGTGGAGCGGGTCGCGGAGCCACGCGGTGGCTCCGATCACTCCCCCGAAGACCTCGGATCCGCCCCGCTTCCCTGACCGCTCGGCCCCTCGACCTTTCGCCCACCTCACGGGGCACCGGGCCGGCCGGGGTGTTGACGCGATTTCAATCACCGTTGCTATGCTCTTCGAGAACTGGTATTCCGTCCGCGCCGCATTGCCCGGCCCCATCGTCTAGAGGCCTAGGACACGGGCCTTTCAAGCCTGCAACCGGGGTTCGAATCCCCGTGGGGTCATTTTTGCGGCGCGGGCGGAAGCCAGGAGAGTCGGCATCGACCGACCCGAATCGGTCGACTCCCAGGTCGTCCATCGGGAGCGTGCCTCGACCCTTTGGCCCCGCAGCAAGGGGCGCCTTTCCGCCCCTCATTCGGGCGGTCCGCTCGTTCTTGTCGCCCCTCTTTTCGCCCTTCTTGGCACCCCGGAGATCATGGCCGCGACCTGCGTCGTGAGCCACAACCATGGCAGGCATTTACGACGCGGTTCTTCTGGTCTCGTTCGGCGGCCCCGATGGCCCCGATGACGTGATGCCATTTCTGGAGAATGTGCTTCGCGGCCGGAACGTCCCGCGGGAGCGGATGCTCGAGGTGGCGGAACACTACCACCACTTCGGTGGACGCAGTCCGATCAACGGACAGAACCTCGCCCTCCTCGAGGCCCTCCGGAAAGAGTTGGCTGAACACGGCCCCGATCTCCCCGTGTATTGGGGCAACCGGAACTGGCACCCCCTCCTCACCGACACGCTCCGTGAGATGGCCGACGCCGGCATTCGACGCGTGGCGGCGTTTGTCACCAGTGCCTACAGCAGCTATTCCGGCTGCCGCCAATACCGCGAAAATATCGCTGCGGCGTTGGCCCCACTGGGTGACCGGGCCCCACAGGTCGACAAACTCCGGGTGTTCTTCAATCACCCGGGATTCGTCGGGCCGATGGCCACCAACCTCGCCCGGAGCTTGGCGGAGTTTCCTGCCGACAAGCGTGCCACGACGCCGGTGTTGTTTACGGCCCACAGTATCCCTGTCTCGATGGCCGACTCCTGCCGTTATCTGCTTCAGCTCCGCGAAGCGAGCCGACTCGTGGCGGCCGAAGCTGGCGTGCCAGAATGGGAACTGGTCTTCCAGAGCCGTAGCGGCCCCCCCACGCAGCCGTGGCTCGAGCCGGACGTGTGCGACCGCATCCGCGAGCTCCATGCGGCGGGGCACGACCGGGTGGTGGTGGCGCCGATCGGCTTCATCTCCGACCACATGGAAGTCCTCTACGATCTCGACACGGAAGCCTCCGACCTGTGCCGGAGCCTCGGAATGCAGTTCGCGCGGGTGGCGACGGTCGGCACGGCCCCCGCGTTCGTGGCGATGATCCGCGACCTCGTCGCCGAACGGCACGAGGCCTCGCCCGACCGACTCGCCATCGGCGGCATGCCGGCGAGCCACGACGTCTGCCCGCTCGACTGCTGCCCGGCCCCCCAGCGTCCGGGCCCTCCTGCCGGCCCCGGTGGCCCGGGTGGACGCCCCGGCCCCGCCCCCACGGGGCAGCCCCGATGACCAGCCACCCCCAGCCGGGTGGCACCGCGGACGCCTCGCCGAGAGGGCGCGAGTGCGTAGCGCTCGTCCACGGATTCCTCGCCAACAGCATGATGCTCGCGGTGCTCGCCCACCGACTTCGCCGCCACGGCTACCGGACCGAGCCGTGGGGCTACCGGAACATGTGCTGTTCTCTGCTCGTTCACGCCGATCGCTTTGCAGACGTCCTGCGCACGCTCGATGCCGCCCCGACCATCGACACGCTCCACCTCGTCACCCACAGCATGGGGTGCATCATCGCCAGGGCGGCCCTCGACCGATTCCGCCCCACAAAGCTCGGCCGCTTCGTCATGCTCGCGCCCCCCAACCGAGGATCCTTCGTGGCCACGGCGGCGGCCGGTACCTTCGGCAGGATTTTTCGGCCGGTGGTGGAACTCTCGACCGCCGAGGACAGCCTCGTGAACTCCCTCCCCATGCCGCAGGGAGTCGATCTCGGGGTGATTACCGCCGGCCGCGATGCGATCATCGCCCCGGAAAGCACGCGCCCCGACAGCCCCCATGACCACGCCACGGTCCACTGCCTCCACTCGAGCCTGCTGTTCCGTCGGGATGCCGCCGAACTCGTGGCTGCATTCCTCCGGGACGCTCGCTTCCCCGATGCCTCGACGCCGCCAGGGAGCGGGCACTGAAAGGATGTTTGAGACGATGGACGCGAGCCTCCGCCCGCTCGGCCGCAGCGGGCTCCACATCCCCCCCTTCGGCCTCGGCTGCTGGCCGATCGCCGGAATGACGCGCGAAGGAATCACCCGCGAAACCGCCGTCGCCACGGTGTCCGCGGCGCTCGAGGCCGGCATCCACCACCTCGACACGGCGTACTGCTACGGCGCGGAGGGGGAGAGCGAGAAGGCGATCGCCGCAGCGATCGGCGATAAAAAGCGTGCCGAGCTGTTCCTGGCCAGCAAGTGCGGGATCCACTGGGAACCGGGGCGGGTCCAATGCGTCGACGGACGTCCGGAACGACTCCGGCAGGAAGTCGAGGAAAGCCTCCGCAGGCTCGACACCGACCATCTCGATCTCCTCTATCTGCACGCCCCGGATCCGCGCGTCCGGCTCGAAGACTCGATGGCCGAACTCGCTCGCCTCCAGGCCGAGGGGCTCGCCCGAGCCATCGGCGTGTCGAATGTCTCGCTCGAGCAACTCCGTATCGCGGCGCAGGCGTGCCCCCTCTCCGCCTGCCAACTCCCTTACAACATGCTGCAACGCGAGATCGAACACGACATCGTGCCCTGGTGCCGCGACCAGGGAGTGGCGATCGTGGCCTACTGGCCGCTCATGAAGGGACTGCTGGCTGGCGACATGCCCCGCGACCGCACCTTCCCCACGAGCGACAGCCGGCACAAATACCCGATGTTCAAAGGGGAGGAGTTCCAGCGGAATCTCGACTTTGTCGAGGTCGTTCGAGGGCAGGCTCAGCGGCTGAATCGGCCACTCCCCGACCTCGTGCTCGCCTGGACCGCCCAACAACCGGGAATCACGAGCGTGCTCTTCGGGGCGACCTCCCCCGAACAGGCTCGACTCAACGCAGCGGCGCGGAGTTGTGAACTCGACGATCAAGCCCATCGGGCAATCGTCGCCGGAATCGCCGCCCGCGGCACAGTGGCTGGCAGGCGCCCCGTCTGAGCCGCCGCCCCCCGCCAGGTTTCGGCATGGGCGAAGGTCCGTTACCCCGACCACGCTCGCCCCGATTCAGAGCTATGACCGAAACCGCGCAGCATAGTCTCGCAGACACACTTACAAAGGCTCGGACTACTTCCGCTCGACAACGAGACCATGCTTGAGCATCAAGGTGATAAAGCAACGTCTTTTCTGTAAATCGCGTTTTTCAGAGGTGGGTCACCTGGCTTCCATGGTCAGGTAGGCACGTTCAGTTTCCCAGTCATCGCTGATTTCGGAGAGGACTGCAGAGGCAAGGCGCAGGAGCGAGGCCTCGTTGGGGAAGATCGTGGCGACACGGGTGCGCCGCTTGATTTCCTTGTTGAGTCGCTCAAGGCCGTTGGTCGTGCGGAGGCGTCGCCGATGGCCGGCAGGGACACGGAGGACCGTGAGGGCCTCCGGAAGATTTGCCTCGATCCAGTCGGCGAGCTGCGGTGCGGCTTTCCGATAGCGGGCGACTACGTCCTGGATTCGCCGATGAGCCTCAGCCGAGTCATCGGCGTCGAAGACGCGGCGGAGGTCGGCCGCGACCTCCGCCTTCATGGCCATCTTCGGGACGTGGGCCATCGCGTTCTGCATGACATGAAATTGGCAGCGTTGCCACGGCACGCCGGGCAGCACAGCTTCTCTGGCAGCCCGGAGACCGGAGTGGTCATCGCTGACGACGAGCGCCACCCCGAGCATGCCTCGGGCACGGAGCGACTCGAGAAACTGCCGCCAGTGGACCTCGGCTTCGCTCAGGGCGACGCTACATCCGAGGATCGACCGCTTGCCGTCGGGGCCGACACCGATCGCCGTGAGGAGGGCACAGGACACGACCGTGCCATCAATTCGCACCTTCTCGTACCGGGCATCAAGGATGAGGTAGGTGACTTCGCCGAGGGGACGGTTTCGCCAGGCGTCGAGCTGCTCGTCGAGCTCGGCGGCGGCGCGGCTGACTTGCGTCGAGGGTGAGCGCCCACCACCGCCATCCCCTTTTGGCAGTCGCTGGCGTGGCGTGAGCCGGTGAGAAGAGCCGCCAGGGGCGGCCTACCGGCGGCTGCCGCGGCGCTTGGCCCGCTTCGCCGACTTGATCTCGGCGCGGTGCCGCCGCTCGTCCTGGCGGTAGATCCGCACCGCCTCGGGATGCGCGAGCTTCCAGACGTCGGGTCGCATCGCTTCGAAGTCACGACAGCCGCCGAGCAGCTTGTCGAGGACGTCCTTC
>CAJBCV010000023.1 GCA_903951635.1 uncultured Planctomycetaceae bacterium
AGCGGCGTCGTCTGCCGCTCGTCGCGGGTCCGGTCAGGGAGCGACTCACGGGGGTGCGCGATGAACGTATCCCAGCTCCAGTAGACCGCCAGGAGGACCGCGTTGGTGAACAGCCATGGCTTCCAGAGGTTGAGCGTCCAGAGGAAGTCGACCCCTTCGAGGTAGCCGAGGAACAGCGGTGGATCGCCGATCGGGAGGAGCAGACCGCCGCAGTTGCAGACCATGAAGATGAAGAACACGAGCGTGTGGGCGACATGCCGGCGTTCTTTGTTCGTCTCCAGGAGCGGACGGACGAGGAGCATGGCGGCCCCGGTCGTGCCGATGAAGCTTGCCATCGCCGCCCCGAGGGCGAGGAAAGTGGCGTTCGTCGTCGGCGTGGCGACGAGATCCCCTTCGATCCGCACCCCGCCGGTGACGACGTAGAGCGCGAAGAGGAGGGCGATGAAGGGGATGTATTCGGCAAACAGGGCGTTGGTGAGGACGGCCCCGGCCGTCGGCCAGGAGGGGCCGCTCGCCGCCGGATTGACCAGCGCATGGGCGGGGAAGTGGAGATCGACCGGCTGGTGGTGGAGAAACGTGTAGTAGCCGAGGGTGATCGCGGCGAGGAGGCCGGCGACGAGGAGCTTGTTGTGGTTGTGCTCCCACCAGTGGGAGATCCCGGGGGCGAGCGGGAAGATCGCGATCGCCGCCAAGAGCAGGGCGAAGGGAAGCGTCGTCGCCGGCGGCGGGGCGGCGGGATGGACGTCGTGGGCATGGGCGTCTCCCGTCGCGGCCTCGTCGTGGTGAGCGTCAGCGGCGCTGGCTTGGTCGTGGAGCGGATCATGCGCCGGATCATGCGCCGCCTCGGCACGCTGGGCGGCGACGATCCGATCACGGCCCCCCTGGGGCCAGCCGGCGAGACAGGCCAGGCCGTAGATCGCGAGGAGACCGAGGAGGAGCCACGCCACCGGGGAGCGGGACTGGCCGGGCCGATCTTCCGCCGGCGACGAACGGTGGGCGTCGGAAAGGGGATGGTTCGGCTCGTGCATCGGTGTCGACCCTGAGGTGGAAAGCAGCGTGTGGGATGGCGGTGATGGTAGAACAGGTCGAGTTTCCGCGGAAGCGGTCCTGCGGGGCCATCGTCCTCCTCGGGCCGTGCCACCAACCCCCTCTCCGGCGATGCACCGCGATCCCTCGCCTGCCGACATCTGCCCCACCGATCCCGCCACCGGGGCGTGTACCCATGGTCCGGGAGATGGTCCGGGGGCTGCCACACCGCCGCCGACCGCGGCAGGGGGTGGCCGTTCCGTCTGGTTGCGGGCCAATGGCCGACCGGGCGTGCTGATCGTCGCGCTGGCCGTCGTGGCAGGCGTGGTGCTCGTGCTCCTGGCGCGCCCCTGGAGCCGGCCCGTCGGCAGCGCGACATGGCTCGGCGGGGCCGGACTGCTCGCAGCTGGAGCCGGCGCGGCGCTTCTGACACTGCGGCCGCGCCTCGTGCTCGACCGGGAGAGCCTCCGCGTCCACCTTGCCCCGGGGAGGATCGACCGGGTGCCGCTCGACGTCGTCGAATGTTTCTTTCTCGGCAGCCGGCTCGAGCCGCCCGCACCGGGCGACGACACCACCGGCGGGGAACGGATCCGCACGCTCGTGATGCGGATCGCGGAACGCTCGAGCGACCACGCATCGCGGCCGACGCTCCCCCTCTGGGGCGCGTGGAGCGACGGATCGGTGACTTTTGACGGGCGGTGGTGCGAGCCGCTCTCGGTCGACCTCGTGCGCCGCCTCAATCGCGACCTCGCGGCGACCAAACGCGCCGCGCGGGCCCGGAGCGTGGCGGTGGGGGAGGGAACGTGATCTGGCGGGGGCTGCTCGTGAGCGTCCGCGACGGCGACGAGGCGGCGGAGGCGCTCGCTGGCGGCGGCGCGATCATCGACGTCAAAGAGCCGCTCGCCGGGCCGCTTGGCGCCGCGCCCCCCGCGACGGTCGCGGCGATCGCCGCCATCGTTTCAAATGCCGTGCCTTGGACGCTCGCCTGTGGCGAGCTTGTCGACGCCTCCGCCGACGCCGCGGCGGGCAGGCAGCGAGCGCTTGCCTTCGTGGCCGATGTCTGCGGAAGGCTGGAGGCCACACCGGCGCCGGCGGCGGTCAAAGTCGGTCTCTCCGGGGCCGTGGACACCCCGTGGCGCGAGGCGCTGGGGAGGATCGCCGCCGGGCTTCCGGTGGGGACGGGCCTCGTCGCGGTCGCCTATGCCGATTGGGATCGCTGTGGGGCGCCCGAGACCGAGGCCCTGGTCGCCGCGGCCGCGGCGATCGGATGCCGGGGGGTGCTCGTCGACACGTTCGACAAGGCCGGGCCAGGGCTGTTTGGGCAGGTCGATCGGGCCACCATCGGCCGCTGGGTGGCCGTTGCCCACGCCGCGGGGCTGCCGATCGCACTGGCAGGAAAGCTCGGCCTGGATGACGTGGCGTCGGCGGTGGCGGTGGGGGCCGATGTCGTCGGGGTGCGGTCGGTGACCTGCCGCGCGGGGCGATCGGCTCGGGGGGATGGGGACCGGTTGGGAACCGTTCACCGGGATCGGGTGCGGCGGGCCGTCGATCGATTCGCGGCGGCGAGCCTTGCCGGCGGCGGATGACTTCATGCCCGGGCTGTCGGGAATCCCCGGGGTCGACGCGGCTGGCAGTTCCCTTCGGTGGCACGGGGGGGGAATCGGGGATATCCTCCGGAGACGTCGCGCTCGCGGCGACCGGACGCCCGCCGCCGGGCCCACCGACCGCTTCTTCCCAAGGGTTGCATGCACGATGGCCAAGACGCTCGAAGTGCGGGTCCCGCACGCCCTCGATCAGGACGAGATCAAACGGCGCCTCGACGAGGCACTCGTCCGTGCCCGTTCGGAGTACGCCGACTCGGTCGGTGAGATCACGGCCCAGTGGGACGGGGACGACCGGATGCAGTTCAACCTCGCCGTGGCGGGGATGAAGTTCGACGGCTCGCTCGAGATCCTCATCGAGGAGCTGCTCGTCAAGCTCCAGCTTCCCGGGGCCGCGGCCCTGTTCAGTGGGCGGATCCGCGAGGGAATCCAAGAACGTCTCGGTGGCCTCGTCGGCTGATGGCACCACCGCCCGACGGCGGGCCGATGGGCGCGGTTGTGACGATTCGCGCTGGTGGAGGCGACAGGGCGGGGGATCGGCGGGGAGTCTGCCGATGGAAGAGAAACGTGATTCTGACGGCGCCGATGGTGGAACAAGCACGATGATCGAGCCCAGCCTCTTTCGCTCTTCCCAGGCCCGTGCGGCCACGGTTCCCTCCTGCCCCCCGGCAGGGCAGCGGCGCGGCCGCGTCCGTCTGGCTGTCCTGCTCGCGGCCCTGCAGATGGGAGGTGGCATCGCGCTCCCCGGGCTTTCCTGGCTCGGCGATTCCGTGGCCGCCCGCGCCGAGAACGAGCAGCGGCCACCCGTCGATGATCCCTTCGCCGAAGAGCTCAATCCCTTTCCTCGCGAGGAGAAACCGAAGCCGCGCACCGGCCAGACGCCCCGGGCGACAGCTCCGAAGAAGGATCGGGAGAAGGATCGGGAGAAGGAACGCGACGTCGAGCCGGAGCGCGACCTCGACGAGGAGCTGACCAAGCCCGCTCCGCGCCGCCCGATTCCGCGCGGGGATGATGACGACGACAGGGCCTTGCCCGATCCCGACGACGCCCCGCCGGTCGTGCGGCCTAGGCCGACCGCGAAGCCGATGGTCCCCGCTGATTTGCTTCCGTTCCCCGATGTCGACATGCCACCGCCGGAGGAGGATTCACCGGCGCGGAAGCTGCTGATCAAAGCCGACAAGCTCGACCGAAAGGGGAAATACGAGGAGGCGAAGAAGCTGGTCCTCGAGGCGATCGAAGAGGATCCCAAGCTCCCTGTGGCCAGGCTGGCTCTCAGCATCGTCACCCGGCATCTCGGTGACTTCGAGGGCTCGCTCGAGGCCTGCTCGGCGGGCCTGAGGCTCGACCCGATGGATGCGGAACTGTATCTGCGCCGGGGGATCGCCTGGTTCCATCTCGGACGCTACGGCATCGCGCTTGAAGACTTCGAGGATGCCGCGGGAATCGCCTACGACGATCCGCGCCCCGAATTGTGGCGTGGCCTGACGCTCATGGAACTCGACAAGTCGCTCGAGGCGATCAGCGCCTATTCGTCGGCCATCCGCCGCGATCGCACGTACGACCTCGCTTATCTCAATCGGGGCCTGGCCTATCTCGTCACCGACGAGCCTGCGAAGGCGGAGTTCGACTTCGATCAGGCGATCCGGCACGATCCGCGCGATGCCCGCGCCTGGTTCAACCGGGGCGTCGCTCAGGCCCGGCAGTCGGAGTATGCCGACGCCGCCGATTCCTACGGAGAGTCGCTGCGGATCGATCCGAAGATGGAGGGCTCCCGTCGCAACCTCGAGGCGATCCGGGGACGGATCGGCGTGGCCGGGCGGCGGGGAGATGGGCGTGCGCGCGTCGCCGCACCGGCCGCGGAGCTCGTTCCGGCCGGTCGCCCCCTTCCGTCCCGTTCCACCGGCAACGGCTGACGGCCCCTCCGGGCCGGCCGGGCCGCCGCCGATCATTCCGATGTCGGACCGACGCGGAGGATGCGGCCGTCGATCGCCCACTCCAGCCCCAGTGGCATGACGATCCGGTCGAGGAGCGCATCGCGGTCGACATCCTTGACCGAGAGCCGGACGATCTCTGCCGGCGCGATTCCCTTCGTCCGCAGCCCTTCGCGGTCAAGCTCGAGCTCGAGCTCCATCCGGGTGGCGATCGTCTGGAGGAGTTGGTCGAGGGGAGCGGCGACTTCGAGCGTCCAGGTCGGCGGGCCGGCGGGCGGACGACGGGAGCCGCCGGAACGGGGAGGGGGAACGACGCTCGGCCCTCCGCGAGCCGCGTTGGCTGCCACGATAACGGCCGAGCCTCCGGGGGGAATCTTTGACGGCAGCGGGACGATCGCCAGCCCCATCCGCTCCGATTCCCCCCGTGCCGGCTGCCAATCGATTCGTCGATCGAACTGGGAGAGGAGGAGATCGAGCCGCTCCGCCAGCGGCAGCGCCGGCAGTTCGGCGGCGGCGAGGTGATCGTGAGGGATGTCGTCGAGCCCGGTGAGATCGATCCCCGCCTCGTCGGCGAGCCTCTCGATCAGGTCGTGCGGCCGGGCCCCATCCTCCCAGGCCCAGGGAGCGCGGCGTCCGGCGAGTCGTCGCGACACCAGCGGCAGCGCGGCGATGACCCGCGTCCGCTCGGCGTCGGAGGCGACGAGCGTGGCGGCCGCGCGACCGGGGACGATCCGAATCGACGTCTGCAGGACCGCACAGCTCGCCCCCAGCGGCAGGGCGATCTGCTCGAGCACGTCGACGAGCGCCGCGTCTCGGATGTCGAGCGTGACCGATGTATCCGGATCGAGGCGGCGGTCGAGGATCACCGGCCGGCGCGCCAGGTCCCCCAGGCGCCGGGCGACCGTTCGGAGCGGCACCCCGCTCCACGTCGCCGTCACCGCGGGGAGAGGCGTGGTCGGAACCGATTCCTGCCCGGCCACGGACACGGCGGCAAGGCCGAGAAGAACGATTCCGATCAAGGCATGCCGGCACCCCGGCACGCCCAGATCGATGCGGCGGCGGGCGGGTGCATGGACGGGCGATGGCATCTGTCGGGCCCCGCGGGGAAAATTGGGGCGGCGGCTGTCGATCGCGTCCCAGGGCCTCGCAGTATAGTGGCGCTGCGATCACGGCCCCGGTGGAGTTCGATCGATGACCAACGGCACGGCCTCCGCAGCGAAATCGGTGCCGACCGCGGTCGATGTCGTGATCCTCGGGGCGGGCATCAACGGAGCGGCACTCGCCAGGGAGCTCGTTCTCAACGGCCTCTCCGTCGTCGTGATCGATGCCGACGACATCGCCGCGGGAACGACCCGCTGGTCGACGCGGTTGGTCCATGGCGGCCTGCGTTACCTGGAATATGGCGAGCTGTCGCTCGTCCGGGAGAGCCTCGCCGAGCGGAATCGCTTGCTGCGGCTCGCCCCCCACCTCGTCCGCCCCCTCGGATTTTTCGTGCCGGTGCGGGGCTGGTTCGGCGGTCTGTTCGCCGCGGCGGCGCGGATCGTCGGCTTCGAGACGATGGCCCGTCGTTGGGCCGGGGAACGTGGGCGAGGGGGACTTGCTGTCGCCTGCGGGCTCTGGCTCTACGATCTCCTTTCGACCGGATCGGCATGGCCCCGCCGCTGTGTCGTGCGCAGCGGCGCCGTGGGGATGCCGGCAGTCGATGCGGCGCGCTATCCGCTCGCCGGGGTGTACGACGACGCGCAGATGGTCTTTCCGGAGCGATTCACCGTCGAGCTCCTCGTCGATGCCCGTACGCTCGCTGCGGAGAAGAATGGTTTCTTCCAGATCCTCACCCGGCACACGGCGCAGGTGGAGGATGACGGGGGCTTGAGGGTCGTGGCGGTCGAGGCTGCCGGCCGGGAGAACCCCGAAGCGATCGGGCTCGCCCCGCGGGCCATCGTCAACGCCACCGGTGCCTGGGTCGATCACACGCTCGGCGCGCTCTTGTCGTCGGGGGACGGGCCCCGGTCTGGCGAACACCAGACCGGACACTCCCAGACCGGGCATCGCCTCATCGGCGGGACGAAGGGGAGCCATCTCGTCGTCGACCATGCGGCGCTGCGCCGAGCACTCGGGGTGCGGGGTGTCTACGCCGAGGCCGCGGACGGCCGACCGGTGTTCGTTCTCCCCTTCGGGGATCGGCTCGTCCTCGTGGGGACGACCGACATTCCCTTCCCCGGGGACCCCTCGACGGCGCGGACCGACGCCGACGAGATCGACTACCTCCTCGCGGCGGTGCGGCTGCTTTTTCCCGCCACGGCGCCGTCGCCGGGCGATGTCGTGCAGCACTACTGCGGCGTCCGTCCGTTGCCGGCGCGTCGCGCCGACGGGCCGACGCCGGCGGGCATCACGCGTCGGCACATGCTCGTGCGGCACGCCTTCGCTCCGTTGCCGGTGTGGTCGATCGTGGGGGGAAAGCTGACCACCTGCCGGAGTCTTGCCGAGGGAGCCGCCGCCGAGGTGCTCGCCGTGCTTGGCCTTCCCGTGACGGCGACGTCGCGGACGCGCCCGCTGCCGGGGGCGTGTTCGCCGCGCGAGGCGGAAGCGCTGGCCGGGCGCTTGGCGACGATCGCCATGGAGGCCGGGGTTCCTCGCGATGGAGCGCTCCCGATGGCGCGGACGACAGTCGGGCTGTTCGGGGCAAGGGCCGGGGAAGCCTTGGGGGTCGATCCGTCGCGCGGTGGAGGAGACGCGGCACAGCGGGATGCCTTCGAGCCGCTCGGCGACAGCCCGCTGCCGCGGGGAGTCGTGGGCTTCTGTCTCGAGGGTGAGTGGGCGGAGACGCTCGCCGACCTCGTCGAACGGCGACTGCTGCTCGCCTTCGATCCCGACCTCTCGGAGGCCACGCTCCGCGCCATCGCCTCGGAGCTCGTCCGGGCCGGACGCCTCGCGGCCGACGCTGTCGATGCCGAAGTCGCGACGCTGCGGGCGATGATGGCCGAGCGGTATGGCAAGCGGATCCGCGGTGATCGAGTGCGGGATCGGGACTGACCTTGCAAAGGGAGAAATCCATGGGGAGCCATTCACGGCCGGCCGACCGGGTGCTGGCACTCGATCAGGGTACGACGTCGAGCCGTGCGGTGGTCTTCGACCGCGACGGCCTGCCGGTGGCGACGGCGCAGGAGGAGTTTCCCCAGCATCTCCGCGGCGGCGGGCAGGGGGACGGCGCCGAGGTCGATCTGGCGATCGTCGAGCATGACCCCGAGGACCTGTGGCGGACGACCCTCGGCTGCGGGCGCGAGGCGCTCGCCCGGAGCGGGGAGGGGGGCGTCGCGGCGATCGGGATCACCAACCAACGCGAGACGACGATCCTCTGGGATCGCGCTACCGGCCGGCCATTGGCCCCGGCCATCGTCTGGCAGAGTCGGGTGTCGGCGCCGATCTGCCAACGCCTCCGGGCCGCCGGGCTCGAGGGGGAGATCCGCGCCCGCACCGGGCTTCTCCTCGATCCGTACTTCTCGGCGACGAAGATCGTCCATCTCCTCGAGACGATCCCGGGACTGCGGGCGGCGTGTGAGCGGGGGGAGGTGGCATTCGGAACGGTCGACAGCTTCCTCATCTGGCGGTTGACCGGGGGACGCGTCCACGCGACCGACCCGACCAACGCCAGCCGCACCCTCCTCTACGACATCGATCGCCTCCAGTGGAGCGACGACCTCTGCGGGATGTTCGACATTCCGCGGGCGATCCTTCCCGAGGTGCGGCCGTCGAGCGGGGATTTCGGCGCGACCGATCCGGCCCACTTCGGAAGCGCCGTGCGGATCGCCGGCTGCGCCGGTGACCAGCAGGCGGCCGCCTTCGCGCACGGCTGCGTCATGCCCGGGGCCGCCAAGAACACCTACGGCACCGGCGCTTTTCTCCTCTTCTCGACCGGCGACAAACGCGTGCAGCCGGGGGAAGGGCTCCTCGCGACCGTCGCCTGCGGCGCCACGCCGGGGAGCGTCACTTGGGCGCTCGAGGGATCGGTGTTCATCGCCGGCGCGATCGTCGGTTGGCTCCGCGACGGCCTGGGGATCATCCGCCGCGCCGCTGACGTCGAGGCGCTCGCCGCGAGTGTGCCCGATTCCGGTGGAGTGGTCCTCGTGCCCGCGCTCACCGGTCTCGGCGCGCCCCACTGGGATCCGTTCGCGCGCGGCCTGATCATCGGCCTCACCCGAGGTACGACCGGCGCTCACATCGCCCGGGCGGCGCTCGACGCGATGGCCCTTTCAGTGGCGGATGTCCTTCGGCTCATCGAGCGCGATGCCGGGGTGACCCTCGGTACGCTCCGCGTCGATGGCGGCGCCAGTGCCAACGACCTCCTCCTCCAAATCCAGGCCGACATCCTCGGCCGCCCGGTGGAACGCCCCGTCGTCCTCGAGACGACGGCGCTCGGCGCGGCGCTCCTGGCGGGGTTGTCGGCGGGGGTTTATCCCGCGCTCGATGCGGTGCCCGCCGCAACCCGGGTGGAGAAGCGTTTCCATCCGCACATCGACGGCGTGGCCCGGCAACGGATGACCTCGGCCTGGGATGACGCCGTCGGCCGGTCGCGGCAGTGGGCCGTTCCGCGCGGGTGAGCGCTCGGCCCGCCGTCGATCCAGATCCGGGCGGCGGGCCGCGGAGATCCGGCCCGGTCCCCCTCAGCGCACGTTCGTGCCGGCCGGCTGTTCGGCGACCTGAACGCGCTGCGAGTACTTCTGAGGATCGGCCTCGAAGGCGGCCTTCGTGTCGGGGGACGAGAAGAGGTAGATCTTCGAGCGGTAGGAGACGCCGTACTGGCGCTGGCCCGGCACCTTCCGTCCGAGATCGGTGGCGAGCACCGGATCATCGCCGGAGAGACCGGGGGCATAGCGATCGGGATTGGCGAGGAAGGCCTTTTGTTCCTCCGGGCCGGCGAACAGGTAGGTGCGGCCGCGGTGACGCACACCCCATTTGGCGCGCCCTTCGACCCACTGCCGCTTGTCGACGAGGCTCACGGCACAGTACCCCTCGAGCCCGACCGGCATCGAGCCCCCCGGCTCGCCTCCCGGGACGCCGGTCGAGGGCATCTCGCTTGGGGCAGCAGGCTCGGCGGTGGGCTTCGCCGGCTTTCCGACGAGGCTCGTGAACGGCTTTTGAACCGTGGCCCAGAAACCGGTCGCCTTCTTCTCTTCCGGTTCGGCGGGCGCGGCGGCGGCTGAGGGGGCCGGTTCGGTCGGCTTCGGACTGAGCCAGCCGGGAAGCGCCGAGGCGAGACCGGATGGCGCAGGAGCGGCAGGGGGCGTAGCCGCGGCGGAGGGTTCGATGGTCGTGGGCTGCCCGGCTGCGACCGGCGGGCTCGGCGCGGGAGCGGCCGCGCCCAGGGGCGCCGTGGCGACCTCAGCGGGCCACTGCGGCGGAGTCGTGGCGAGCGCCGGAGCCTCGATCGCGCCGTCGGCGGCAGGAGGGGGCACGGCCGGGGCTCCCGGTGACCCAGGAGAAGGAGGAGCGACCGGAGCGGGAGCGGCGGCCAGGGCCGCCACTGGCGGCGCGACGACGGCCGCCGGGGCCTTCGGGAGGGGGCCGGCGCAGGCCACCGCGGCTTCCTGCGCGGCCCGTCCGGCGGCGGCCACGAAGGCCACCGAGGACGGCGGGCAGTCGAAGCGGGCAAGGACACGCTCGTCGGGGTCGATGACACACACGCAGGGGATGTGGGCGACCTGAAGTCTGGTCCTCGCGGCCGGATCGGCGTCGATATCGATCCGTACCGGCTCGAAGCAGGCGGTGAGGAGGGCGACGGCTTCCTCGGAGGCAAGGAACGTCTTGTCGTGATTGATGCTCGCCTCGCTCCAGGTGGCCACGAAGAGGACGAGGACGGGCCGACGGCTGACTTGCGACGCCGTCTTGGCTTGCGTGAGGTCGGCATGCCAGGGGACCGCGGCGGCGGCGATAGCCGGCGCCCAGACCGCCACGAGCGCCACGGCGCAGGCCCGGAACACGGGCTTGAGAAACCCTCGATGAATGCGGGATGCCATGGGACGCTGCCTCGGAGCGGAGGGACACCGGATGCCAGAGCGGTGTCTTCGTTGGTCTCTATCGGTCGGTCCGGTCGGAGGAATCGCATCGATTTTCAGTTCTGGGGGAGACACGTCGCCGTTCCCTTCCCAGCCTTCCCCAGTTTCATCCTCCGTCCCGTCCCCCGGCCGCAAGAAGCCAGCCCAGGAAACGCCGGAAAACAGCGGCTTGACATCTTTGGCCGGGGTCCGGATACTGCTTCAATCGAATGTGGCCTTGGAAATCATCTCCCCTGGCGAGTTTCGCCGGGGTCTGGTGACGGAGGGCACAGGGATGGTCCCTGTCGGGCGGGTCCCGCGGGATCGGGAGGGGGTGGTTCGGGGTTGGGATTTTCCAGCTTTCGGACCGGGCCTTTCCAGGGAGTTCCGGCGGTTCCGGTTTCCCGCTTTTTCCGCATAGGAACTGTGTTCCGTCCAGGTCTCCAACGGTCCTCAATGGGCCCAAAGAGACCTTGTTCATCGGGGGCGTGGGTTGAGCTTCGGCTCCCCCGGCGATTTCCCCGGACGATCGGCCTGCGACCAAGGTTTGAACGCGAGAATCCTCGCGTCGATCTCTGCCGCTGGTGATGCTGTTCGGGAGTCTGTCCGGGTGGTTTTCCGGGGAATGACCGCGGCTCTGTGCGTTCGCCGTTGATGGGCCTGATGGTCCCGAATGGCAGGCGTTGGCATGAGCCACCGCTCGGTCGTTGCTCTTGCTGAACTCTCCGGCTCTGAGGATTCCCCTCGAAGTCTGAGCTTTCGGTCGTTGCGGTCGACCGACTTCCTCGTGGGCTTTTTGGTTTTGTTCCTCCGCCGTGGGCGGGGGCTGCGAAGGTTCCTCTGAAGGGTTTGGTCGCGTCTATGTCGAAGCGCAGGAGATCAAGGTCGCACGGCCGCCAAGGGGGCGGATACGGTCAGGGAGGACAGCCGGGCGGTCAGCAGCACGGCGGCGGCGGCCAGCAGGGGGGCCAGGGTGGCTATGGCGGCGGTGGCGGCGGCGGACGCCGTGGCCGTGGGCGTTATCGCCGCGGTGGTGGCGGCGGCGGTGGCGGTGGCCCTGCCGGAAGTATTGCCGGCGCCGGTGCCGTCGGCATGGACGGCGAGGGGATGCGGCCGCCCGAACTGGAGTCGGAAATCGGCGAGAACGGCGAGCCGATTCCGCTCGAGGCCGGCAACGGGGTGCTCGAGATGCATCCCAACGGCTACGGATTTCTCCGCAGCGCCGAGACGAACTACACCCGCGAGCGGACCGATCCGTTCGTTCCCGGGACGATGATCGAGCGCTACCGTCTTCGTGAGGGGGTGTTCATCAAGGCGATGGTCCAGCCCGGTCGCCGGCAGCAGGGGCCGCGCGTCAAGGAGATCGTGGAAGTCGAGGGGATGGCCCCGGACGACTATCCGAAGGTGAAAACCTTCGACCAACTGACGCCGATCAATCCCGAGCACTGGCTCCGCCTGGAGACCGGTCAGCAGCCGCTGACGACCCGGATCATGGATCTCCTCACCCCGTTGGGGAAGGGGCAGCGAGCCCTCATCGTCGCCCCGCCGCGGACTGGCAAGACGGTGCTCCTCCAGCAGGTGTCGCAGGCGGTGTCGACCAACCACCCCGAGTTGTCGCTCGTCATGCTTCTCGTCGACGAGCGGCCTGAGGAAGTCACCGACATGCGGCGGACGGTGAAGGGGGACGTGATCGCCAGCAGCCTCGATTGCGATGTCGAGAGCCATGTCCGGCTCTCGCAACTGGTCATCGAGCGCTGCAAGCGGATGGCGGAGTCGGGCAAGGACGTGTTCCTCCTCATGGACTCGATCACCCGCATGGCCCGCGCCTTCAACAAGTGGGTTGGCAACACTGGCCGGACCATGAGCGGTGGCGTCGACATCAAGGCGCTCGACATCCCGAAGAAGCTCTTCGCCACGGCCCGCGTGTTCGAGGAGGGGGGCTCGCTGACGATCGTCGCCACGGCGCTGGTCGATACCGGCAGCCGGATGGACGAGTTGATCTTCCAGGAGTTCAAGGGGACGGGAAACATGGAGCTCGTGCTCGACAGGAAACTGTCCGACCGGCGCGTCTGGCCGGCGATCGACATTTCCCAGTCCGGCACGCGCCGCGAGGAGAAGCTTCTCGACCCCGACACGCTCCACGCGGTGAACATGCTCCGGCGGACGCTTTCGAGCATGCACCACGTCGATGCCATGGAGCAACTCACGAAGCAATTGGCGAAGTTCAAGAGCAATCGCGAGTTCATCTCGCTAATTGCCAGTTCCCGGGAGTGAGGGCCGCTCTCCCTTGGCAGGGGGCAGCGATCCGCTGCGCCCCTGCCGCCGTCGGCCCTTTACCGACAGCCTGCTCTGGCGCGCATGACGTCAGGGCCTGTCAGCACCGTCTGACTTGAGTCGAGCCAGCCAGTACGCGTACTGCGGATCGCCGCAGCGGAACGAGAACACGGCGTCGGGCAGGCGGGCTTCTCCATCGCCCGCGGACCGGACGCGGACAACGACGGCCCCATCGCCGCGTTGCTCGATGCGCACGTGGCTCTCGGGAATGCCCGAAGGTTCCGAGGGGGAGGGCATGGAACGTCGCCTCGATCGGGAAGGCAGGTCCGGAAGCCGACTCGGGGGGGGGCGTCGCGGCTGAGGGCCACGGAGGGGGAGTTGGCCGGAGGGAGCCTGATTATGTCGGGACCGTCCCGGAAAAACCAGCAGAATGCCGCCGCGAAGCGGGGAAATGCTGCTATTTTGACAGTGTCTTCGAACGACCCCTATATTTTGGTTTCGGATTTCTCGCCCGGGAGCACACGTGCATGACGCCCTACGCGTCGTTGGCTGACGATTTTTACGTCAACATGAACCTGGCGACGGAGATGGAACTCCCCTCGCAGCGCGAGACGATTCTCCACTTCTTCGAGTGCGTCCAGAAGAAGTACCCGGTGATGCGGAAGTTTTACTGCCGCGACAAGCGGGACTTCGTCCTCGAGGAGGACAAGGACCAAGGGCGTTACCGGTGGGCTGCGGTGGAGTCGAAGCGGCTCTGTTCGGGGCAGGTCAACCCGTCGTCCCTCGAGTCGGTCCTCGACCAGCATCGGCTGGTGGTCGATCTCGCCCCGGCCCTGCTCTCGGTCAGCCCGCTCGATTGTGAGGCGCTCGACCTCTTGTTCGGCTTCGATTTCGCCTACCGCGGCAACCACAACGCCCTCCTGGCCGAGGCCCTCGGGGTCGGCCCGGCGCTCGACCGCGTGGCCGAGATCCCTGGAGCCCGGGTGATCAACTTCGAGCCTTCGTTGACGGTGGCACTCGACGAGGATTGCCGCACCCAGGTTCGGATCAGCACCGAATCCCGCACCAACGCCTTCCAGGTGCGGACGGGAGAGTTTGCCGAGGAGCAACTGAGCGTCTATGTCACGGCCCGTCAGTACGGGAGCCTCGAGCCGCAGACGTCCTACGTTGATGCCATCAATCGGCTCGCGATGATCGCCCAGGAAGTCGTCGACAGCTGCGTCGTCGAACAGATCCTCAAGCCCCTGGCGCGGACGATCTCGATGAAGTGATCGGCGACAGGCCTCGGTGTCGTCCGGCCCGCAAAACGCGGAGCGGACGACACCGGAAGGAGCCTGCAGGGTGGAGGGCTCTCAGCCCCGGCCTCCCCGTGAGCCGTCGCGGCGGCCGCGATCTTGGTCGTCGCCGCCCCGCGGAGGGCGGTTGCGGGCATCGAGGTTGCCGGCAATGACGATGCCGATGGCCTCCACCCAGCTCGGCACGTCGGTGACGCTGCTGAGCCCGCTTTCGGCGAGGAGCTCGTCGTCATCGCTGCGCCGGGCCTCGGCCCGCGGCGGCTCACGACCGGCCTCTTCGATGCCGAGGAAATCGAGCCCTTCGTCGTCCTCGTCGTAGCCTCCGGCGACCGGGGCGAAATCGTCTCTCCGGCCACGGGAGAGACGCGACGTCGAACGGAGTTCCGGTTCGGGGCGGCGAGTGCGTCCGCCAGACCCTCGCCGCGAGGAGCGGCCGCGCCCCTTCGGCTCGGCCCCTTCCGCAGCCGGCTCACCCGCCGCGCCGGCGGCCCGCGGCGTCGAGCTTTTCCGGTCGCCGCGACCCCGGCGGCGGCGGCCCCGCGATTCTCCTTCGCCACTGCCGTTGGCAGCGGGGCGGGGAGGAGCGGGGGCACGGCCGTAGCCGGAGGGGAGTGGTTCGTCGTCCGGGGCGTCGTCGCCGCGGCTCACTGGGGACGACTCGTCTCCGACCTGTTCCGAGGTGGGGCGATCTTCGCCCGTCCGTTCCCGGCCCCCACGACGGCGGCCCCCACGACGGCCGCGGCGGCGGCGGCGGCGCCCCGACTGCTCGTCGCCGGAATCGCCCCGCGGTTCTCCATCACCGGGGAGCCCGTCACTCCCGCCGACCGATTCACCGATCGGTTCACGGGGCTCCAGGTCGATGCCGCCCCAGTTGTCGTCGTCCCGATCGGCCCGCCGGGAGGCCGGCCGATCCGTGCTCTGGGGACGGGACGGGGCGGGAGCCCGGTCGACCGGCGCATCCCAATCAAACCCCGCGGACGGGGCCGGTTGCTCGCCGCGCGGAGGTGGGTTGCGGTGCTCGCCGTCACGGTCGCGGGAGGGACGCCGTTCGCCATCGACCTGGCGACGCGGGGCAGCCGGACGTCGTTCCTGTCGGGGGGCGTCCTCGGCAGGCCGCCGCGGCTGGAAACCGAACTCGTCGTCGGCCGGGTGTTCGGCTCGATCGTCGGCCCGATCATCGTTTTGCGGGCCGCTTCGAGGTGCGTCGTCCTCGGCCCGCGCCCCTTCGCCCCGCGGTGCGTCGTCGCGATCCCTGCCTCCGCGGCCCCGTCCGCCCCGGCGTCCCCGGCGGCGACGGCCGCGCCTCGGTTCGCCGTTGCTCCGGTCCCCCTCGGCACGGTCGCCATCTTCGAGGACCCGCCCTTCGGGCGAATCGACGTCGTCGATCGGGTCGTCATCCGCTCGCCGGCCGGCGTCACGATCCTCGGCCCGGGGAGGCTGACCGATGGCATCGCCGCGCCCCGACGAACGAAGCGACTCGGGACGGGGTTGATCGGATCGGACATCTCCAGAACGCTCGGTGCTGGGGCGATCCCCGGCCGATCCCCGCGGGGCATCCCCCGACTCGGAGCCCTCGCCATGGCGTCCGTCACCACGGCGTCCGTCACCGCGGCGTCCCCGGCCCGTGGAACGACCACCGTCACGGCGACCTTCGCGGCGGCCGTCGTCTTCCCGTCGGCCCGAGGCCGGACGGTCGGAAGAGCCCCGGTCGGCGCCCCGATCCGCACCACGCTCCGAACTCCGGTCAACGACCGGGCGATCCTGGAAGCTGAGGTCGTCGGAACCCCGATCGGCGGCGACGTCGCGCGGCGGGAGATCCCGGGGGGATCGCTCCGACTCCGGGAGACGGTCGCTGCGCCGGTGCTGCCCCTCCGGACGGCGCTCGAACGATTCCGGCGTCGGCAGGGGGGCCCGTTCGCGGGCGGCGGGAGGCGGGGGAACGGGCGCGGCGGGCCGCGGCGGAACCGCGTCTGGCTGGAGGCCCAAGCCGGAAACGATGTCGGTCCAGTCCCCCCCAGATGCCTGGGGAGCGGCCTTCTTCGTCTCGGGGCGCCGCGTCTCGATGACGCGGGGGGGAGCGGGCTGAGGAGCGGGGGCGGGCTGGGCCGCGGCCTTGTCAGGCGCGGGAACGGCGCCGAGGCTGTCGGCGAGGGAGGCCCACGGATCGTTTGCTTCCGGCATGGCAGCGATGGATTCCTGGATAGCGGTGGCAGCCCGAAACGGGCGCCCTGGAACCGGCAAGGATAGCAGAAACCCCTCGGTGGGCGGCAGGGGCTACGGGCGGCGGAAGGCCGCGGCCCGACGACAAGGGGACGAAGCGTCGATGGCCCCCAGGGAGTGGCCGGCCCGTCCGGTCGATCCCCACCCGACGCCCGGAGCCGCTCTGGGCGATCTCCGTTGCCGGGGCCCAGGGCCGCCCCGCTCGAGGACCGGCCCCCTTCGGCCGGCGGCCACGGCGGGGAGACCATCGGATCAGCGGCGTTGCTGCCGATTCACCGACACCGTCGAGATCATGCTGCCGTTGTCGGCGACGTCGAACAGCGGCCGGTAGGGGCTGGCCAGACTGCGACGAGCCCGGCAGGCGGGGTACCAGACGAGATTCGTCGACACGTTCCAAGCCTGTTCGGCGTAGGACACGCTGCCGTTGCTGTTGGGGAGCTGAACGGTGTTGCTCGAGGAGGGAATGAGGTAGGTGAACGTCCCCTCGAGGGCGAGCGACCGCGACATCGGGGCCCGCACGAGCATGCCGGTGAGGTAGTCGCCTTGGCCGCTGGCACCCCCCCAGACCTTCAGCTCGTTGGCATCCCCGAACTGGAGTCGGTAGAAGCCGGTGTAGAGATCGAGCGTGTCGAAGGAGGCCGAGTTGCCCCGGGCTCCGGTCACGAACGCACCGTTGGCATTGAAGGAGTTGAACGCCCCCCAGAATCCGAACTCGTGGTAGCCCCAGACATAGCTCAACTCGCCGCGGACCTGGGAGAGATCCGTCGTGTCGAACCAATTGTCCTGGAGGTAGTCGTACACGGCTCCACCCTGGAGGCCGCGCCCCTCGAAGGCCCTCGTGAAGAACCCGGTGGTGAGGAACACCTGGTTGCGGGAGTTCGTATTGAGAAGCGTGCTGCCGTTGGCGGCGGTGATCTGCGTCCGCTGGAAGTCGGTCTGGATACCGCGCACACCGACCTGCCAGCCGAGGCCGACGGCATTCCAAAACGGCATCGACCAGTTGAGGTATTCGTTGAAGCCGTAGTTGCCGTGGAGGCCGAGGTCAGTGGCGTTTTGAAACGACGTCACGCCGGCACTGGCCGTGAGGTCGCGGTACCACCGCCAGCCGTAATAGGGGCGGCCGAAGCGGCGGAAATAGGCGCAGATTCGTCCGTCGGGATCCCACATCGGGGAGCACCCCGGGCAAGCCTCGCCATCCTCGCAGGCATACGGGTCGTCATAGAACGACGGGATGTGGAGGGAGACCTCGCCGGTCCAGGGGACCTCAGGGCCCTCCATCCCCATCGCCATCGGCATGCCATCCTCGGAGAGGATCATGCCGTCGTCGGGATAGCCGTCGCCGAAGGAGTCCATGCCAGGTTCGGAGAGGCCGTAGTCGCCCGCATCGAGCGGCATGCCACCGAAGCCGACATCGCCATCGGGGCCACCGAAGGTGAGCCCTTCCTCCTCCATCGGCATGCCCCCGGGCAGGGAGGGCTCGCCCGGCATCGATTCAGCCGGGGTGGGCCGGCCACTGCGGCTGGGCGTGGTGGAGGGCACGCCGGGGGTGGCGGCCGCACCGACGGGCGGGGGAAGTTCGGCCGCCGGGGTCGGTTGGTTGGCAACCCGGCGGGCTTGGACGCGCGGGCGGGGCATCGAAGAGGTCGGCATCGACGACGTCGGCATCCGCGACATCATCGAGGGCTCGCCGCCGGGCGCCATCGCGATCCGCTGGCCGGTGGGGAGCATCGGACGCTGGCTCGAACGGGGGAAGTCGCCGGCAGCGGCCGCGGGGCGGACGCCGTCCCGCTGCGGCACGATCTCCGCGCCGAACAGTGGACGGCCCACATCCCCCTGCGGAGCGCGGAACAGGCTGATCCCGAACAGCGACGGCTCAGCGCCGGCGGTGCGCGGGGGAGTGGAGGGCTGGCGTCCGTCATCGCTGCGGCGGGCGGGCGCCCGCGAAGGGGCAGGGGCCCGACTCATCCCCGGGCGGCCCGAAGGGGCGGCGGCGACGTCGAGAGGGAGCGTCCGCGGGGGCGCCGGTCGGGGGCGATCCGCGGTGGCGAAGTCGCGATCCTCCACGCCGGCATCGAAGCCGGCATCGTAAGCCCCCGGATCGCGCGTTACCGGTTCGCGGGGCGAGGCAGCGGCGGCCTGGGGCTGGGCGGGGGCCGGCGGCGGCGCGGCGGCCGAGCGATGGGGAGTCCAGCGGAGGGAAGAGTCCTGCGGGGCGGCTGCAGCCCCGTCGTCAGCGATGGCCGGAACGAAGCCCGGCAGCGTGGCCCCGGTGAGCAGTGCCAGTGCGGCCAGTCGGCAGATACCGTTCGCGACGTTCATGGACACTTCTCCGAGAGCACCCGCGGTGGACAGCACCTGACGAGCTTCTGCAATCGGAAGGGATATCGGCATCCGCGCGACCGGAACTTCCGTGAAAATCACCGCGACCGGCAGAGCCACCCCAGAGCCCCCGATTGCCCTGATCGGGAGCGTCCCCGGGGCCGCGTCGGCGGCGCCCGGCACGCCGCAGCTTGCCTGGCCTGCGGGGTCCGCGTCCCAGCCGCGCCCTGACCCGCTTCCCCTCCGGCTCCCCGCTTGCCAGCGCGTTCGGCGGCGCCGGGCGAACGCCGCCGCGGTCAGGCCTCGAGCGCCCGGCCCAGATCGGCGATCAGGTCGGCGGTGTCCTCGATGCCGAGGGCGAGGCGGATCATGTTGTCGCCGATCCCGAACGTCTGCCGCTCGGCAGGGGAGTAGTTCCAGTAGCTCATCACGAGCGGTTGCTCGATGAGCGACTCCACTCCCCCGAGGCTCGGGCCAATGCGGAGGATCCGCGCGGCATCGACGACGCGCGACGTCTGCTGCCAGTCAGCATCCTTGACGAGGAACGTCACGAGGCCACCGTAGCCGCGCATCGATCGCGAGGCGACGGCGTGGTAGGGATGGCTTTCGAGGCCGGGGTAGTAGACCCGCTCCACCCGCGGGTGGGCCTCGAGGAACCGGGCCACGGCCAATCCATTGGCGTTGTGACGCTCCATCCGCAGCGCGAGCGTCTTCAGGCCGCGCTCGAGGAGATAGCAATTGTGGGGCGAATTGATCCCCCCCATGATGCCGCGGAGGTTCCGCACCGGGTCCATCCGTTCGTGCGCCCCGATGGCGACGCCGGCGAGGAGGTCGTTGTGGCCACCGAGGTATTTCGTCGCCGAATGGAGGACGACATCGACCCCGTCGGCCAGCGGGCGGTGGTTGTAGGGGGTGCAGAGGGTGGCGTCGATGAGCGTCATCACGCCGTGGCGGCGGCCGAGGTCGGCAAACCGGGCGCAGTCGACGATCGACAGATGGGGGTTGGTCGGCGACTCGCTGACGACCATCTTCGTCCGCGGAGTGATCGCAGCCTCCATGGCGTCGTAATCGCCCGTCTTCACCTCGCGGAAGCCGACGCCGAAGCGGGTCAAGTGGCGCCGGCAAAACTCGCGGCTGCGGTGGTAGCACTGGTCGAAGAACACCACCTCTTCGCCCGCGCTCAGGTGCGCCATGAGCACGCCGACGAGGGCTGCCATGCCACTGGAGAAGAGGACGGCCATCTCGCCCCCGTCGAGGGCCGCGAGTTTGTCCTCCACCACCCGTTCCCCAGGGTTGCCGTAGCGGCCGTATTCCTCACGGGGGAGATCGTGCTCAATGAAGTCAAGAATCGAGCGAGTGTCGGGGAAGGTGTAGGTCGACGCGGAGACGATCGGGTCGGTGATCGCGTCGGCCAGTTTCTGCCGGGCCTCGCCGGCGTGAACGGCGGCGGTGGAGGGGCCCACGCCCCGTCCTGACCGGAGGGCCGCGTCGATCGCGGCTGACGAGGACGGCGGGCTCGACCCGGAGGAGCGGTGGGGCTCGGGGCTGGTCATGAGGACTTCCAGTGGGGGAAAAGGGCTAAAAAAAGCCCGAGTGCCGGGGGAGTGTAGTCGGGGCCCGCGGCACGGACAAGGAATCGGGGGCGCGATCGACCGGCGGGAAAGGTTCGCGTGGGCGCGGGAACAGCACGACCGGTAAACTCTCCCGGTTCGGCCCTGTCGGCATGTCGCGCGTGCGACCGAATCGGTGGGGCGACCGCGAGGCGATCCCCGCATGAGCAAGTCCAAAAGACGGTCGAAGCAGCAGCGTTCCGGGGCGGTCGTCCAGCCAGCCGCCCCCTCAGAGACGCGCTCGGTCTGGCCCCCGCGGCGGTTGATCGTGTCGCTCTGCTCGCTCGCCGCGGCGGCGGCGATGGTCCGGGCGGGGCTCCTCGAACAGGTCGTCGGCGGCGTCGTCGACGGCGCTGTCCGCAACATCATCACGCTCATCCTCGGCTTCTCGGCGCTGATGTCCGCGGTGGTGTGGTTTGTCCGGGAGAGCGGCCACAGCCCGACGCGGAAGGGAGTGCTCGCCTACGGGCTCCTCGGGGTCGTGGCCCTCGGCGTGGCCACGCTCCGCATCGAGCGGGTCAGCGGCGATCTCGTCCCGGAGTTCCGCTGGGCCTGGCAGAAGTCGCGCGACAAACTGCTCGCCCGCCCCACCGCGCCGTCGCCGGTCGTCGCCGCGGCCCCTTGGCAGCCTACGCCCCACGACTTCCCCCGCTTCCTCGGGCCAGCGGGCGACGCCTCGCTCCCCGCCGCGGATTCGGCCCTCGATCCCGACTGGAAGCAGCGCCCGCCGCAGGAGCTTTGGCGTCGCCCGATCGGCGCCGGCTGGAGCGGGTTTGCCACGTTCGGCGATCACGCCGTGACGCTCGAGCAGCGTGGCGACGACGAGATCGTCACCTGTCTGTCGCTGGCCACTGGCGATCCGGAGTGGCAGGTGGCGGTGACCGCCCGCCACCAGACGGTCCTCGGCGGCATCGGGCCGCGCTCGACGCCGACGATCCACGACGGCGTCGTCTATGCGGCCGGGGCCACCGGCTGGCTGTTTTCCATCGATGGCGCCACCGGCAACGTGCTGTGGAAGAAGGATGTCGTCGCCGACCTCGGCATCGACGCGGCCACGCACGCGATGGCCGTCGCCTGGGGCCGCTCAGGCTCCCCGCTCATCCTCGGCGACGTCGTCATCGTCCAGGGGGGCGGGCCACGGGCCGACGGGCCGGTGGCACTCGTGGCCTACGACCGAGCGACCGGCGAGCGGCGCTTCGCCGCCGGCGACGACCAGATCAGCTACATCAGCCCGGCACTCCTCGCGCTCGGCGGCCGGGAGTTTCTCGTGGCGGTAACCGAGTCGCAGGCGATCGGCTTCGATCCGATCACGCGGGAGGAGGCGTGGCGTTTTCCCTGGCCCGGGCACAGCAACTCCGACGCCTCCTGCACGCAGCCCCTCGTGATCGGCCCCAACCGCCTCTTCATCTCGAAGGGCTACGGCGTCGGCTCCGCGGCCTTCGACCTGACGCCCGGCGCCGACGGGGCGTGGTCGATGAAGGAAGCGTGGCGCAACAAGGCGGGCATGAAGACGAAGTTCACGAACGTCGCTCTCCACGACGGCCATCTTTACGGCCTCTCCGACGGGATCCTCGAATGCCTCCGTGCCAGCGACGGCAAGCGAATGTGGAAGGGGGGCCGCTACGACCAGGGGCAACTGCTCCGTGTCGGCGATCTCCTCGTGGTCCAGTCGGAGCCGGGGGACGTCGTCCTCGTCGAGGCGACGCCGGAGGCCCATCGCGAAGTGGCTCGTCTCGCGGCCCTCTCTGACCAGACCTGGAACTGCCCCGCGGTCGTCGGCGACAAGCTTCTCGTCCGCAACGCCGTCGAGGCGGCCTGTTACCGCTTGCCGCTCCGCGCCGCCGCGGACACCCCCGCACCGACCGACGGGGCCACGCCGGCTCCGGCAACGCCGCCGGCATCTGACCCGGCACCGGCGGCATCCGGCGACGAGAAGCCGGCCGCATGAGCGAGGGAAGCACGATGGCGGCAGCGACAAGCAACCTCGCCGGCAAGACGGTGCTTGTCACCGGCGCGACGCACGGCATCGGCCGGGCGGTGGCGCTGCGGCTGGCGTCCGGTGGGGCCCGTGTCGCGATCCATGGCCGCTCGGGGACGGCGGCGGACGAAGTGGCCGCGGAGCTTGCCCCTCTGGGGGGCTATGCCGGCCGGTTTCTCGCCGACCTGGGCGAGACGGCGGTGCTCCCGCGACTCGTCGCCGACGTCACTGCGGCGCTTCCCGATCTCGACACGGTCGTCCTCATTGCCGGTGCCGATGTCCTCACGGGCGAGGCCGCGGCCTGGAGCTTCGAGCGGAAGCTCGATCAATTACTGCGGGTCGATGTGACGTCGACGATGATTCTCGCGCGGGCGTTCGGCCGGTCGATGAAGGTCCGCTGGCAGGACGAGCAGGCCGCGACGGGGATCGCGCGCGGAGCGATCGTGACCACCGGGTGGGATCAGGCGGAGACCGGCATGGAAGGGGATTCGGGCGAGCTGTTCGCGGCGACGAAGGGGGCGGTGATGGCTTTTACGCGGAGCGTGGCCCGGTCGCTCGCGCCCGCGGTGCGGGTCAATTGCGTCGCTCCGGGCTGGATCCGGACGAAGTGGGGGGAAGGGGCGAGCGAGCTCTGGCAGAAGCGGGCCGTGCGCGAGAGTCTTCTCAGGCGCTGGGGCGAGCCCGCCGACATCGCCGCCGCAGTGGCGTGGCTGGTCTCTCCCGACGCTGCGTTCGTCACCGGCCAGATCCTCCCCGTCAACGGCGGCTTCCGCCGGGCGTGAGCCGTCGTGGCTGCGATGCGGCTGTCGCGCCTCGGGTGAATCGATGCGCCTTGATGACCGCAGGTGGGCATCAGTCCCGCAGCCTCTTCCGCTTCGAAACCTTTTTCCGCTTCGAAACCATGGTCCGCTTTGAAACCTTCTTGGCCTTCGAAACCTTCTTGGCCCTCTTGGCCTTCGGCACTCTCTTGGCCTTCGGCACTTTCTTGGCCTTCGGCACTTTCTTGGCCTTTGACGACGGCGCGGATTCGGGGGGTGGATTGCGGATGGCGGGAATGGGTCGCCGCTTCCGAGCTGCGGGCTCGAGGGCAGGGTCCGTCGGGGTTGCCTCGACGGTCGCCGACCCCAGGTCGACCCCGAAAATCGACGCCAGATCGTCGTCGGCCAGTGCATGGGCGTCGTCGCCCCGGAGAGCCCGCGACACAGAGTCTTTCGTGGCGGCGACGATGAGTTCGCGTTGATCGACACCGCGGAGCAGAAACAGCAGTTCCGGTTGCGTATCGAGCCTGTGCCCCACCGCATAGAACACTGCGGCAAGATGCTTGCAGATGGCCACCCCGTCAGGACAGTTGCAGGCGATCGAGATCTCCCGTGGCGAGGGGAAAAGGCCTTCCTGGGGCTTCACCATCCGCTGCACAACGGCGTCCGAGAGACGGCCGGAGAGCAGGTCGAGCAACGACCCGATCGACGCCGTGCAGTCTTTTTTGATGGCCTGCCATTTGACCGGCGAAAGGGGAGCGATGGCGATCGCGACGTCATACACCAACGAGCCGGCGACGATCGCCTCGATACGGCCGCGGCTGATGAAGAGATCGACGACCGAACCGTTCCGCGCATACGTACGGCCGCGTGGGAGACGATTGCTGAATTCGCTGAATCCCTCCAGGCTCTGGCACCACGATCGGCCCCAGAACGTCTTGGCAATGTCGCGGCCCGCGATTCGTACCGGCTCGGGGGTGCGGCCGGCCCACGTGGCCCGCTTGGCCGCGCGTTTTTCGGCACGGGCGATCCGATCGCTGAGCGGCGAGTAGTCTTTCCATGATTTCGACCATCGCATCTTCGGGGCCTGTGTCGGTTTGGGGATTCGAGGGGCGCTTGATTCTGGAGGTTGTCGTTCCCGAGTCTGCCCCGAGTCGGTGGCTGGCTCGAGAGAGGACGGACCGAAGGGACTTTTTACCGGCTCATCATGGAGTGACACCACCATGCCAACTGCTTCCGGGCGGGAGTTTCCGGCTTGTATCCGCATCTCTCCCCAGGGACGGATGGTCTTCGAGGCTGTCGAGCAGGTCGACGCTGGTGCGGGAGCTGTGCCAGACAGTGCCGAAATTGCCGCTGCCTTCGCCGACGGGCAGTCTGCGGGGCTGATCCATCTGGCTGGGCTCCCCGACAGCATCGGCTTGCCGCCAGACGTGGCCTTCTTCCGCGGCTTCGCGCGGAAGGTCGTGGAGGCGATCGGCCGGCTCGCCGAGGATGCCCGTCGGGCATTCCTGGAGGCGATATCCGACGAGCAGACGGCGGCTTTGCTGCCGGCGCCGGATAACCTCGCCCTGGCGGCGGTCCTCGCCGCCGCCCCCCCCATGCACGGCCTCGATCACCTCGATGTCGCGGCGCTTCGCCGGATCTGGCACGAACTGACCGCCGGAGTCCGTGAACAGGCGGTGACGCGGGCGGGAGGCTTGGCCGCCGTGCTCGCGGCGATCGATCCTCGGTTGCATCTCCTCGGGAAAGTGACGTTTCACCTCGCGGAAAACCGCCGCGATGAGACGCGGCCGTTCGCTTTCCTCGCCACGTATGCCCACCGACTCACGGCGGCTTCGGCCGTGCAGCATCTCCCCTTGGCGAAGGCGGTGGAATCCTCCGCCGAGTGTGGCGATCAGGCAAGGCTCGTGGAGCTGCTCGCGCCGGTGCAGGCGGCCGCGGAGCGAAGTTCCCTCATCCGCGAATGGCTCGATACCCGGGTGATCTTCACGCCCCGGGCCATCACGATCGCGGAGGCCCACCGTTTTCTCCGGGATGTTCCCGCGATGGAGGAGAGCGGACTGGTCGTGCGAGTGCCCGACTGGTGGCGGGGCCGGAAGCCGCCCCGACCGGCGGTCCAGGTGCGACTCGGGGACGGGACGCCTTCCGCGGTCGGTGTCGATGGGCTCCTCGACTTCTCGGTCGATCTCGCGCTCGACGGCGAACGCTTGACCGCGAAGGAGACCAGCGAGCTGCTTGCCGGTACGGATAGCCTCACGCTCCTCCGCGGACGCTGGGTCGAGGTGGATCGAGAGCGTCTCCGCCAGGCGCTCGACCAGTGGAGACGACTCGAACGCGAGCATGCCAAGGGGATCGATTTCGTCAAAGGGATGAGGCTGCTTGCCGGCGCTGACTTGGGGGGCGACAGGGACACCTCCGAAGCGATGGTTGAGTGGGCTGACGTGACCGCGGGCGCCTGGCTCCGCGAGACCCTCGTCGCCCTTCGTGATCCCCAGGGCCGCCCGGGCTGCACGCCCGGCAAGGGTCTGGCGGCGACACTCCGCCCCTACCAGGCCGACGGCGTCCGTTGGCTCTGGTTCCTTGCGCGGCTTCGCCTCGGGGCATGCCTGGCCGACGATATGGGGCTCGGCAAAACGGTCCAGGTGATCGACCTGTTCCTCCGCCTCCGCGACGACACGGCCGCTCCCCCGGCAGCGTCCCCCCGGCGCAGCGCCGCGCGGCGGACGGTTCGTTCCACGGCGAGTCCACCGCCAAGTCTGCTGGTCGTGCCTGCCTCGCTGGTGGGGAACTGGAAGCAAGAGCTCGCCCGTTTTGCACCGCAACTCGGGACGCTGTTCGTGCACCGTTCGGAATGTCCGGCCGACCTCTTCGATCAGTTGGCGGCCGACCCGGAACGGCAACTGGCTCGTTACGATGTCGTGGTCACGACGTATGCGATGGTGAAAAAACTTCCCTGGTTGACGTCGGTCGCCTGGCGGCTGGCCGTGCTCGACGAGGCACAAGCCATCAAGAACGCCTCCTCGGCGCAGACAAAGGCGGTCAAGGGGCTCCGCGCGGAGGCGAGGATCGTGCTCACCGGCACGCCGGTGGAGAATCAACTCGGGGATCTCTGGTCGCTGTTCGACTTCTGTTGCCCGGGACTTCTCGGCTCGGCCGGGGAGTTCAGGCAATTCGTGCGGCGGATGGGGAAAGGTGGCCATTCGGACGGCTTCGCCCCACTCCGCAAGCTCGTTGGGCCCTACATCCTGCGGAGGCTGAAGACCGATCCACGGATCGCGCCGGATCTTCCGGAAAAGACCGAAATGCGGTCTGAGTGCAGCCTCTCGCGCAAACAGGCAGCCCTGTACGAGCGGGCCGTGGAGGATCTTCGGAGGCAACTGCAGGAGCTCAAGGACACGGTGCGGGACAACGGTATCCGTCGTCGTGGCATCGTTCTGGCCACGACCATGCGGCTCAAGCAGATCTGCAATCATCCAGCCCAATACCTCGGCCTCGCCGACGACCGTGGATACGACCCGGCGGAGAGCGGGAAGTTTCTCCGCTTGGCGGAGGTCTGCGAGCCGATCGCCGCCCGACAGGAAAAGATCCTCGTATTCACGCAGTTCCAGACTCTCTGTGGCCCGCTTTCGCGGTGGCTCTCGGAGGTGTTCGGGCGGTCGGGTGTCGTGTTGCACGGTCAGGTTCCCGTCGGCAAGCGGAAGGAACTCGTGCGGAGGTTCCAGGAGGAGGACGATATCCCGTTCTTCGTGATCTCGGTGAAGGCGGGGGGCACGGGCCTCAACCTCACCGCGGCGTCGCACGTCATTCATTTCGACCGCTGGTGGAATCCAGCGGTCGAGAACCAAGCCACCGACAGGGCCTTCCGCATCGGCCAGAAACGAAACGTGCTCGTCCACAAATTCGTCTGCCGGGGAACACTCGAGGAGCGGATCGACTCCATGCTCCGCGACAAGCAGGGGCTGGCCGATCGTCTGCTCGGTCCTACCGTCGCCGGTGAAACGCTGTTGACCGAGATGGCCGACGATCAACTGCTCGAGCTCGTGTCGCTCGACGTCCATCGGGCCTCGGCGGACTGATCGACGATGCCCCGGACGCTGATCGTGCCTGAGTCCCGCCCCCGCCGACGTGCGCGGCACACTGGTACACTTCGTGAAAACGTTCCTGATGAACGGCGGAGACGGAGTATCTCGTGACTCACCGACAATTCATCGCCGCCGCCGTCACGATGCTTGGATGGGCCTCGATCCTCGCCCGCGGCGCCACCGGGGACGGGCCCGACGACCATGCTGCTACGGCAGCCGATCTCACGACGGGGAACAGCCCGATCCTGCGGGTGCTCGTCATCGATCAGGAGGGGCCGACGCTCCCCGCGTTCGTCAAGTTCATGGAGGGATTCCGGTCGGGCGTCGCCGAAACGAAGGGGGCGCGCTTCGAGGTGTTCATCGAGAATCTCGATGTCGTCCGGCTCGGCCGGAGCGTGGACGACCCGGACCGTGCGGCCGGATGGCTCCTCGAGAAGTACAGCGACTGGCAATTCGACGTCATCGTTCCCATGAGCGCCGTCGCCCGTGACTTCGTGCTGGCCAGCCGGGAGCGACTCTCTCCCGAGGCGAGGATCGTCGGCTTCGAGCGGCCGGGGGATGCGTTGACGACCGGGGGCATTCCTCGGGACTACACGTACGTGAAAATCGACTCGAGGTTGGAAGATACGGTGGCGCTGGCGTGCCGGCTTTTTCCCGGTTCGAGGCGGATTTGTCTCGTGGGGCAAAGCGAGATCCATCCCGCCGTGACGGCCACGTTCGACGCCACCGCCAGCCGGATCGCGGAGGAGCGGGGGCTTGAATACGTCCCGCTCGTCGACGTGGGGCTTTCCGAACTGCGTCGTCGGCTCCGCGAACTCCCCGCCGATTCGGTGGTCATCTATTTCGGCTATTGGAAGGACGAGCAGGGGCGATCGTACTTTCCGGCGGAGATTCTCCGGTCGCTCTGCCAGGAGGCGAAGGCCCCTGTTTTCGGGATGCTCGACACGCATGTTGGTCAAGGCACCGTCGGGGGGGCGTGCAGGGAACTTCAAGCGATCGGGTTGGCTGCCGGTCGCCTCGTCGCGGCCAGTCGCGAGCGGCCGATTCCCCTGCCGGTCAACGTTCCCCTGGTGACCATGCTCGATGATCGCGAGCTCCGTCGTTTTCGTGTGCCGGCCTCTCGGATCCCCGAAGGAAGCCGGGTGCTGTTCCGCGAGCCGCGACTCTGGGACCGCTACCGGCCGCACCTGATGGCCGGGGGAGCCGTGCTCGCGCTCCAGAGCCTGCTCCTCGTCGCGCTGGTGACGCAGTCACGCCGCCGTCGCGGGGCCGAGCGGATCGTCGCCGAGCAGCGTGATCAGATCGCCCACGCGGGGCGGATCTCGACGCTCGGGCAACTCGCGGCTTCGCTGGCTCACGAGCTTGGCCAGCCCCTCGGGGCGATCCTCAACAACCTCGAGGCGGCGGAGATCCTCCTCCGTGATGACGATTCGGCGAATGCCGCCGAGCTTCGCGCCATCGTCCGCGACATCGCCGCCGACGACGAGCGCGCGGGGGCCGTGCTCGATCGCATCCGGGCGATGATCCGCAAGCAGCGGTTTATGGTCGGGCCGGTCGAGGTGCCGGGGTTGATCCGCGGCGTGCTCATGCTTGCTGGGCCCCGGCTTTCCTCCGACGGCATCGTTGTCACGGTCGCCTGCGATCCGGCGCTTCCGCGGGTGGCCGGCGACGAGATCCTCCTCCAGCAGGCACTCCTCAATCTCCTCGGGAACTCGGCCGACGCGATTCGGTCCTCCCGGGCTGGTTCTCCCGGCGTCGCGGAGGGCACGAGGGGGAGCCGTGATCCGGGGACCATCACGATTCGGGCGCGCCGGGCAGGGGATACGGTGGAGCTGGCCGTGATCGACAATGGTGGTGGAATCGGTGAGGGTCTCGTCGGCGAAGTGCTCGAGGCCTTCGCGACGACGAAAGACGATGGGCTCGGCATGGGCCTGCCGATCGTGCGCTCGATCGTCGAGCGGCATGACGGCAGGCTCCGGCTCGACAACGCCCCGGGCCGCGGCCTCACGGTCTTCCTCGGCGTTCCAATTTGGGAAGAGAGCACCCCTGCATGATGACCACCGTCCCTAGGATCGAGGACGTGATCGCGGCGCTGACGCGACGCCGGGCGCGGGAAAGGGCCGTCGGCTCGATCGCAGCCGCGTTTGTCGCGATCGCTGTGGCGACGATCGCTGTGGTGACGATCGCTGTGGTGACGATCGCTGTGGCGACGATCGCTTCGGCGGCCGATCCGCCGGTGGAGAAGCTCCCTGCGGAGCCCGGGCCGATCCTGCGGGTGCTCGTCATCGATCAGGAGGGGCCGACGCGCCCCGCGTTCGTGCAGTTCATGGAGGGATTTCGGGCGGGGGTGGCCGAGGGGAAGGCGGCGCTTCCCGAGGTGTTCATCGAGAATCTCGACCTCGTCCGACTCGACCGGGGCGTCGACGACCCGGACCGGGCCGCCGCTTGGCTGCTCGAGAAGTACAGCGACTGGGAGTTCGACGTCATCGTCCCCACCAGCGCCGTCGCCCGTGACTTCGTGCTGGCCAGCCGGGAGCGACTTTCCCCCAAGGCGAGGGTCGTGGCCTTCGAGCGGCCGGGAGATGCGTTGGCCGACGACGCCCTGCCCCCGGACTACTCCTACGTGACGAGCGACTTGACGTTGGAAGACACGGTGGCGCTCGCGTGCCGGCTCTTTCCAGCTTCCAAGCGGATCGCGCTCGTGGGACAAAGCGAGATCCACCCCGGCGTGATGGCCAGGTTCGACGCCACGGTCGGCCGGATCGCGAACGAGCGGGGGCTCGAGTATGTCGCGCTTGTTGACCTCGGGCTTGTCGAATTGCGTCGTCGGCTCCGCGAACTCCCCGCCGACTCGGCGGTCGTCTATTTCGGCTATTGGAAGGACGAGGAGGGGCGATCGTATTTTCCGTCGGAGATTCTCCAGTCGCTCTGTGAGGAGACGAAGGCCCCTGTGTTCGGAATGCTCGACTCGCATGTCGGTCAGGGCACCGTCGGGGGGGCGTGCAGCGATCTTCGAGCGATGGGGGCGGCCATGGGTCGCCTCATCCTGGCCAGCCGCGAGCGGCCGATTCCCCCTCCGGTGACCGTCTCCCCGGTGGTCATTCTCGATGATCGAGTGCTCGAGCGCTTTCGTGTGCCGGCCTCCCGGATCCCCGAAGGAAGCAAGGTGCTGTTCCGTGAGCCACGGCTCTGGGACCGCTACCGGCCGCAGCTGATGGCCGGGGGAGCCGTGCTCGCGTTCCAGAGCCTGCTCATCATCGCGCTGGTGACGCAATCGCGCCGCCGTCGCCGGGCCGAGCAGATCGTCGCCGAGCAGCGCGATCAGATCGCCCACGCGGGGCGGATCTCGACGCTCGGGCAACTGGCGGCTTCGCTGGCTCACGAGCTTGGTCAGCCGCTCGGGGCGATCCTCAACAACCTCGAGGCGGCGGAGATCCTCCTCCGTGATGACGATTCGGCGAATGCCGCCGAACTCCGCGCCATCGTCCGCGACATCGCCGCCGACGACGAGCGCGCGGGGGCCGTGCTCGATCGCATTCGGGCGATGATCCGCAAGCAGCGGTTCACCGTCGTGCCGGTCGAGGTGCCGGTGCTGATCCGCGGTGTGCTGACGCTCGTCGGGCCACGGCTGGCCGCCGATGGCATCGGCGTCACGGTCGCCTGTGATCCGGCGCTTCCGCGGGTGGCGGGCGACGAGATTCTCCTCCAGCAGGCACTCCTCAATCTCCTCGGCAATTCGGCCGACGCCATTCGGGCCTCCCGGGCTGGCGCACCCGGCGGTGGGGAGGCAGCGGGGGGGATTCGTGATCCGGGGACGATCCTGATTCGGGCCCAGCGGGACGGGGAAATCGTCGTACTGACCGTGATCGACAACGGGGGTGGGATCGAAGACGGTATCATGGATTCCGTCCTCGAGGCCTTCGCGACGACGAAGGACGAGGGGCTCGGCATGGGCCTGCCGATCGTGCGCTCGATCGTCGAGCGGCATGAAGGTAGGCTCCGGCTCGACAACGCCCCGGGCCGTGGCCTCACGGTCTCCATCGGCGTCCCCGTTTGGAAAGAGAGCAGCATCGCATGATGGCCACCGTCCATTTGATCGACGACGACGAATCGTTCCTCCGCAGCATGGAGCGAAGGCTCCGTGGCCATGGCTACGCCGTCGCCACCTACCCCTCGGTGGCCGATTTCCTCATGCGCCCCGACCCCGAATCGCCCGGCTGCGTCCTCACCGATCTGCAGATGCCGAAGCGAGACGGCTTCGATCTCCAAGAGACGTTGGCGAAGTCGCCGAATCCGTTGCCGGTGGTGTTCGTGACCGGCAAGGGGGACATCCCCACGAGCGTCCGGGCGATGCGGGCAGGCGCCGAGGACTTCCTCACGAAGCGGGTTGCGATCGGCGATCTCGTCGCGGCGATCGAGCGGTCAATGCATCGTGATCTCCGCGATCGGGAATCGCGGAGCCGCCGCACGCAGGCGCGGGCGATGATCGCCAAGCTCACCGACCGCGAGTTACAGATGCTCCTCGGGATCGTGAAGGGGATGCCGAACAAGGAAATGGCCGTGGAGTACGGCCTTTCGGAACGGACCGTGAAGTATCACCGCACCGTCCTCACCCGGCGCCTCGACATCTACACCTCCGTCGATCTGACGCGCCTCGTCCAGGATGCCGGGATCTCCACCGAGGAGCTCACCGCCATGGCCGCCGCCGCCCCGCCGGGACCCCGGCAGGGGGAATGACCGGGGCGACCGGACCTCGTCTGGGCGGTCCGGGGCGACGCGAAGTTCCGGCACCCCGTCTTTCGTCTCGATGGTGACAACGGTCGCCGGAGTCGCGGGCAACGGGGCAGCTGGCACGCTGGCCGCCGCCGTGAAGGTGGAGGAGGCCGCCGGAGCGTGAACGAGCATCGAGGCCAGGACGACGAGCCAGACGCGAAGGACGTCCCTCCGAGCCTCCCCGGAAAATCCCTCCCGGCGCGGCATCAAAACGTCACCACCCGTCCGTCGCCGGCCGGGGGCGGATCTCCCTCCGGGCCCGCTCCCTCGCTCTCCGGCAGCACGCGGGTGCGGGGAATGCCGGCGAGGTCGAGGAAGTTTGCAAGGATGGAGAAGCCGAACTCGGTGAGGATCGACTCGGGGTGGAACTGCACCCCGTAGAGACCTCCGGCCCGATCCTCGACGGCCATGATCGTTCCCTCGTCGTCGACCGCCGTGATCGAAAGTGCCGCCGGCAGCGACTCGCGCTCGATGACGAGCGAGTGATAGCGGGCCGCTCGAAAGGGGCTGGGGATCCCCGCGAAGAGATTGACGCCGTCGTGGTGCATCCGGCTCGTTCGTCCGTGGACCGGCTCGCGGGCGCGGACGATCCGCCCGCCGAGGGCCTGGCCGATCGCCTGATGCCCGAGGCACACGCCCAGGATCGGCACCCGCCCCCGGAAGGCCTGCACCGCCGCCAGCGAACATCCCGCCTCGAGCGGCGTGCAAGGGCCGGGGGAAATGACGATCCCCTGGGGGCCGAGACGCTCGAGATCGGCGATCGAGACGGCATGGCTGGGGAGGACGAGCGCCGGGCAGCCGAGGCGATGGAAGTAGCGGGCGAGGTTGAAGACGAAGCTGTCGCGGTTGTCGAGGACGACGATCATCGGTCGCCTCCGCCGATGACGTCGCGGCCGAGGGAGGCGAGCACGCGCAGCATCCCCTCCGCCTTGTGGAGGCTCTCGGCGTGCTCGGCGTGGGGGATGCTTGCCGCCGTGATCCCGCCTCCGGCGGAGAACGTCGTCTGCCCGTCGCCGGCCACGAACGTGCGGATGAGGAGATTGAAGTCGGCGCTCGAGTCGAGGCCGAGATAGCCGATCGACCCGCAGTAGGCCCCACGGGCCACCGGTTCGACGGCGGAGATGATCTCGCAGGCCCTGTGTTTCGGAGCGCCGGTCACGCTTCCGCCGGGAAGGGCGGCCAGGAGGGCATCGAGGGGGCCTGAGCGGGGGCGGAGACGGCCGGTGACGATCGAGACGAGATGCTGGACGGTCGCATAGCGCTCGCGGCGGCAGAGCGCCTCGACGCGGACGCTTTCGGGGGTGCAGACGCGCGAGAGGTCGTTGCGCACCAGATCCACGATCATCACGTTCTCGGCCCGATCCTTGGCGCTCTCCTCGAGATCGTCGCCGGCGAACAGGTCGGCCTCGGGGCTCGCGATCACCCGACGCGTGCCCTTGATCGGATGCATCCGCGCGACCCCGCGCGACACCGACAGCAAACGCTCCGGCGACATGCTCGTGATCCGCACCGGCCCGGCGTCGAAGCTCGCCGCGAACGGCGCCGGATTAATCTCCCGGGCGCGGAGGTGGAGGAGCGTCGGGTCGATCTCGCCGGCTACGGCGAGACGTTGCGCGAGGTTGACCTGAAAGATGTCGCCAGCCCGGACAAACTCGATCCCCCGCTCGACCATCTCCCGATAGCCCTCGGGGGCGTGGGTCGATCCGACCCCGGCATGCCCGGGCAGAGGATGGCCGCCACCGTCGTGGAGCGGCCCTGGCGGGAGAGACGCCCGCGGCGATCGGCGCGAATCGTCGAGCCGTGCCAGGACCGCATCGATGCGGTCGGCGGCCCGGGCGCCGCGGGCCACCGGCCCCTTCGCCGGGATTCCCTGCGAGATCACCCAGCCCCGGCGGGCATCGTGATCGAAGGCGAAGACGACGTCGTAGAGATGGAGCGAGAGGAGCGGCACCGGGATGTCGGCGTGGGGCGGCGGCGCGACGTCGAGGAGGGCGAGGCCCGCTTCGTAACTGACAAGCCCCGCGATTCCCCCTTGGAAGGGAGGCAGGCCGGGGATCGTCGGCGTGGCCAAGTCGGCGAGGAGTCCACGGAGGCCGTCGAAGGCCTCGCGCACCACCGTGGCTGCGGCCGCGGTGTTCCCCGGCTCCGGGGCCGTCACGAGGAGCGAATGGACCGGATCACAGGCCACGAACGAAAACCGCCCCAGCCGCATGCCCGATGGGGTCGCTCCGTCGACGGCCTCGCCGTCGAGGATGGCGCTGTCGAGGAAGATGCGATGGGGCGCGGTGGCCAGCGCCGCGAAGATCTCGGCGGCCGTGACCTCGGCCGGCAACTCGGCGACGAGCGCCCCGGAGGGGGTTGCTCGACACCCGGAGAGGCGCAGCGGCAGGGAAAGGCTCATGGCGACTCCTCCTCCGAAAGCGGGTCGCGCTTCGGGAGATCGCCCACCACGGCTGGATCGGTGGCGCCGGCGACGCGGGCTGCGGCCCGCGACGGGCCGTGGGCGATCTCGGGGCGCGTCAGATGCCCCCAGTCGAGGGCCTGATCCTGGCGGTAGTCCTTGTCGAGGGAGAGAGCCGTGACGGCCTTGGCCATCTCGTAGCCGAGGTAGAAGGCGTGGGAGGGATCGACGTCGTCGCGGCCGGCCGCTGCGAGCGCCGCAAACACCTCGAACGGATCGGCCGAGGCAAGATGGAGATCGCGGCCGACGAGGTGAATCTCGCCACGCTCGGCAAAGATCCGGAAGTTGGGGTCGCGGATCGCGGCGGCGAGACGCTCGAGCGCGGCGTCGCCATGCGCCTGTGGCTTGCCGGCACGGAGCGTCACCAGCCTTGGTTCGACATGCTTGGGGAGGGAGCGCTTCGTGACGGCATGATGGACGAGCCGTCGCCCCAGATCGCATTCCTTGACGCTACTCTTGGCCCAGTGGATCACCTCGGTGGTGAGGATCGACCCGATCCCCACTTCGGCGCAGAAGCCGAGGAGGCAGACGTTCATCCCGGCGGAATCGACGTCGGTGAGCTCGGTGAGATTGCCGATCCCCATCATCATCGCCGACTGGGGGTAGCGTTTGCGGATGTCGAGATAGCGGCCGAGGCTCGCGGCGAAGCCGAAGCCGATCGGCTCGAGGACCGGGTCGAGCCGGTGGGGAACGCGGTCGCGCTCGAGCCTACGAATCGTGGCATCGAAGCCTTCGAGCGTGGCGGGCACATCGGGAATCGCCACCACTTCGCAGCCCCAGTCGGCGGCAGCCACGGCATTCGAGGAGTTCACCGAGAGGACGAGCGTCGCTCCGGCCTTGACTGCCGCGGCGACTTCGCGACGGTCGAAGCTGTCGATCGAGACGGTGTGCCCCTCGTCGACGAGGCGCTTCACGACGTCGGCCACGCCGCTCCAGCCCCCCTCCGGATCGCAGCCTAGGTCGATCCGGTCGGCGCCGTCGCCGCGCATCCGTCGGGCCTCGGCGAGGATCGCCTCGGGCGAGAGCCTGGGAGCATGGTTGATCTCGGCGATGATCTCGATCGAGTGGCTGCCATACTCGGCCAGATCGGCACGCTTTCGGCCGAAGTATTCGTCGAGCCGGCGGAGATCCTCCGGGCCCCGTTCGACGGGGGCAGGGCTCACCGCCCGGACGACGTCGAGCGGCCCGCTCACATTCCCGGGGAGGATCACCCGATCGGTTCCTTCCGGCACCCGGAGCCGCTTGGCGACCCAGGGCGTGGTCATGAGGGCGGCGACGGTGATGTTCATCACCTGAACGGTCGGGATGAAGCCGACCTGCGGCGCCAGCCGCTCGAGCACCTCGCGCAGCGACGGCTCCGCGAGCCGGCCGGTGACGAAGTGGAGGCGGGGACGCTCGGACATGGAGCGGCGTTCGGCAGGGGCGGTCACGGGAAGAGCATCGGGGAAGGGGCGGACTCCGAGACAGTCTATCCGCACAGGCAGCGGAGGGGCCCTGGCCACTCCAGGCCTACGCCCCGCGGCCTCGCCGAGGTTATTCTCAGGGCCGGTCTTCGTCCGGAGGGTCGTCTGGGAAGGGGAATGCAATGGGGGACTTGAAGCGGCGGTGGGTGGTCGCGTCGGTCGTTGGCGTGATCCTTTTGGGCGCCGCCGGCCTGGGAGGAATTGGGGCACGCCCTGCGGTGGCCCAGCAGGAGCCCGGTCTCGTGGCCAAGGGCGGCAATCCGGTCGATCGACGGCTCGCCGAGGTTCTCGAGGCCCACTCAGCCGAGCAGGGAAGGCTCGAGGCGCGCGTCCGTACCGCCAAAGAAAAGCTCCTCGCCGAGACGGTTTCCCGCCTCCAGGCCCTCCAGGACGAACACTGCCGCGCCGCCCGGCTCGACGAGGCGCTCGTCGTTCGGGAAGAGATCCGCCGCCTCCAACGCGAGGCTGCCGCGGGCGACGCCAAGGCCTCCCCGCCGGCGATCGTGGCTCCCTCACCCCCCGACTCACTCTCCCGGCTGCAAGCCGAAACCGGCGCGGAGCATCGGTTCACGGTCACCGGCTCCAATCGAGGGATCGCCTGGGGAACCGACGTCTACACGCTCGACTCCAATCTCTCCGTCGCGGCCGTCCACGCGGGGGTCCTGGCCGTCGGTGAGACCGGTGTCGTGAAGGTGACGATCGTCGACTCGCCGGCGGAGCATGTCGGCTCGCACCGTCACGGCATCACGACGCACAGCTGGCCACGGTATCGGATGAGCTTTCGGGTCGAGCGAGTGGGCGCCGTGCCCGCGGTCCCACCGCTGCCCGCCCGTCCGCTGTCGCCGTACGACCGTGCCCCGCCGCCCCCGACTGCGGCCGCCGAGCCGAGTCCGGCGGAGGCGGAGCCGTCGGCCCCTGCGCCGATCGAGCGGGTGGCTCCGCGCCGGCCGTTTGACTGAGTCTGCCGTGAGTCCCTGAGCCTCGTCGAGCAGGTGCCGTTGGGCTGCCGAGCAGCGCGACGGTAGATTTCTTTCCTTCACCGTTCCGACCCCCGAGGGCCTTTCCGATGATCCGCCTCGTGCTTGCCAGTTTCTTCGTCTCGCTCCTCGGTATGGCCGTCGCCGCCGCCGCCGAGAAGGACACCCGGCTCTACGAGATGCGCGTCTACTGGGCAGCGCCTGGGAAGCTCGATGCCCTCCATGCCCGGTTCCGCGACCACACGACGAAGCTCTTCGAGAAGCACGGCATGACGAACGTCGGGTATTTCGTCCCGGTCGGCGACAACCCCGAGCGGAAACTCGTCTACTTCCTCGCCTATCCCGACCGGAAGGCCCGCGACGCCTCCTGGGCCGCCTTCGTGAACGATCCCGAGTGGAAGGCAGCCCACGCCGCTTCCGAGAAGGATGGCAAGCTCGTCGAGAAGGCGACCGAGACGTTCTTGACCACGACCGATTACTCTCCCGCGCTCGACACGAAGCCGGGGAAGGATGGGCGCGTCTTCGAACTGCGCACCTACACCTCGACGGCCGGCAATCTCCCCGGCCTCAACGCCCGCTTTCGCGATCACACCGTCAAGCTCTTCGCCAAGCACGGCATGACGAACCTCATCTACTGGAACCGGGCCGAGGGACAGCCGCACGCCGATCGGATGCTCGTCTACCTCCTCGGCCACGATTCGGTCGACGCCGCGAAGGCATCCTTCGACAGCTTCCGTCAGGACCCCGACTGGGTGACCGCCCGCAAGGCCTCCGAGGAGAAGGCCGGGGGCTCGCTCACCGAGGCGAAGGACGGCGTCCTCTCGGAGTTCCTCGTGCCCACCGACTACTCGACCTGGAAGTGACAACGGCCCGCCGGGGCTTGCCGGCTCAGCGCACCGCCGCCGGAACGGGCTCGCCCTCGGCACGCCAGACGCGAGAACGCACCTCCACGCCCTCCGGGGCGTAGACGACCAGCGGCAGGCGGCTGTTGTAGCGGACGAGCATCCGCGGCCCGGGGGCGAAGGCCTTCACGGTCGGTGTCCCTGGCGCGGGGGCGATCCGGGTCGAGAGCGGTGCCCCGAGGGCGTCGACCTCGAAATAAGAGAAGCCCCAGCCGGGGATGTCGCGCTGGCGGAACTCGCCCCCGAAGCGGTAGGTGTTGACGCCGTCGGTGTCGATCGTCCGGCCGGCGATGATCTCGACTTTGACGTCGTCCTCCTCGTCGCGCTCCTTGCTCGGGAGGAGAATGACATGCCGGGTCTTGCCGGCCGCTGCTGCGGGGTAGGCTGCCTCCAGGTTCTTGATCGCCTCGGGATCGATCGCCCCGGTAGCGCCTGCCGGTTCGTCGGCCCGGCAGACGAGCCCGCTCCCCGAGAGGATGACCAGCGAAAGGATCAGGCAGGCACGGCGGCCGACGATCGAAGCCGGGGCGAAACGGGGCATGGCTGGATTCCCAGGGGCGTTGGGTCGGGGGGAGGAACGGCTGAGGATGAACGCATTGATGCCAGCCCAGGGGGGCGGTTGTCAATCGTGGCGGCGACGGTGGAGGGGGGCCACGACCCCGATGGGCGGTCGGGCTACACTTGCTCCCCATGATCCTCGAAGGGCTGATCACGACCCGCTCCCCCGACGGCCAGCCGCATCTGGCGGCGATGGGGCCGGAGGTCGATCCGGTCGAGCTCAAGACGGGGCGAATCGAGACGCTCGTCCTCAAGCCCTTCGCCACGAGCCAGACCGCCCGCAACCTCGCCGCCACGCCGGCCGGGGTGTTTCAGCTCACCGATGACGTCCTCCTGTTGGCCCGGACCGTCGCCGGCGGTGGGCCCCGTCCCGACCTGCTTCCCGCCGCGGTGATCGACGGCTGGCGACTGGCCGATGCACCGCTGGCGCTCGAGTTCCGGATCGTGTCGGCCGATCGCAGCGGGGAGCGGCAGCGACTCGTGGCCCGGGTCGAGCGGGTCCATCAGGGGCGGCCGTTCGTGGGGCATGTCCGGGCCCGCCATGCCGTTGTCGAGGCGGCGATCCTCGTCACCCGCCTCCACATGATCCCCGCGCCTGAGATCGCGGCCCGCTTCGCCGAGCTTCGCACGCTCGTCGAGAAGACCGGCGGCCCGGACGAACACGAGGCGTTTTCGATCCTTGCCGATCGCGTCGCCGCCGCGACATCGCCCCAAGTGCCGCCAACTTGCCTCCAGGGCGTCGAAGTCCGCACCCCCGCCCGCTTCCATCTCGGGATGTTCTCCTTCGGCGATCCGCTCGCGCGGAGCTTCGGTGGCACGGGGCTGATGCTCGAAGAGCCGGGGTTTGTCGTCCGGGTGCGTTCGGCCGCGGCGTTTGCCGGACGGGGGCCGCAGGGGGATCGCGCGGTGGCGTTTGCCCGCCACTGTGCGGCGACCTGGCAGCTTCCGGCCGACCAGGCCTTCGAGGTCGAGGTCGTCGCCGCACCGCGGTCGCATGTCGGGCTCGGCAGCGGCACGCAATTGGCCCTCGCCGTAGCCGCCGCGATCGAGGGGCTCGCGGTCCGGCCGGCCGCAGGGGAGCGAAGCTTCGCCCCGCGCGAGGCGCTCGCGCTGGCCCGGGCCGCCGGACGCGGGCGAAGGTCGAGTGTCGGGCTGCACGGCTTTGCGACCGGGGGCCTGTTGGTCGAGGCCGGGAGGCTCGGGGCCGACAAGCTCGCAGCTCCGCTCGAAGCCTCGCCGCTGGTCGCCCGGGCCGTCCTCCCGCCGACATGGCGCGGCGTGATCATCATTGAGCGCGGAATGGAGGGGCTCCATGGCGACGCCGAACGACAGGCGTTCCTCGCGCTTCCCCCGGTCGATCGGGGCGTTACCGCCGAGCTGGCCCGGATCGCCCTGTTGGAGCTCGTGCCGGCGGCGCTCGAGGGGCGCTTCGAGGCCTTCGCCGAAGCCTTCGGGGCCTACGGTCGGCTGGCCGGAGTGCCTTTCGCGAGCGCCTCGAGCACGCTTCCTTTCCATCGATCGATCGAAACCATCATCGATCGGCTGGCGGCGCTTGGGGTCCGCGGCGCGGCGCAGAGTTCGTGGGGGCCGGCGGTGTTGGCCTCTGCGGCTTCGCAGGCGGAGGCCGAGGGGGTGGCCGCGGCGCTTGCGGCCGACGGGCTCAGGTCCACGC
>CAJBCV010000024.1 GCA_903951635.1 uncultured Planctomycetaceae bacterium
ACAGAAGCCGCTCCCAGGTCGTCAGACCGTCGAAGCCGCCAGCGGCCTTCTTCCGGATGACGCGATCGCCCTCCTCAATGATCCAGGCCTCGTTGTCCATCGGGAGAGCGGCCATCCATCCGCCGAACGCCCGAGCTGATCAGCGGCGGACGATCGACTCCGCCTCACCGCTGGATTCTATCCGCCGTCTGATCCAGCGACTGGTTAGCCCCCACGCTACCCCGCGAGAGCGGCCTGCACATCAACGCGGTACAAGATCCCCTCGCTTACCAAGTGAATGGCGTCACCTCGACCGACAACGCGGCCCGCCACTAACTTGCCGCCATTCTGGTCTTGAAGCTCAAGTGTCGCCAGAAGTTCGGGTTTTCCGCCAAGGCCAAGGGAAAAGAGGTGGTAGGTATCTTGGTCCCTGTATCCGCCGCGGAACAAGGAATGCTCAGCGGTAACTGCAAATGCACCGCATCCATCCAACGGCATTGTCCACACCGATGCGATCGCACGATGACGCAGGCGAACGAGTGGGAAGTCGGTGTAGTAATAGAGCCAGACGTCCTCATCGGATTCAACATTCAGCGCGTAGCAATCACAGATCGAGTCCAGGCCGTCGCGAGGCTCGAACTCATACAGCTTGTTTCCGGCAGAATCCCAGGCAACCAATCCAGCAGCTCCGACCGGACTCTGCCAACCGTAGTTGCCGAAAACGCCCTCGTCAAAGTAGCTCGTCCAGATCACCCCACTGGACGTTGCCTGCACAGACTGAATCCCATCGCCGAGAAGGATTTCCCTCGCATATCTTCCTTCGCGGGTGTACACGCGCCCGTTCTTCTCGAAGTCGTCGGGCCCTTTGTAATGGGAGCGGGCGCAGACAAGGAGCAATTCGTTAGGCAGGGGTTGGACGTCATGGATATTGAAGCGTTCCCCCTCGATCAAGACATCGAGGACAGTCTGCGACCCGGACAAAGCAACTACGCGATACTGTTGCGGCGCCTCGGGAACGGTCTTCGCGAAGCCAGCCCAGCCGGGTTGCTCGGTCTGATAATCGAGCGGCTTTAGAGCGACAACGAGGTATGTCGCTCCGTCGGGGCCGACGTTGAAGGCCACGAGTTCACCATCCCCGATTGTCGGGGCCAGATGTGCCACAGGGGATAAGCGAATGGGTCGCTTCATAAGGCTAACGATCGGCGATCAGCAGCTCGCCGCAAAGGGATTATCCACATCGCGCGACATTAGGGCGAGACTGCTGCATCGCTTGGTTCGGCGTCGTCCTCACTCCTGATGATAAGCCCCGCAGCTTTGATGTAGTGACGGACCTGGGGACGAATTGACCAATCGCGATTCGATCCTTCGCCAGTGACTCGAAGCAGGCATCCTGGCGTCAAGTCTTCCGCGTGGACCGTGTAGGTGAGGAATCCTTCCATAATGTAGTCGCGGAACCGGACTGATCCGTTCAGCAAGTCGCCGTGATCCGCAGCGACGAGGCTTTGCCCTGACCAGCCGAATCGCAATTGGTGACCTTGACGCACCTCGAAGAGACGGGCTAGCGCCGTGCGACAATCGTCTTCGACAGTGAACGTCGGCATGTTTCTCTCAGAAAACGCTCCCCCCAGCAGCGTCCGTGGCCGCTGGAGCACTGACCCTCGAAAAGCCTACCCGCCCCCGCCGTCGGCTGCATCACCTGGGTCGGCGTCCGGAGCGTACTCCACTGACGACGCCATCACCCTGTACGACTCGCCCCACGCCTCCGCGATCTCGAACAGCGTGTCGTCGCCGTCTCGGTGGGTAGCGACCAGGGCGGCGATGGTGAACCGCGGCGGCAAGTACACGACCGCGACCCCGCCGAATCGGAGTAGCCCGGACTCCGGCCCGATCTCCTTGCGGATCCGCAGCAGCAGCTCGCCGGACGCGGCCGACCACGACACCACCTCTACGGTGGCGTCGGCCAAGTGCCGCATCAGTGCCGGCGGGAGACTCGCACTCACCGAAGTTCTCCTGCCGCCGAACGCCTGGGTTCAGCGGGCGGGCGCTAGAAAGCTGCCATTGCCAAACCGCCATTTTCGCCCGCTCCGTTGCAACCCTTTGTTCGTCGACCATTCTGCAGTGGTGAAACGCTCACCAAGCCCGTCGATGTTTCCCCGCAATGTACTCCTCTAAGGTCAGTCGAGCAATTTCATGCAGCATCGTTCGGAATCGCGACGAAGCAACAATGTCAGCTTCGCATCGTCGTGAGAGTTCGAATGACTTGTCCATCGCGAAGAATGGCGTATCCAGCGCAACCGCAAAAACTTGACCAAGTCTGTGGTGGGCTTCGAAATCGCCATACCTCATCGTTCGGCAGCAGGTCGGCAACAAATGGATTCCATTTTGTCACCTCCCAATGCTTGAGTTGTTCGCTCCGTTCAAGCAGTTTTCGTTTATTTTCGTCCGACAACTCCAGTTCAGCCATTTCGCGATATCGAATCTCGCGAGCTGAAAGGTCTTCGCATCGTTCTGTTAGCCATTCCAGTTTCATGTTCTGCAGTTTTGGCGAAGTACACAGGGCGACGAACGGACCAACATTCACTGGCCGGGCCGACGGCCAGCATTTGAGTCACGAGGCCCCTCGTGGCCCGGTCCAGTGCAGTGTTTGGTTAGTCGGCACCCGCCCGTCGTTGCAATTCCGCCC
>CAJBCV010000025.1 GCA_903951635.1 uncultured Planctomycetaceae bacterium
CAGGCCGATCCGGCGCCCCTCCCGCCCAGCAACACCTCATGGACCGGTGATCTGGGAAGCGGCGGCGTCGGCGCGTGGGGCTTGGCCGGTAACTGGCTGACCGACGTCGCCACCAACGTCGTGCCCGATGCGACCCTCGACGCCATTCTCCCGGGTGGGCCGACGAACCAGACGATCAACCTCGGCGCGGGCGCGTTGGCCAAGTCGCTCTTCCCCCAAGCCGACGGCTACACGATCCAAAACGGCGACCTCACCCTCGCCGATAATCTCTGGCTCAACGAGACTTCCGGGACGACGTCGTTGCGGCTTTCCAGCAACGGCTCCAATGGCACCGTCGCGGTGAGCGGCCCCCGGGTGACGATCGGCGCCGACGCCGCGAGCGTGCGGAACGACATCTCGCTCCAGACGCTCACCGGCGGCACGGCGAGCCTGACCGCCACCGACAAGATCAACGTCGGCTACAGCGGCAACTTCAACTCGCTCACGATCAACTACAGCGGCACGAGTGCCCCGGTAACCAACGCCGGCGGCGCCGCGACGATCACCGCGCCGACGATCCAAATGAGCGTGGATGCGGCGGCCGGATCGGCCACCGACGGCTGGAACTGGATCGGCACCTACTCCTCGGATGCTGTCGTCAACACCTCGAACCTCATCATCGGCGTCGCCGGCGATCAGGGGGGAGCGGAAAACTATGGCGGCACGTGGACCGTCGCCAATACCACCCTCGGTGAGCAGGCCGGTTCAGTTTCCAACTACCTCACCGTGGCCGGCAACGGCACCTACACCAGCTCCGGCGCTTTCACCGTCGGTGTGAGCGGCAACAACAACGTGGTGTACGTCGGTGACCTCGATCTCGTCTCTGGCAACAACGGTACCCTGACGCTCACCGGCACCTCCGATGTCGTCATCGGGGCCAATGCCGGGGCAAACAACAACACCATCGTCGTCGATGCCGGGAGCAGTTTTTCTGCACCGAAAAACGTCGTTGTCGGGCAGTTCGGATCGCAGAATCAGTTCGTCGTCGCGAACGGGAGCACGGCGACCTCCGGCGGAGCGCGGCTCGGCGTCGACGCCGTTGCCACGGGGAACGTCGCCGGGGTCATCAACGGGGGTTCTTGGACCTTGAACGGTTCGGTGCGCGTCGGCGATGCCGGCGTCGGCAATGTCTTCATCATTGCCGGTGGCACGGCCACGCTCACCGAGCCGGGGAAGAACTTCTACGTCGGCTACAACAAGAGCGCGAGCAACAACGGCCTTCTTCTCATCGGCCCGACTTCGAAGCTCGAGGTCAAGGCGACCGGGGCTGACGTCATCATCTCGGCCAACGCCGTCGGGACCGGGCCCAATGCCACTGGGAATGCCGCCGTGATCGACGGCGGGGCCACGATCGACGCCACGCGGGTGCTCGTCGGCGACGGCGGCACGCTCGCCGGCACCGCCGGCACGATTACCGGCAATGTCCTCGTCGGTGGAGGCGGTGTCATCGCCCCGGGCGACCTGACCGACGGCACGATCGGCTCGCTCGCCATCGGTGGCAATCTCGATCTTTCCCAGCAGGGGGGAGGACGCGTCGACATCGATTTCGCTGGAAACGAAGCCGACATCATCACCGTCGCCGGGCTTCTCGACACCACCAACGCCACGCTCCATTTCGACTTCAGCTCGCCGGTCGCGTACGGCACCTACGTCATCGCCAGCTACGGCTCGCTCAATGGGACGTTCGCGACGGTCGAAGGGCTGCCGTCGATTTGGACCCTCGACTACAACTATCTCGGTCTCAACGAGATCGTCGTTTGGGCGCCCGTCCCGGAGATCGATCCGAACGCCTGTACGAGCGCTCTGGCCATCGCGATGGGGGCTCTCGGCCTGCTCGAGCGTCGGGCTCGTCGGGGCCTCCGCCGCTCGATCTGTTCCTGAGCCGCGCGGCCCGCGGAGGCCAGTCGACTCCGGGGTTGTGCCGACCCAGGCTCGCCGGGTGAAATGGGGGATGGACCTTTTCGGCCCATCCCCCATTCACCGGGAGCAGGTATGCAAGAGCGTCGGACCCACCAGCGCGGCAACGCCAACGAGAGCGATCTCGGCCCCGACATCGAAGGGCTCGGCGTCTTTTACCTCGGCCGCCGGGTCGATCCCGATTCCGGCAAGCCGGAGCGAGCGCCGCTCCTCCTCGACGCCCGGCGGCTGACGACCCATGCCGTCTGCGTCGGCATGACCGGCAGCGGCAAGACGGGCTTGCTCGTGAGCCTCATCGAAGAGGCGGCGATCGACGACATCCCCGCGATCGTCATCGATCCCAAGGGGGATCTCGCCAACATTCTCCTCACCTTCCCCGACTTGCGGCCCTCCGACTTCCGGCCGTGGCTCGAAGAGGATGCCGCCAAGCGCGACGGCCTCACGCTCGACGAACTCGCCGAGAAGACGGCAAAGAAGTGGGCCGACGGCCTCGCCGGGAGCGGGCAGTCGGGAGAGCGGATCGCCCGGCTCCGCGAGAGCGTCGACATGGCGGTCTACACGCCGGGGAGTTCGGCCGGCCGTCCGCTGGCGATGCTCGGCAGCCTCGAGGTGCCCGAGAAGGCGATCCTCGACGACCCGGAAGCCCGCCGCGAGCGGATCGAATCGCTCGTCTCCGGGATCCTCGCCATGGCCGGTATCGACGCCGAGCCGGGGCGGAGCCGCGAGCATCTCCTCGTGTCGGCGATCGTCGATGCCTTGTGGAAGAGTGGCCAGGAGGTCGATTTCGGCACGCTCGTCCGCGCCATTCCCGCCCCGCCGATCGAGCGGGTCGGCTTCCTCGAACTGGAAAACTTCTTCCCCGCCGCCGATCGCTTCCAACTCGCCGGCAAGCTCAACACCGTCGCCGCCGCGCCGGGCTTCGATGCCTGGCTCCATGGCGAGCCGCTCGATGTCGGCCGGCTCCTCTGGACGCCGGCCGGGAAGCCGCGTGTGAGCGTGATCTCGATCGCCCACATGAACGACGCCCAGCGGATGGCCTTCGTCACGCTCCTGGCCGGTCAGGCAGTGTCGTGGATGCGCTCGCAGGCGGGGACGTCGAGCCTCAAGGCGCTGTTCCTCATGGACGAGGTGTTCGGCTATCTGCCGCCGACGGCCAATCCCCCCAGCAAGACTCCGCTGCTGACGCTCCTCAAGCAGGCCCGGGCCTTCGGCCTGGGGATCGTGCTCGCCACGCAGAATCCGGTCGATCTCGACTACAAGGCGCTCTCCAACGCCGGCACCTGGTTCCTCGGGCGGCTGCAGACGGCGCGCGACAAGGCCCGCGTCCTCGATGGGCTCGAGGGGGCGGCCAGCTCCTCGGGCGCCGGCTTCGATCGGGCCCGGGTCGACCGATTGCTCGCGGGACTCGAGCAGCGGATGTTTCTCCTCCACTCTGTCCACGACGACGAGGAAACGGTCTTCCAGACGCGATGGACGATGTCGTATCTCCGTGGCCCGCTGCTCCGCGAGGAGATCAAACGGCTTCAGGTGGGCGGGCCGGCGCCAGAAGGTGCCCCGGCCCGCGTCAATCCGTTCGCCGCAGGGGCCGGCGGCGGCGCGGGGCCGCGGCCGCTCCTCCCTCCCGGTGTTCGCGAGGTGTTCCTCTCCCCCGACGGGCCAGTGCCGGCCGGTGGGCTGCTTTACAAGCCGGCGATCCTCGGCCGGGCACGGGTCCGCTATACGCACGCGAAGGCCAGGATCGACTGTGATCGGGAGGTGTTCTGCCTCGCGCCGGCCGGCGACCAGCTCGGTGAATCGGCCTGGGAGGGGGGGCGGCAATTCGCCGAGGTGCCGGAGGTGGAGGCAGCGCCCCTGGCTGGCGGCTTCGCTGGCTTGCCGCCGGCCCTCGCCGCGGCGAAGGCCTATGCCAGCCTCGGCACATCGCTCAAGAGTCATCTCGCCCGGACGGCGAAGCTGACGGTGTTTACGGCGCCGTCGATCGATGCCGTCTCGAGGCCCGACGAGACGGAGGGAGAGTTCCGCGTCCGGATCGCCCAGCAGGTGCGCGAGTGGCGCGACAAGGAGATCGACCGGATCCGCGACAAGAGTGCCGCCAAGCTCGCCTCGCTCAACGATCGAATCGCGCGGGCCCGACAGAAAGTGGAAAAGGAGAAGGCGGAGGCGAAGAACAAGTCGATGCAGACCTACGTCTCGATCGGCACCGCCGTCCTCTCGGCGATCCTGGGGCGGAAGGTAGCCAGTTCCACGACGGTGGGGCGGGCGGCGACGTCGATGCGGACGGCCAGCCGCGCGACACGCCAGCAGGCCGACGTCGTCCATGCCGAAGAGGCGCTCTCCGATCTCGAGGCGAAGCTCGCCACGCTCGAGGAGGAAGTGAGCGAGGACTTGGAAAAGGTGCGCCTCGAGGCGAATCCCGACCGGCTCGTCCTCGAACCGATCGAGATCGCACCGAAGAAGACGGAGATCTCGGTCGACGACGTCGTGTTGGCGTGGGTGCCGGCGGTCGAATCCTTTCCGGTCGCCCGGGGGACAGGTATGGCCGCGCGCCGGCCGTGGGGAGGTGACGCTTGACCGCCGCCAGCCCGGGGCGCGAGATCGTTCTCGTCGACTGTCCTGACGAAGTGGGGCTCATTCACCGGATTACCGGCGTCCTCCAGGCGCTCCGCCTCAACATCGACACCAACCACGAATACGTCGATGCCGCCGAAGGGTGGTTTTTCTTCCGCGCCGAGGTGACCCCTGCCGCAGGCCCCGTGGCGGCGGCCGACCTCGAGCGGTTCCTCGTCGCGGCGCTCCCCGCCGGGGCGACAGTCCGCGTCACCCGCGACGCCGTGCGGCGGATCGTCGTCTGCGCGACGCGCGAGCCCCACTGCCTCGGCGAATTGTTGCTCCTGGCCTCCTGCGGCGATCTCCCGGTGCGGATCGAGGCGGTGGTGGCCAACCACGACTGCCTGCGGAGCTTGGTCGAGCGGTTTGACGTCCCCTTCCATCACGTGCCCCACGAAGGGGTCTCGCGGGAGGACCACGAGACGGCGCTCCTCGGGGAGATCCGCCGGTATGCGCCGGAGTACGTCGTCCTCGCCCGCTACATGCGCGTGCTCTCCGAGGGGGCAATCGGCCACTTCTCCGACCGGATCGTCAACATCCATCATTCGTTCCTGCCGGCGTTCGCCGGGGCGAGCCCCTACAAACAGGCCCACGAGCGCGGCGTGAAGCTCATCGGGGCGACGGCGCACTTCGTCACCGCCGAGCTCGACGCCGGGCCGATCATCGCCCAGGACGTGATCCCGGTGAGCCATGCCGATACGCCGCAGCGGATGGCGCAGGCGGGGCGCGACGTCGAGAAGCTCGTCCTCGCCCGGGCGGTACGGCTGGTGGCCGAGGAGCGCGTCTTCCTTCATGGCCGGCGGACGGTGGTGTTCGGTTGAGCGAAGCCGGCCGGTCGATCAGTCGTCGAGGCCGAGATCCTCGTTGTAGCCCTGTTGGACGACGGCGTTCTCGGCGCGTTCGTGGGCCTGCATGCGGCGCATGAAGCCGTCGAAGGCGTCGCGCATCCCTCGCCACGCGTCGGCGCAGGGGGCCTCGCCGACATCGGCGAAGCGATCGACGATCCGGTCGAGGTCGTCGAGCAGCGCGCCATGTTGGCCGAGGACCTCCGTCGCTGCCGAGCCGAGCCTCGGCATGCGTGCGACCGCTTCCTCGATGAATCCACCCGACTCCTCGGCTCGAAAATGGTCGGCAAGGTGGCCGCGGAGCGCGGCGATCGCTCGGACGAGCTCCCGGAGGCGTTCGCAGCCGGGGGGAGACTCGGCGGCGAGCATCGTGCGGAGCGCCGAGAGTTGCTGGAAAAGCTCGCGGTGTTCGGAGAGGAGGTGACCGAGGATCACCGGGTCGGGCCTGTCGATCGATGGCATGGTGCAGGTCTCCGGCGGGGGGATTCTTTGCTCTGTTTGATCGTAGGTCCGGTGTAGGCTTGAGGTCCGGGAACGCTTCCCCATGGCCGGGCTGTGCAGCCACGGCCCCCGGACACTCCCTTCCGGTCCGCCGATGTCCGATCCCCGTTCTTCGTCCGACGATGCTCCCGCCAGCGGTTCCGCCGGGGCCTCGCGCGACTTCCGGGCGCAGGCGGTGCTTGCCGGCACGGGGATCGATCTCGGTGCCCTCGGCGCCTCGGAGCGGCCCGGCGGGGCGCCGCTGGTCGTGGAGTTGATCGGGGCGCTCGATGGGCTGGGGATCGCCGGCGCCCCGGCCGGCAGTCTGGGTTCGGGGCGTGGAACCACCGGCGTGGCGATCCTCTTCCGCTATGGAGCGGTGGTGTTCTTCGGCGTCTCCCCGGCGGGGGTGTCGGACTTTCTGCGGCAGATCGGTCCCCATGTGCGACAGCCGCTCGGGGTTGCCGACCGGGAGACGGAGGGGCTCGAGATCCGGGTCGGCGGGACGCGTGAGACGTTCGAAGGGAATGTCCTCGTTCTTGCAGATGTCACCCTTGAAAAGCTCCAGGTGGTGGCCGACATCATGGCCAAGAGCGTGTCGCTGGCCCACCACGAGCGCAACATCGAGCGGCAGTTCGAGCGGATCGAGCCGTTCGCCGTGAACCTCGATCATTGGGGACGGGGGGGCCGGGCGGCCCGCGAACTCCTCCAGCACCTGGGAACGGCCCTCCTCGCCGAGCACCGGGTCGTGGCGGGGGCCCGTGTCGACGATGCGCCGGAGCTGCTTTGGGACCATCCGGAATTGGAGCGGATCTGGGCCCGGCTCCGCGATGAGTTCGAGATCCGGGAGCGGTTTGCCGCCCTCCACGGCAAGCTCGCGCTGATCTCGCGGACGGCGGAGACGGCGCTCGAGCTCCTCCAGAATCGGCGGGCGCTCCGCGTGGAATACGCGATCGTCGGCCTGATCGTCTTCGAGATCTTCCTCACGCTCCTCCAGTGGTGGCTCTCCGGGCGGGTCGGCTGACGTTCCCCCTCCGCTGGGCACCCTGCTATAAAACGGGCGGTGGTTTCCGCCACCACATTCAGCCCCATTCCCTTCCGGAATCGCCGCATGACGTCCCCGCGCCAGGCCCGCTTCGGGTGCCTCCTGGTTCTCCTCACGGGATGGATCGTCGCCCTCCCTCCGGTCACTGCCCAGCAGGTAGCGGTGGAGGAGTTCACGCTCCCCAACGGGATGCAGTTCCTCCTCGTGCCGCGCACCGACCAGCCGAACGTCGTCAGTGCCGGGTGGGTGGCGAAGGTGGGGAGCGTCAACGAACGCCCCGGGATCACCGGGATCAGTCATTTCTTCGAGCACATGATGTTCAAGGGGACCGACACGATCGGCACCCGTGACGCGAAGCGTGATGCCGACTTCCGCGCCGAGCAGCGGAAGGTGCGCGAGGATCTCAACCGGCTCGTGTGGACGGAGCAGTACGACCGCTACTTCCGCGGCGAGATCGACGATCCGTGGGATCCTGCCAACGACACCCAGGCCCTCCGCGTCCTCCGTGGCCGCCTCGACGGCCTCATCAAGGCCCAGCAGGGGCGTGGCGACGACGGCGCCGCCACGGCGACGATCGTCAAGGACGAGTTCGATCAGGTCTACACGAAGGCGGGCGGCAGTGGCATGAACGCCTTCACGAGCTTCGACCTCACCTGCTACTTCATCACCGTCCCGTCCAACAAGCTCGAGCTGTGGGCCTGGATGGAGAGCGACCGGCTTCACGACAGCGTCTTCCGCGAGTTTTACTCGGAGCGCGACGTCGTTCACGAGGAGCGTCGGCTCCGCACCGACAGCACGCCGACGGGGCGCTTCCAGGAACAGTTCGACAGCATGTTCTGGGCGTCGTGTGGGTATTCGTGGCCCGTGATCGGCTGGCCGAGCGATCTCAACAGCTACACCGAGGAGCAGGCGCAGGAATACTGGAACACCTACTACCGGCCCGGCAATCTCGTCGGCGTGGTCGTCGGCGACTTCGACGCGCCCGCGGCGAAGGCCTTCATCACCCGCTACTTCTCCCGGCTCTCGGCCGGAGCGAAGGCGCCGCCGCCGGTGGTGACCCTCGAAGTCGATCAGCTCGCCGAGCAGCGGATGAACGCCGAGGGGGATTTCCCGCCGTCGGTCGAGATCCGCTATCACACCGTCCCGGCCGGCCATGCCGACAGCTATCCGCTCGACATGCTCGCCGAGCTGTTGAACGAGCGCACCGGCCGGCTCTACAAGGGGCTCGTCGAGGAGCGGGAGATCGCCTCGGGCGCCCAGGCGACGTCCGACACGCGAAAGTATGCCGGGCTGTTCGCGTTCGAGGCGGAGACCCGCGGCGAGGCAACGCCCGAAGCCCTCGAGGCGGCCTGGTACGAGGAACTGGCGAAGCTCCAGTCCGAAGAGGTGCCCGAGCGCGAGCTCCGCAAGGTGAAGAACCGGGTGGCGGCGGGCAACTACCGGCGTCTCGAGAGCAACATGTCGTTGCTCGTCCAGTTGGCCGTTGCCGAGGCGACGCTCGACTGGCAGGAGATCAACGACGGCCCGCGCAAGTATGAAGCCGTCACGGCGGCCGACATCCGGCGGGTCGCCAACGAGTACTTCTCCCCCACCAACCGCAGCGTGGCGACGTTCCGGCGCAAAGCGGGAGAATGATCCGGTTTCGAGTCCATGGTTCGGTGCCGTCTGCGATCCTTCCCCGCTCCATCCCTCCTTCCCAGGTGTTTTCCGTGACGACGTTCCACCGCTTCCGTGCTCTCGTGGGGATTCTCTCCGTCGTCGCCTCGGGGCTCGTGGCGCGCGGGGAGGAGCCGCCGGTGCTTCCGGCGCGCCCCGAGGAGATCGAGTTCAGGGCTCTCGATTTCAAGGTGCCGGAGGCGAAGCAATTCCGTCGGACGCTGGCCGATGGAACGGTGGTCTACGTGGCGTCGTCCCACGAGTTTCCCCTCGTCAAGATCTCGATCACATTCAAGGGAGGCGCGTCGCTCGATCCGGCCGATGTTCCGGGGCTCGTCGCCGCGACCGCGCGGATGGTGCGTGAGGGGGGCACGGCGACGGTGAAGCCGACGGAGTTCGACGAGCAACTCGATTTCCTCGCCACCGAGATGGGGGTGGGGAGCAGCGATGCCTTCACGACGGCCGGGCTGAACTGCCTGTCGAGCAATCTCGACGAGAGCCTCGGGCTGTTTGTCGACATGCTGCGGAAGCCGGGTTTTGACGAGGCGAGGCTCGAGACCTCGAAGGCCCGTTTGATGGAGGCCCTCAAGCAGCGCAACGACGACGCCTCGTCGATCCTCTCGCGGGAATGGAAGCGGCTCCTCTGGGGCACCGACCACTTCGAGTCGCGCGAGCCGACGGCCGCGAGTGTCGCCGCGATGACCACTGCCCGTCTCCGCGAAGTGCACGCGCGGATCTTCCATCCCGGCAACATGATCGTTTCGGTGACGGGCGACTTCGAAGAGAAGGAGATCCTTTCGAAGCTCGAGAAGGCCTTCGCCGGCTGGAAGAAGGGCTCCGCGGTTCCCGATCCGGTCGCGCCGACGGCCAAGCTTGCCCCCGGCCTCTACCACGTTCCCAAGGACATCCCGCAGGGGAAGGTGGTGATGGGGATGCGGTCGATCGAGCGAGACGATCCCGACGCGATCCCGCTGTTGCTCCTCAACGACATCCTCGGCGGCTCCGGGTTCACCAGCCGGATCATGCAGCAGGTGCGGAGCAACGAGGGGCTCGCCTATTCGGCGGCTTCGGCCGTGGCGCCGAAGGTCGACTATCCGGGGCAGTTCCAGGCTCGGTTCGAAAGCAAGAACGCGACGGTCGCCCTGGCGACGAAGATCATCCTCGATCTGGTCGAGGGGGTGCGGGACGATCTGGTGAGCTACGAGGAACTCGAGACGGCGAAGCTCGCGGCGATCGAGACCTTTCCGCGGCAGTTCGAGAGCAAGCCGGCGATGCTCCGGGTCTTTGTGAACGACGAGTGGACGAAGCGGGATCCGCAGTTCTGGCAGACCTACCGCGACAAGGTGAGCGCGGTGACGCGGGAGGATCTCCAGCGGGTCGCGAAGGAGCATCTCGATCCGGCGAAGATGGCGATCCTCGTGGTGGGCGACTGGGACGAGATCGAGAAGGGGGATCTCGGCAAGCGGGCGACGATGGCCGACTTCTTCGACGGCAAGGTGACGCACCTGCCGCTGCGTGATCCGCTCACCCTCGAGGCTCTCCCCGAGTCGGCTCCGTCGGCCGAGAAGACGCCCGCTGAGAAGGCCCCGACGGGGAAGCCCGCGCCCGCCACAGCGAAGGAGCCGGTCCCGGCGGGGAAGTGATGGGCAGGGGGCAGGCATCCGGCGCAAGGGTATGGGAGTAGCCTGTGCCCCGTCACCGGACGTTCGCTCTGGACTTCCGGGCCTCCGCTCTTTGCGTCCCGTGAACGCCGGTTGAAAAGTGCAGCGCGCGGCGGCCGAAAAGTGCAGCGCTGGGTTTGGGTTTGGAATCTACTCCGTCAGGTCAGTTGCTCCAAGGATCGATCTGTCAGGCCGTTGGTCCTGCTCTTCGCTGCCGTCTCCGGGCATCCTTGAGTCGATAGCTCTCGCCCTTCGCGGCGATCGAGCCTGAGTGGCATCCCCTTCCGCAGCTGCGAAGCCAGACGCTCGGTGACCGGTGCCATGCTTGACCGGAACGGTGGCAGCGATCGGAACGCAATTGGCCGTGGAGGGCCCTGGAGCGTCCGGTGTCCCGAGCCCGATCCGCGGCGGAGTCACCGGCTCTCTGATTCGGCGATCAGGCGCAGGAACGCCTCCCGCGGCTTGCCGTAGCGATGCGCCTTGCTGCGGGCGAGCGTCGACAGAAGGAGGTCGTTAAGTTGGGAGCTCAAGTCGAGCGTGGACGGCTCATCGAGGAGGAGAATCGTCTTCGCACTCTCGATCAATTCGTTCATCGAACCGGTGACCGAGCGATTCAACGCGGACGCGAAATAGATCAGGCCAGTTTCGGGGACGACGAAGCGATGATAGGCGTCGGCCAGCCCGTCACGCTCCATGGACTCTCGCAACATCCACAGTGTGCGAGTGATGAAGCGGCTGTCATCCGGGATGCCCTTGGCGAAGAGCACGATCGAGTAGAGCGATGGGGTGTTGCTCACGAGAATGTACGGCGTCCTGTTCGCATAGAACACGTGCGCTGTCCAATCGGCCAGAGGATTGGTATCCGCTGCCTTCGGCTTCAGCGGGCCGGCTTTGAGTCTCGAGCCGAGCTTTTGAGAAAAGCGGAGGATCATTCAAGAGTCCCGCGAGGCTGCTTGGTGAGAGCGATTGCCGTGTTGTGAACGGAGAACAGCGTTTCTCCCATCGACACTCCGAGAGTGTCCCCTCCGTCAGGCGTCACCGAAAACTGGCTGGAACTCGTTCGACGCCGGTGGGCGGCCAAGCCCCGACCCGGAACGCTGCTGCGGAGGGGGACGTCGGCCCGGTAGGAGCGAGCGTCTCCAGGCAAGAAGCCTTGATATTTGCGGCCAAAACGGTCCTTTGTGCCACGGGTTGACATACGTCAAGTCGGGGCCTATTGTGGTCGATAATCTTTCTCGGCGAGGGCTTGAGGCCTGCCCGGTAAGCTGCACCCCTCACCAAGGTGGTGTCGACGAGGAAGGCCGATGAATCGAGCCCCGGAGCGGATCGAACGGATCGTTCTCTCGCTTCTCCGCGAGCCCTGCACCAATCTTGTCCTCCTCGATCCCGAGCCTCGCGCCGAAGTCAATAAAATCCTCCGCAACGGCGAACTGGCAAGCGTCGCCGTCCGCGACCTTCTCCGCGATCACGCCAGCCAAGTCTTTGAGGCAGCCCCTGATCCCAATGGGAAGTACGTCGTCGAGATCCTCTATGTCATGCTCCCTGAGGTTCGGGAACAAGGCGTTCGCAAGAAGATGTATGTGAAGTTTGTCCTCATGATCGACGAGGGCGACGAATCTTGCTCCCAAATCACGATCGTCCGCTTTCACAAGGCAAGCGGCTGGCAGCCGATCACCCGGTTTCCGAAGCGATGAACACGAACAAGCCTCGACGACCCCCGAAGTGCCACCGATGCGGACACCCGCTCGAACAGCGGATCGCCCCGACCCACAGGGAGAAGATGAAATACGATGGCGGAACCCACGAGGTTGTCATCGAGGGCATGCCGCAGTGGCGCTGCGAAGCCTGCGACGTGATTGTCACCGATGACTCGAGCGATGGTGTCGTGCAGGCTTGCCTGCGGCGGCATGTCGGCCTGCTTTCCGCCGCTGAAATCCGCGCGGGTCGCGTTGCCTTGGGGCTCACCCAATCTGAACTCGGAAGACTTCTCGGCTGCGCCGCTGAAAGTCTCTCTCGCTGGGAGAACGGCGCCTTGCTGCAGTCCCGCACCTACGATCGGATGCTCCGCCTGTTTTTCCAATTGCCAGCCGTCCGAAACCTCCTCGAGACCCTGGCAGGCGATCCGTCCCTCGGGCGGCGGGCCGTCGTCGGGCCGGCAGGGCTTTCGACGTCAGCGGTCACTGAAATGAAGGCCCAGGAGCAGGTCTGGGCGGGAACACCCAGGCTCGATGAGTCGGTGCCTTCCGCGCGGAAGCGAGCGAAGGTGCCGCAGACGTCGAGGTCGACGGTAGAGGGGCGAGCGTATCTTGTGGCGCGAAAACCCGGAGCGGGGATGCAAGCTGGTTGGGCTCCTCTCCAGTCGCACGCCGCCATGACTCACAAGCCCAGGGGGGCGTCGTGATGTCTTCCGGTGAGACCACTCCCCCCCTTTCGTCGCCAAGAATCTCGCCGGTGGTCGGCCGATTGACGCAGGTCGAGAAGATCTGGCAAATCAGCGGCGACTTCCAGCGCCTGCCGCTTCCCGCCGAAAAGGATTTCCAGCCGGAGTTCGCCATCTTCCAGACCGGCGGGGCCGTCACCGAGGATGGGTGTGAACTCGTCGCCTCTGTGGAACTCGGATTCCGGCTCACGGCGGCCCTCGAGGATCGGACGGGCGTGCCCGAGGAGCTTCTCGACAAAGACACCGGACGGGTGGTCGTGGCGTACGTCCGCAGCTCTTACATGATCACCTACGGCCTTGACGATGGGCGAGAACTTGTCGCCGCCGACGTCGATGGGTTTTGTGCGACAAACGCGGTCCATACGGCCTGGCCATTTTGGAGAGAGTTCATCACGAGTTCCCTGCTCCGCAGTGGCCTGGAAAGTGTTCCCGTGCCGCCGTTCACGGTCTACGGCCCCCAGAAGGCTGCCGTCACGCATCAACCTGACGAGGAAGACTCCAGCGGCCAGCAGGCTGTGGACTAAGTGACCCGCCGCCGGATGCGGCGGCCGACACCGCCGAAAAACCTCGGCCTTTTCGTGGGTGTCCACGGTGGGGATCGTCGCCGGAATCCCGACGCCGGCCAAGCAACCGCGAATTGAACAGGCTCCGCTCCAAGGTACGGTCGGCAAGCCGACCGGGGTGAGCCCTGTACGAACCCCCTGGAGCCTCAATGGACATCCTCTTCCTGCTCACGCCCGGCTTCACCGACAACGCCAGGGATGCAGAAGGCAAGCGGTATTACTGCCCCGACTGCGCGTTTCTCGAGGGGGTGCTCGACTGCTGTCCGGCGTTGCGAACGCAGCTCGACATACGGTACGTCGCGTACCCAAGACCAAGACGCGATATCATCGAACTCGTCGGCGACGCGCATCAGGGGTGCCCGAACCTGATCCTCGACCCGACGAACCACGCGTTCGTCGATCTTGCCAAGTTCCATCGATTCGGCGATCGCCTCCACTCAACCGACACGAAGGTGATCGTCGACTATCTGGCTGATCGCCATGGCGCGATGGTTGCGCACTTCTGAGGGGATGGGACAGAGCATCCGGCTCGCCCCGATCGGTCGGATCGTTCGAGTGGTCGGTCCAGTGCATTCGCTATGGCATTGGGAGAGTGGCCGCGCCGCGGGACGTGAAGGTAAGGATGGGCGATCTTCGAGCAAAAAGCCTGGCTCGACGATGATTCCCGCCCGGGGCCGGTGAGACTGGAGTCCGTTCCCGGCTCGGGAACCCGTGAAAAACGCAAAAAACTTTTCCCTCGCCCGGCCGTTCAACGACAATCGGAGGCCTGCACGCTGCCACCACGTTGCCGGGGAGTCGTCGTATGCCACCATGTCGAGCGAGAGCGGTGACGTCGTGCGCGGGAATCGACCCGATCGGGAGCGTCTGGCTCACGTGCCTCCTTCTCGGCGCGGCGCTCTTTATCCCCGCGCCGGCTCGGGCCCTGGATCAGGATCCCCCTCCCGGCGTCGAGCCGATCGGCGGACGGTGGTTCCTCCGCACCCACGACGAATCGGGTAAGCCGCTCGACAAGCCGGTCTGTCTTTATCGCGATGTCGTCGGTGACGAGGCGCAGTACGTCGATCTCTTCTCGTATTCCCAGCGCGATTCCAACGGTGACGGCGTTGACGAGGTGCAGATCTCGCACGAGCCCGGTAGCGATCTCCACCCCGCCGGGTTTCTCGTCATCCGGAGCCAGGGCTACCCCAACCACCCCACCGCGATCTTCCCCAACAGCGGCAATCCGAACTCCATCCAAGTCCAAGACTTCACCTTCCGGCTGCCGCTCGAGCCACGGCTCGCGGCATCGACGACGCGGCTGCCGATGGGGCCGGTCGGCACGGCGATCAATGGTGTCGTGTTCTTCAATCCCTTCGAGCAGGGAGGGATGAATGCGGTCGAAGGCTATTCGGAGGTCTGGCTCGACGCCTGCTGCGGCCATCCCCAACAGACCGGCGTCTACCACTACCACAAGTATCCGGTCTGCGTAAAAAGCCCCTTCAAGGACGACGGCAAGCAGCATTCGCCGATCATCGGCTTCGCCTGGGACGGATTTCCGATCCACGGTCCGTACGAGGCCGAGGGTGTCATGGCCCACGAGAGCGACACGCTCACGTCCTCTGGCCTGACGCTCGACGCCTGCAACGGCCACGCCGATCCTGACCGTGGCTACCACTACCATGCCACGCCGGGACGCTTTCCCTACATCCTCGGCGGCTACCGCGGCGTCGTCGAGCCGAGCAACAACCGTGGTCTGCGCCGGGCCGGAAGCGGCCCGATCGAGGACAACGCCGAAGGGGAGACGATCGCCGATCCCGCCATCGTCGCCGTTCGTCCGGGGGCGGTGGCCCCAGGGGGGAAACGCGAGGTGACGATCGAACTCGATCCGCGCGAGGGGATCTCACCGCGCGGGGCCGGTCGGCAGCCCGGGCCGATGCCCGAAGGAGCGCCGTCGTGGGTGCAAATCGGCCCTTACGAGGCGACCGCGATCCGCCGCGAAGGCAACCTCGTCACGATCACGCTCGAGATCCCGGAGGACGCCACGCTCGGCGTCCTCCTCGACTGCCATCTCGAGTTCGAGGGAGCGGCCCGCGGCGGGCGCAACCGTGTCTACAAACGCAACGACGTTCTCCGCGTCGTGAAATGACGGCCCGCGGGCGACTCGAGAAAGGTGCCATGATGACCATCCGTGATCGGCTTGCCCGAGGCCTCGCCGCTGCATGCCTGTGCGTCGCCGCAACGTCCGCGACAGCCGAGGATTGGCCGCAGTTCCGTGGGCCGGGAGGGCGGGCAGCCGGGGCTTCGGTGCCCCTGCAGTGGGGCAACTCCGAGAATCTCCTCTGGAAGACGGCGCTGCCGGGGGGAGGGTCGTCGAGCCCGATCGTCCATGGCGACGCGGTCTTCATCACCTGCTGGTCGGAAGCGGGCGGAGGCCAGGGGCCGACCAGGCATCTGCTGAAGCTCAATCGGAAGGGCGGGATGGTGGCCTGGCAGCGCGACATCGCCGCGCCCGGCCCCGATGATCCGTACGCGGGCTACCTCACCGAGCATGGCTACGCGAGCAACACGCCGGTCACCGATGGGGAAATGGTGTGGGCCTTCCTCGGCAAGGCTGGCGTCGTCGCCTTTGACATGGAGGGAACGGAGATCTGGCGGACGGGCGTCGGCACCGAGTCGAGTAACCGCCGCTGGGGATCGGGTGCCAGCCTGATCCTCCACGGCGACCATCTCATCTGCAACGCATCCGAAGAGAGCCAGTCGATCCGGGCACTCGACAAGCGGACCGGGAAGGAAGTTTGGAAGGCCGAGGCGGCCGCTCTCGAGCTTGCCTACGGCACTCCCGGCGTCGTCACGCTCCCCGACGGCTCCGAGGAGATCGTCGTCGCCGTCCCCGGGGAGGTGTGGGGCCTGGATCCGCGTACCGGCAAGCTCCGCTGGCATGCCGAGATGGGCCTCACGGGGAACGTCAGCCCGAGCGTGATCGTCGATGGCGACATCGTCTACGTCTTCGGCGGCTTTCGTTCCTCCGGGTCGCTCGCCGTCCGGGCCGGTGGGCGGGGAGACGTCTCGAAGACCCATGTCCTGTGGACGAGCCGTACGAGTTCGTATGTCGCCACGCCGGTGCTCCACGACGGGCATCTCTACTGGATCGACGACAAGGGCTTGGCCTTCTGCTCAGACGCGAAGACCGGCAAGGAGATCTACAAGGAACGCGTCCGCGAGATCACGTCGGGGGGGAGGCCGGTCTATGCCTCCCCTGTGGTTGCCGGAGAGAAGGTCGTGGTTGTCACCCGTCACGACGGCACGGTCGTCCTCCCGGCCGCGCCACGCTACGAGGTCCTCGCGCACAACGTCTTCGAAGGAGACGACAGCGACGCCAGTGGCACTCCGGCTCTCGTCGACGGGCGGATCTATCTCCGTTCGGGGAAGTTCTTGTATGCGATCGGCACGAAGGAATGATCGAGGGCCGCCGCAAGGTGGTCGACACGGCCCTGGGCCCAATTCAGAAAGCAAGGTGAATGCGATGAAACTCGGAATCAGAACCTGGTGCGGGATCGCCGCGGCGGTCGCGGTGATCGGCCTCGGCGCCTTGGCCCTCGCCCAGCCGCCGCGTGGTCCGGAGGGAGGCCCCCCCGGCCCGCCGCCGTTTGACCCGCTCCGAGAGGCGCTCGATCGCGACCACGATCACCGCCTCGATGCCGAAGAAATCAAGAACGCCGCCACCGCCCTCCTCTCCCTCGATGGCAACGGCGACGGCGTCATCGACGAGGAGGAGTTTCGCCCGCCGCATCCCCCTGGGGAGCATGGGCCGCCGGGCGAAGGCCCTCCGGGAGGTTTTGGGCCCCCCAGAGGTGAAGGCAGAGGTGAAGGCAGAGGTGAAGGCCCGCCCCGCGGTGGCCCGCCGGGAGAGCGCGGCCCTGGCGAGCGTGCGCAGGGGGGGCCGGGTCGAGGTGAGCGGGGCCCCGGTGGCCCCGGCCAAGGCGAACGTGGCCCGGGAGGACCGCCAGCCGGAGGACCGCCGGAGGGTGGTCCAGGCGGGGGGCGAGGCGCAGGGATGGTGCCGCCGAGCCCGGAGCGGTTTGTGGAACGCGCCTTGTCGTTCGACACCGACAGCGACGGCAAGCTCGATCGGAATGAATTGACGAAGTTCGCCGAAGAGATGGGGCGGCAGCGTGGTGGCCCGGGTGGGCCCGGACTCGGTGGCCCTGGCACCGGTGGCCCGCCAGGGGGCGGTCCTCCCGGAGGCCCTGAAGGACGCGGTGGCCGCCGCGGGCCGGGCGGTGGCGGTGCCGGTGGCCCGCCAGGCGGGCCGGGTGGTGGTGCGCCGGGTGGTGGTGCGCCGGGTGGGCCCGGCGGTGATGGTGCCCCACGGCCCGAGCGTCCCCGCCGCCCAGAGTGAATCGAGAAGCGTGAATCCAGATCGGCACCTCTCGGCGGCGCGGTCGACGCGCCGCCGAGGGGGTCGAGTTGCGGCGTTGCTACGCGGAGACCGCTGATCCACAGGGGGCGGATGCATCCTCCGGCAGTCCTGCTCTAATCGGCGCCATGGATGAACGCGCCCCCCACTCGCCGCTCCCGCCCCGCCCCGCCGAGGCTCATGCCCTTGCCGTCGCCCGCGACCTTCCCGGTGAACGGATCCTCTGCACGACCCACGGGCGTGCCCAGGCCGGGCGGACCCTCGCGGCCGAACGCCCCACGGCGGACGTCACTGTCTGGTTCCTCGATCTCTTCCAGCACGATCTGACGCGGGATGAGATCGCCCGGGGGGATATGCTCGCCTCGTCCGCGTCGGGGAGCGCCCGGCTCGTCTGTGCCGCCGACATGCCGACCGGCCCCTACGATCTCGTCGTCCTCCCCACCGCCTCCGGCGGCGAGGCGGAACTGACCCGCGATCTCCTCCAGCAGGCCATCGTCCAGCTCCGGCTCGGCGGGCGGCTCGTCGTCTCTACCGACAACCCCCGCGACCGCTGGCTCCACGAGCAACTCACCGCCACCGGCGAGACCGTCCGCGTCCGGCCGGGAGAGTCGACCGTCACGTATCTCATCGAGAAGACCCGCGAGCCGGCGAAGATCCGCGACTTCAGCTGCGAGGTCGTGTTCCGCGACCGCGGCCGACTCCTGAAGGGCCTGACCCGTCCCGGGGTCTTCTCCCACCGCCGCATCGATCCCGGTGCCCGCCATCTCCTCAATGCCGTCGACGTTGCCCCCGACACGCGCGTGCTCGACATCGGCTGCGGGCCGGGGAGCGTCGGCCTCGGTATGGCGGCCCGCGATCCGACCGTCCATGTCCACGCCTTCGACAGCGCCGCCCGGGCCGTCGAGTGTGCCCGGTGGGGGGCGACGACCAACGGTCTCCCGAATCTCGAGGTGGCGCTCGAGGCGCACGGCTCGGTTCCAGAGCCGGGGACGTACGACCTCGCCCTGGCCAATCCCCCCTACTACGCCGACTTCCGCATCGCGGCGCTGTTTGTCGAGTCGGCCCGAAGGGGGCTGGCGCCGGGAGGAACGCTCCTGGTTGTCACGAAGCAGCCGTCGTGGTATCTCGAGCAGCTGCCCGCCGAATGGGACTCGGTGGCCCGCGAGGAGGTGAAGCACTACCACGTCATCGAGGCGGTGCGCCGCGACGGGGCCGCCGAGATCACCTGGGGAAGCGGTCGATCGCAGCCCTGGGCCCCCGAGGACGAAGCGATGGAATAACTGCGGGACGGCGGCGAGCCGCCGTTCCATCTGCCCTTCACGTCAGGCGGTCAAGTCCGCGTCATTTTTGATTGATGTGCACCACCTTCGCCGGCGGGAAGCCGTTGAAGTGGGTGCTCGACGCCGCGGAATAGGCGCCGATCTTCTCGCTGTAGAGATAGTCTCCGATCTCGAGCTCGGGGAGCTGCTCGGCGAGGCTGATCGTGTCGAGGGCGTCGCAGGTCGGCCCGAACACGGCACAGAGCTTCGGCGACCCCTTCTTGAAGCTCTTCATGTGGTAGGTGCAGTGGTCGAAGATCACGCCGGAGTAGGTGTGATAGACGCCGTCGTCGACGTAGTAGCACATCTTGTCGTTGCGGAACGCCTTGCCGATGATCTTCGACACCGCCCAGCCGGCCGATGCAACGAGAAACCGCCCCGGCTCGGCGAGGATCTCGATGGGCTCGGGGAAGAGCCGGTCGAGCTCGTGGTTGATCGACTTGGCCAGTGTGGAGAACTCCGGCACGCTGTCGTCGTAGGCTGCCGGGAATCCGCCGCCGATGTCGAGAATCTTGAGCTCGAAGCCGCGGCTCTTCGCCTCGGCGAACACACCGGCGCAGAGGTGGAGGGCTTGGATGTAGTTCTGCGGGTTGGTGCACTGGCTGCCGACGTGGAACGAGAGCCCTTCGACGACGAGGTCGTGCTCGTGGGCATACTCGATCAGCTCCACCGCCTCCCCCGGCAGAGCGCCGAACTTGCTCGACAGTTCGACCATCGAGCCGGTATTCGGCACCCGCATCCGCAGCGCGAGTCCGGCGTGGGGGGCGTGTTTGGCGATCTTCTTCACCTCCTCGTGGTTGTCGTAGGTAACGAGGGGGCGGTATTGGTCGAGTTCGCGAAGCGTCTCCGTTGGCTTGATCGGGTTGGCGTAGATGATCTTGTCCCAGATGAAGTCCTGGCGGGCCTTCTTGGGGAGATGCTCGATGAACTGATGGACGGTGTGGAACTCCTGCATACTCGCAACATCGAAGCTACCGCCGGCCTTGTAGAAGGTCTCGACGATCGCCGGATCGCTGTTGACCTTCACCGCGTAGTAGATCTGCACCCGGGGAAAGTGCTTGCGGAAGGTGGCGTAGTTGCGGCGCAGTTCGGCGTGGTCGACGACGAACAACGGCGTGCCGTGGGTCTTGGCGAGCTTGAGCAGGGCGGCGGGAGTCATGCGGCTTTCTGTCAGCCTCCGTCGGGGAGCAGGAAGTTCTTGAACTGCCAGGGATCGTCGTGGTCGCGTCGGGCGGCGACTTGGCCGCGGAACGGGTCGTAGGATCGCTTCAGCGGCGTCCAGTCGGATTGCATCGAGATGAACTTGCCGAGATAGGGCTTGGCGATGCCGAGAACATACTCGTGGGGAAGGTCGTCGGGGAGGAGGACTCCCCGGTCGGGATTCTCGATCATCCACATGCAGGCCGCCACGACCGAGATCGCCACCTGCATCGTCGTGGCGTTTTGGTGGGGCACAAGCCGCCTCGATTCCTCGATCGACAGATCGCTTCCGCACCACCAACTCGTCAGCGGGTGCCCCATCACGAGGGCGCCGAGGATGTCGGAGCCCGACGTGATCTCGTCGGTCATGATCCGCACCCGCGGCTGGAGATCGTAGTCATAACCGCGCAGTTCGTGGAGGCTGGCGACCGCGGCATCGCAGGGACAGTAGGCGTAGTGGACGGTGGGGCGGTAGACGGTCACCCCGTGATCGTCGCGCACCGAGAGCTTTTCGGTGATGCTGAAGGCCTCGCCGTGGCGGACCACCATCCCGATGATTTCGTAGTGCGGCACCCAGCTCGAGACGAAGGTGTTCATCCCCATCCGCGCCAGGCCGATCTGGCTGCGGGGGCCCTCCGGGTGCTCGAAGGCCCGGTCGGGGAGCTCCTTCTCGTGCGTGCCCCAGCCCATCTCGGCGGTGGTCGTCCCCTCCTCGCGGAAGCCTTCGACGCTCCAGGTGTTGACGAACTCGTCGACCTGCTTCGGGCGATCGGAGATCTGCGTGTCACGCTCGCTGCAGTGGATCACCTTCACGCCGAGCTCGTGGGCGAGATGGTTGAAGGTGCGCGTCCGGGCGAGCTCGCGGATCTGCTCCGCCTTCCGGCCGGTGAACTTCCGCTCCTCGAGGCAGCGCGTGGCGATGTCGAGGAGGGCGTGCTTCGTGAAATGACTGATGAGGCCTGGATTGGCACCGTGCTCGAGGACAGCCGACGGGCCGGGCGTGCTCCAATTGGCGATCATCCGCCGCAAGTTCATGTGGCGCCAGTAGAGCGTCAGCTCGTTCGGCTTCGCCGTCACGGCATGCTCGTACGGATCCCACAGCTCCACGGAGGTGTTGAGATAGAGCACCCCTTGGTGATGACACCACTGCACGATCTCGCAGCCGTCGATGTTCCAGGCGAGATCAATGAGGAGATCGCCGGTGGAGAGGTGCTTGCCGAGGACCGCGCCGAGATTGTCGGCGGTGATCCGCTCGCGCACGAACCGCACGCCGCGCTCCATCCACGGGCGGATCGCCGATTCGAGGGGCTCGAAGTCGAGGATCGTGATGTTGTGGGCCGGCACCTTGATGTGGTCGAGGAGGATCGGCAGGGTGCAGCGGGCCACGGCGCCGAAGCCGACGAACAGAATCCGGTGGGGGAAGACGAGCATCGCGTGTCCGCCGCGCGCGTGGGGCTGAAATCCCCTGCCGAGCCGCCGCGCGACGACCGGGAGGAAGGGCAGAGTATATCGACCGGGGGGGACGGCTGCCGCCGAGGGCCTGGCGTGCGGCTACGGGGCCCGCGAACGCCGTTCTGGCGGCCAGCCCGGGCCGTTCGGACAGGCCGATCCGGGCCGACTCATACGCGGGCCGCCGCGCGATGGTTCAGCCCGCGCCGAGGAAAAGCCCCTGAATCCCCGCCGGCGGGGCTCAGGGCCGGGCGGTTGGCGGAGCCGGATTGAGATCGACGAACACCTCGTCGCCGACGGCGATCCGCACCAGCGGTTGCGGGTCAAACTCCACCGTCAGGCTCCCACTGACGCGCTCCCAGACCACCCGCGTCACACTTCCGATCCGCACCCCCCTCGCCTCCTCTCCGGTCTCGGCCACCATGCGAAAAACCGGATCGCCGAGAGCGACGTTCGGGCGGAACTCGAGCCCGCCATCGCGGCCGACATGGCTCGGCGTGTCGCCGAGATAGGCTGCGTCGAGGCTCTCGATGACCTCGAAGGTGAAGGGCGTGCCGTGGGGGGCCCGGGGCAGGGGCGCCTCGAGATCGTCGGCCACGATGGCGCTGATCGGCCCGATGCCAAGCAGGCAGGCGAGGAGCAGCCCGCCGATGAGAATCGCCAGTGGGGAGCGACGGCGTCCGACCTGGGGCTGATGCATCGATGCCCTGACGGGAACGGAGAACACGGCCGTGATGGAGCGGAGAGGTCGCTGCATCGCCTGGAAGTCGTCAGGGGGTGTTGTCGACGGCCATCCGACCGAGCGCGTCGGCGCCGGAGCGGATCGCAAAGCTGACCACCATCGGCGCTGCAACGAGGATCGCTGCCGCAGCGACGAGAACGACAACGAGAAAGAACGCATCATGCCGATTCATGGAACTCTCCAACCGGGGGGAGTTATCCGACGCCCCCCCACCGTCTCCGCCGAGGTCATCTTATAGGATGACGGCCGGCGACTGTGCAACATCGAGAACGACACCCAGAGGCCAAGCCGTGCAAGGAATGAACAGGCCGTGGCCAGGGATGGTTAGGATTCGATGAGCGTGGCCCCATGACGGGGCGAGAGAGGAGAGGGCTCGATGTCGACGTTTGGCCATTGGATTGCCCTGGCGGTGGCTGGCGGACTCGGCACGGTGGCGCGGGCGGGCGTCACCATCCTGGCGACGCGCCTCTTCGGCACCGGGTTTCCCTGGGGGACGGTCGCCGTCAATGCCCTCGGCGCGCTTGCCTTCGGCGTGATCGTCGGAGCGACCAGGTCGCGCGTCGTTCTGCCGCAGGGGATCGAGACAATCCTCCTGGTCGGCCTCCTGGGCGGGTTCACGACGTTCTCGAGCTATGCCTTCCAGGCGGTCGAGCTGTGGGACTCAGGGCGGCCAGGGCTGGCTGTGGCCTCCGTGGTGGTGTCGAACCTGCTCGCGTTCGTCGCCGTCTGGGGGGGGCTGAAGCTGGTGGGGTGACGGCTTCCCCGCGGGCCAGCAGAGACTGGACAGTCTGGCATGAAGGCATTGGTCACCACCCCGACCCAAGCGTATCCTTCGAGTCAGGGACGGGTTTCGGCAGGTCCTCCTGCCCCCGCTCCACGCGTGGAATCAGCGGCCACGATCGACGTTCCGATCGCCGGCCGCTGCCCCGAGACAGGCAACCCTCGCAGGGAGAGATGCATGAAGGCTGCAGGCTGCGGACTCACCGGTCGGCTGGTTCGGGAACTGGCCTCGATCGTGGCTCTCTTGCTCGCCCCCCCGCTTGCCGTCCTGGGGGCTGCCGGTTTCGCTCTGGCCGACGACGGCGCCACGGCCGTGGCCGAGCCTCCTCCGGCCGCCGAGGCGAAGGCCCCCGCCGACCAGCCGCCCGCGGCCGAAGCTCCTCCCGCCGAAGCGAAGCCGGCGGAGGCGAAGCCCGCCGATGCCGAGGCCACGCGGGCCGACAAGCGGAAGGAAGCCGAGGCGAAGGCGAAGGCCGAGGCGGCCAAGCTTCAGGTGCAGTTGGTGACGATCGGCGGGACCTACGAAGACATCGTCGGCCCCAACGAGTTCGATCCGACGAGCCTGATCATCGGCGGCGCACCGGGGAAGCGGAAAAACTTCTACAAGCTCTGTGAGCTCCTCGACGAGACAGCGAAAAACCAGAAGATTCATGCCGTCGTCCTCGATCTCTCCGACGCCGACCTGACGATGAATCTCGCCCAACTCGACGAGCTTCTCAGGCGCCTCGGAGCGCTGCGGAAGTCGGGGAAGAAGGTGGGGGCGTGGCTCGAGAGCGCGGAGTCAGCCCACCTCGCGGTGGCCGCCGGCTGCGATCACGTGGCGATGGCCGATCTCGGCGGTGTCGACATCCCGTCGAAGACGATGCAGTCGTATTTCTATCGCGACGCGATGGATCTTCTCGGCCTCAAGGCCTCGGTCGTCCGGGCGGGCAATTTCAAAGGCGCGGTCGAGCCGTACGTGAACTCGACGATGAGCGAACATCTCCGCCAGCACTATGTCGACATGCTCACGAGCATGAACGACGCCCAGGTGTCGATGATCGCCCGTGGCCGTGGCCTGACCACCGAGAAGGTGCGCGAGCTTCAGAAGCAGCGGCTCTTCCTCCCGGCCGAGGCCCTCGCCGCCGGGCTCGTCGACGAACTCGCCCCGTTCGGCACGATGAAGGCCACGCTCAACCGCTGGGTCGGCGGCGAGACGAGCTGGGTCGAGGCGGCGGCGAAACCGAAGAAGGAGATGTCGTTCTTCGAGCTGATGGGGAAGGTGATGTCGGGGGGCGGCCCGGAAAAAGCGGCAAAGGTGACGGAAACGTCGATCGCCGTCATGCACCTCTCCGGCGCGATCGTCGACGGCAAGAAGGAATCTCCCGGCTCGATCGTCTCCGGCCCCACCGTCAAGTCGATCCAGGAGATCGGCCGCGACGACAAGATCAAGGGCGTCGTCGTCCGCATCAATTCGCCGGGAGGCTCGGCGACGGCGAGCGAAGCGATCCGCCAGGCGCTCGCGGAACTGGCCAAGAAAAAGCCGACGGTCGTCTCGATGGGAGAAGTGGCCGCGTCGGGGGGCTATTGGGTTTCCTGCCTCGGGGTGCCGGTCTATGCCGAGCGGGGCACGCTCACCGGCTCGATCGGTGTCTTCTCCATGAAGATCAGCTTCGGCTCGCTCCTCAAGCGCGTCGGGCTCCACATGGAGAACATCGCCCTCGACGAAGCAGCCACGGCCTTCGCCGCCGATCGGGGCTGGAATGAGGACGATCAGGAGAAGCTTCAGAAGACGATCGACGACGTCTACGGCCGATTCCTCAAGCTCGTCAGCGAGTCGCGCGGGATTCCGGTCGAGAAGCTCCAGGATCTCGCCGGTGGCCGGGTGTGGTCGGGGAGCCAGGCGAAGGCGGCGGGGCTCGTCGACGAGATTGGCGGCCTCGACGACTGCTTGGCGGCCGTGGCCAAGAAGGCGGAAATCGAGAAATACGAGATCGTCCACCGGCCGAACGTCTCAGCGGGCCTCGATCTTTCGGTCCTCTTCGGCGATCCCGATGCCAGCAGCCGTCTGGAGGCCCTCGGCGTGTCACGCGAAGCTCTCGTCCTGCTCGGTCAGCGTGGCTTGCGGACAGGCGTGATCGACCTCTTCCTCCGCGAGACGCTCGGGGCAGGCAGCGGCCGGCCGACCGTCTGGGCGCTCGCCCCGGACGACCTCTCGATCCGCTGACCGGGCCGTTCACCCCGAACGGGATCACGGTGCGCGGAGCGCGCTTCGGCGGTCGTTGAGGATCGCCTTGATCCGGTCGGGGCCCGGCACTCCGTGGACCTCGATTTCCATGTCGCCCTGTCCGGAAGTCGACACGGCGACGGCGCCGACGCCAAAGATCCGTTGGAGGAGAGTCTGCCTCACCTGAACGTTGCGGATGTCGGCGATCAAGACGTCGTTGGTGTCCTTGCTCAACAG
>CAJBCV010000026.1 GCA_903951635.1 uncultured Planctomycetaceae bacterium
CGGCTCACCGCGCGTCCGGCTCACGGGACAATCATCGGCGGCCTACACGATCGAGATCTCGGCACTCGCCCTCACGGCCGACGACGGCGAGATGCAGACGATCCGCGAGGAGATCCTCCTGGCGATCATGGACGAAATCGAACGCCGCGAGTGCGGCATGCCGGGCGATGACACCGGCTCGCCGCTTCTCCGGGCCGCGTGAGGGGCTGACTGGTCGGAAACCTGCGTCGATCAGGGTGAGACGACGAGCCCTTCGGCCTCAGCCAATCGCTTCTGATTGCCGTCGAACGTGAGAAACGTCGCCGCCCCGATCACCCGAGCTGCGGCGACGTGGAGGATGTCGAAGGCGCGGTGTCCACCCTCGAGGGCATGCCGGGCGGAGAGTCGCCGGCCCTCCTCCATCACCGTGGCGAGATTGCACTCGGGCTGCAAGATTCTTCCGGCAGCACGATCGCCCTCGAAATCCGACCAAAATCGACCTGCCTCGCCTTTCGCGATCGCTCCCCGCCGCTCTGCGAATCGCAGGGCATTGGCCAGTTCGAATTCGTTCAAGGATGTGACGACCAAGGATGCGTGCTGCGAAACGAGCCACTCGAGCGCCCGCTTCGAGTACACGTCATTTCCGTAGAGGGCGAACAGGAAGCTCGTGTCGACGCAGGTCACCATTGCCCGCTCGCGTCGTGGACGATCTCGCTTGATTCGGCTGCCGAAAGGGGACGCGACGTGGTCCGGTCACGTCGGACTGCGGCGCTTTCCGTCCACTCGACACCGGCGGGCGTCTCCGCCGGCATCGGTACGAGTTTCGCCACCGCTTTTCCGCGGCGCGTGATCACGATCTCCTCGCCCGCTCGGAGCCAGCGGAGGAGATTCAAGTACTGGTTGCGGAGGTCGCGGACCGTGGCTGTTCTCACGTGCTCCATTTTTGGAGCACATTGTCAGCAAGTCAAGGTCGGAGCCCATCGTCACAAAGTTGAGCGTCCGCGTTTCGCAGGCGCTCGGCGTCTTAGCCGTGGTACTTCGGGCCGCTCCAATCAGGGAGCGTGTCGAGAAGCTTTGACGACACGCCGCCGATCCAGGCGTAACGGTCGTCGATCTGCTTGGCAGTCACGACCCGGGGGCCGTAGACCGCGACAAGACCGCCGACGAGGAGCGAGAGGAGGGCCAGTGCCATGAGCGCGGCCATCGGGGCGTCGGTAACGGGGTTCAAAGCCACGTAGCCCAGCAGGAAGAACGCGACGACGATGAGTGTCCAAGCGAGGGCGATCGACCGACGCCGTCGGGTGCGGTGGAGATCACAGAGGCCGACACGAAGGTCGACTTTTCTCCGCACGATCATCGCCGCGATGGCGTAGACGAGGAGATTGAAAAGCACGAGGAGGTACCACCACGGCGTGTGCCAGGAGAGCTTGCGGCGCAGCGGCTTCCCCGTGGCGGGGGCATTGCAGACGATGCAGCGATCGGCCGGGAGTGTGGCCGTCCTGTCCATGACGAGCAGAAATCGTTCCCGCCACAGCCCGCCGCCATCGTCGGCTCCGCCCCACCGGCCGCCACTGTCGCTGATGTCGGCGGGAGGGGCGTAGGGATTGAAGTCAGACATGACGGTACCCTGCGAAGAAGTCTGATGTGACGCGACGCTCCGGAGAGGCCCGTGGAACTCCTTCTGGGGGGACAGCCTAAACCGCCCCCACCGCGATCGTCCACCGATCGGCACGGGCTGGCCGCCGGTGATCCCGGCGACTCTGTCGGCTCCCCGCCCGCGGTCCCCATGAGCGCGGGAGGCGA